>DATMAB010000015.1:0-300000 GCA_035573675.1 Terriglobales bacterium
CACGTCTGTGGCCCGGTTCGAGTACGACGCGCTGAACCGGCTGACGGTGGTGGTGACGCCGGAGGGCCAGCGTCTGACGTACAGCTACGGTGCGGGGGAGCGCTCGCTGGTGGCGCGGTACGACCACGGGGCGAGCCTGTCGGCGGCAGAGCGACGGGATAGCGGGCTGACGTTTGCGAGCTACTGGGAGGTGGCGGCGACCCGCAGCCTGGCGTCCGACTTTGGAGCGGTGCGGTATTCGGAGTCCTTGGGCCGGTTCCAGCTTTCGGGTACAGAAGGGAAAGAGGTCGTGACCGCGGGGCAAGGAGAACCTCCTAAATACTAGAATCGCGAAGTTCGACGCTCAGCCTGCGACTGTTCAGGAACTCAGCAACCTCTTGCGTATGGAGCTCGAGGTGGCTATTAATCCGAAGATAGGCGGTTTCGCAGGCAGCTTCGCGACCGGGAGCAAGCAGGAAAAGGTCGGACCTCTGCGCGCTCAAGGGAAAACAGTGCGTCAGCTCTTGAACCTCATAGTCTCTAAGGCTGGCCGTGCCGCATGGGTTGTGCAGGCCCCAGCAGATCATATGCACACAGTTCCGCTACAGGGTTTGTGGGGAATCGTTTCGTACGAGACACCTGCCAAATCTTTGGTGGAGTTGTGCTGCGTTCGACTAGATGCCTTCCAGGGAGGGCCAAAGCTCGGAGCTGAAAACAAGTCAACCAAACATTGAACTGGGTTTCCAAGTACGTACTCCCGCTTGTAAGACGCCCACAGCCGCGCAGATATTTCGTCTTCGTCCTGAAGTCGACGATTGCCAGGTATCCGACTGCACCGTCGATTCCTTTACAATGTGCCTTCCTCAGGAGGCCTTTGCTCCCATGCGTCGTGTTATCGTCGTGCTGCTGCTGGCAACTTCCGTGCTCGCGCAATCCAAGCCCCGCGCCCGCGACCTTGGCGTTCCGTTCGACGGCACACCCGGCCCGCTGAACGCCATCACCGACGTGGCCGGCGTCGAGGTCGGGCACAGCACCATCATCCGCGGAGAAGGGAAGCTCGAAACGGGGAAGGGCCCGGTGCGCACCGGCGTCACCGCCATCCTGCCGCGCGGACGCGCCAACTCCGATCCGGTTTTCGGCGCCTGGTTCTCGCTCAACGGCAACGGCGAGATGACCGGCACGACGTGGCTGGAGGAATCAGGCTTTCTGGAAGGCCCGGTGATGATCACCAACACCCACAGCGTGGGCGTGGTGCGTGACGCCGTGGTCGCCTACCGCGTAAAGCTCGGCCGCAAGGACACCGAGGGCTTCTGGTGGTCGTTGCCGGTTGTGGCCGAAACCTGGGACGGCTATCTCAATGACATCAATGGCTTCCACGTGAAAGCTGCAAATGCTTTTGAAGCTTTGGACGGGGCGCGTCCCGGACCGGTAGCCGAGGGCAATGTGGGCGGCGGCACGGGCATGATTTGCCACGAGTTCAAGGGTGGCATCGGCACCTCCTCGCGCAAGCTGAGCGAAAAAGCCGGCGGATACACGGTGGGTGTGCTAGTGCAGTGCAACTACGGGCTGCGCGACCAACTGAGGATCGCCGGTGTGCCTGTGGGCCGCGAGATCCGCGAGCAACTGGTGTACCCGCAGGAAACCGGCTCGATCATCGTGGTGGTGGCCACGGACGCGCCGCTGCTGCCGCACCAGTTGAAGCGCCTGGCTCGCCGCGTCTCGCTCGCCCTGGGGCGCATGGGCTCGGTCAGCGGTAACGGCTCCGGCGATATCTTCATCGCCTTCTCGACCGCCAACCCCGGAGCCGCGGAAGCCAAGGGTACGCGCGCCCTCACCATGCTTCCCAACGACAGCATGGGCGGGCTGTTTGCGGCTACGGTCGAAGCTACCGAGGAAGCCATCGTCAACGCCATGGTGGCTGCGGAGACCATGACCGGCGTGGATGGCCGCACCGTGATCGCCCTGCCTCACGACCGCCTGCGCGAAATCCTGAAGAGATACAACCGGTTGGTCGAGCCCAAGTAGCCTGGACTCGGTGGCGCCGCGATGGGAGTGGCATGCCCTTCTGACCGCCACGTTTGCGCACTACAACGCGCAGACATGGAACGCCGCAACTTCGCGTTTCCCGAGACCTGAGACCTGATACCCGCTCTTACGGTGCCGCTACCATCTCCGCCTGCGGCAACCGGACGATGTAAGGGGTCACCAGTACGAGGAACTGGTTATCCGTCTTCTCCAGGTTCTCGTTGACGAACGGGCGCCCGATGAATGGCAAGTGGCCCAGCCCGGGCAGGCGGCTGAACGCTTTCTGCTCCGATTGGCTCACGATGCCCGATACGACGGCCGTCTCGCCCCGCCGCACGGTGACGCTGCCGGTGTACAGCCGGTTGCTCAGGATGGGGACGCTGTTCAGCGACTGGCCGCTCAGTGCTTTGAGTTCCACCTCCAGCTTCAGGGTCACGTCCTCCTTGCCCAGCACGAAGGGCGTGGCCTTGATGTTGAGTCCAAGGTCTTCGTAGTTGAACGAGGGGAAGGCCGGCTGGAAGCTCTGGTTCTGGATGACCCGGGCGAGCGCCGGACTGTTGAGGATGGGGCTGAAGCTGGCGGTCAGGATGGGGAAGCGCTGGCCGATGCGCAGCACCGTCTCCTTGCCGTGGGCGGTGCGCAGGCTGGCGTGCTCCAGCATGCGCACGTTGGATTCGTTGAACAGCACGTTGAGGGTCGCCTGTGGAAAGGTGATGCCGGTGAGCGTGATGCCGCCGCCGAAGGCCGCGAAACTCTGGGTCAGCACCGTGCCTCCCCGCAACTGGGCCAGTACCGCCGCCACCGCCGCCGGGTCCACCTGGTTCAGGCCGCCGGAGGCGATGAGCTGATCGATCAGGCTCTGCCCGCCCGCCGCTTGCAGCAGTTGCCGGGCTTCAGTGGGCACGTTGAAGATGCGGAACTGCAGCGGCAGGTCCAGGCCCAGCTCGCGGGTCACCCTGCGGTCGATTTCGAAGACTTTCACATCCAGCATGACCTGCGCCGGTCCGGCGAGCAGATCTTCGAGAAAGCGCGTAGCCGCCTCCACCTGCGACTGCGGCGCGCGCACCGTGATCAGGCCGGCGGACGCGTTCACCGAGACGGCGCGGATCTCCAGCACCGAGCGCAGCACGGTGACCAGCTCGTTCAATTCCCCCGGGGTCGTCGCATCGGGCAGCTCGAAGGTGCGCAGCACCACGGGCTGGAACTGCCGCCGGTTCTCCGGCGTGTCGCGCGCCATCAGGATCTGGCCGGCGGCCAGCGGCACCCAGAACGTCCGGGTCACGCGGCAGGCCAGGTCGATGGCGGCGGCGAAATCCGCCTGCTCCAGGTCGAAGCGCACCACGGTGGAGGGCACGGAGTCATCCAGCGCCACGGTGAGGCCGAATTCGGCGCCCACCCGGTTCAGCAGGTTGCGCGCCGTCCCGCGGAAGTGGAAGTCGCGCCGTCCCGGGCGCGGCTGCAGGGTGACGGCCCGCGAGTCGGAAACGATCTTGAGCGCCGAATACTTGCGCAGCAGAGCGGCGGTGGGATCGCCGGCTTCGGCGCCGGCTCCCGCAAGCTCCGCCTGGCGCAGCCGGGCGCGCGCCACCTCGTTGCCGGGGTCGAGTTCGAGAGCGGTGCGGAATTCCGTGATGGCCTCCTGCAACTCGCCCGCCTCCAGCCGTTCCTGGCCGCGCGCGATGTGCTCCTGCGCCAGCGCCAGCCGCACCACCTCACGCGCCGTGACGTAGGCGGCGTTGGAAGGCTGAAGCCGTGCTGCTTCATCCAACGCCGCAAGCGCTTGCCTGGTCTGGCCCTTTTCCGCCAGTCCTTGCCCTTTGCGAAAACTCTTTTCCGCCTGGCGAGCGTCTTTCTTCGCCTGTTTGCAGGCTGCGTCGCAGGGCTCTCCCGCCTGCGCGCCAAGCGTCGCGGCCAAGAACGAGATGATGAGCAGTGCTGCCCGCATTTCTGGAAAGTGGAAACTTGAAACTTTGCTTTTTACTTCTCCCCTCTCAAGACCACTCGTTCGATCGCGCTCGCCCGTCCGCTCGCCGGGTCGCACTCGATGAGCGCAGCGCACAGGCGCACGTCGCCGCGCGCCGGCTCAAAGCGCGCCGGCATGCTGGTGAGGAAGCGCTGCAGCACCTGCTGTTTCTCCACGCCGATCACGCTGTCGTAAGGGCCGGTCATCCCCACGTCGGTCAGGTAGGCGGTGCCGCGCGGGAGCACGCGCTCATCCGCTGTGGGCACGTGGGTGTGTGTACCGATGACCGCGGTCACGCGCCCGTCCAGGTACCAGCCCATGGCGATTTTTTCCGACGTGGCTTCCGCGTGCATGTCCACCACCACCACCTTGGCCCGGACGCTCTTCAGCAACTGGTCGGCGACGCGGAATGGGTCGTCGTTGTCCACCATGAACACCCGGCCCTGCAGGTTCAGGACGGCGTAGGCGACGCCGCCCTTGGTCGCGCCCTCGTAGATGCCGAATCCGGGCGTGCCGGCGGGATAGTTCGCCGGACGCAGCACGCGGCGGGCCGCGCTGGTGGCGTTGCCATCGGCCGACTGCAGGTATTCCACGATCTCGCGCTTGTCCCAGACGTGGTTGCCGGTGGTGAGCACGTCGATGCCCAGCGCCAGCAGCTCTTCGGCGATCGAAGGGGTCACGCCGAAGCCCGCGGCCGCGTTTTCCGCGTTGGCGATCACCAGGTCGACCTTGCGCTGCGCCACCTGGTCGGCCAGGTGGTCGCGCACGATGCCCCGCCCCGGCCGCCCGAAGATGTCGCCGATGAACAGAATGCGCATGCGCCGCACGATGGTACCACGCCCTCAGCGCCCGCCTTCCGCCCGCCGCTTCACCCTGCGCAGCATCTCTCTGCGGATGAGCCCGAGCTTCGCTTTCACCGGAAACTTGAACCTGGAAGCTCGAAACTGTGTTACTGCAGCTCTACCGTCTTCAAAAAGTCGTAGTTCCCCGAAGACGCCACCTGTGCCCCCTTCACCCTCGCGGAGTGCACCAGCACGTTGTCGAGGTACCAGAGATGGATATAGGGCAGGTCCTCGGCCAGGAGGCGCTGCAGCTCGGCGTAGAGCCGCCGGCGCTCTTCCGTATCCGTGGTGCGGCGGGCTGCGTCGATGAGCGCATCCACCTGCGGGTTGGCGTAGTGCCCGCGGTTCGCCCGCTTGGGAGGGAAGCTCGCCGAGTGGAAAACGTGCTCGAAGATGTCCGGGTCTTCATTGCCTCCGATCCAGCGCAGCGAGATCATCTGAAAAGCGCCGCGGGTCACGTCGCTGAAAAAAGTCGCGAACTCGAAACTGCGGATCTCCAGCTCGATCCCCACCGCGCGCAACTGCTGCTGCAGCACCGCCGCCAGCAGCCGCGTGGATTCTTCCGTCGAGGTCTTCATGGTCAGGCGCAGCCGCAACCCGTTGCTGCGTGCCGGATAGCCGGCTTCGTCGAGCAGCCGGCGGGCGCGTTCCGGGTCGTAGTCGTAGCGCGCGCCCTCGCTGGAAAACGCCCAGTGCTCCGGCGGCAGCAGGCTCTCCGCCGGACGCGCCAGGTCCCGCCACAGGTAGTGGAGGATGGGACGCCGGTCGATGGCATGCGCCAGCGCCCGTCGCACCCGCACGTCTTTGAGGACCGGATCTTCCAGGTTCAGTGCGATGTAGGCGTAGATCGTTCCCGGCCCCTCGGTGATGGACAGGCGTCCTTTGCGGCGCAACGCTTCCACCATGTCCGCGGTGAGCGCGTTGATGGCCACGTCGGCCGAGCCTTTTTCCAGCTCCAGCACACGGGTAGTCGTGTCCGGGACTACGGCAAAGCGCACCCGTTCGATCTTCGGCTTCTCGCCCCAGTAGGCATCGTTGCGTTCGATCACCACTTCCTTGTCCTGCGCCAGCCTCACGAAGCGGAACGGCCCGCTGCCCACCGGATGGCTCTTCAGCTCCGCTCCGCTGCCATACGGGACAATGCCAATGGCGCCGCCGGAAAGGTTCCACAAAAGCGGCGCATAGGGTTCTCGCAGATGGAAGATGACGGTGGCCTCATCCGGTGTCTCAATGCGCTCGATCAGCCGGTAGGTCGAGGCTTTGGGCGTGCGCAGCGTACCGTCGCGCACCGAGTCGAAGGTCCACTTGACGTCGCGCGAGGTCAGGGGGCGCCCGTCGTGAAAGCGTACGCCGCGCCGCAGATGGAAAACGTAGGTCAGCGGATCGGCCACCTCCCAGCGCTCGGCCAGGTGCGGCTGCACGCGGAAGTGTTCGTCGCGCTCCAGCAGCGCGTCGAAGATCAACGCCCCGATGCGCTCCGACTGCGCGTCCGTCCCCACCCGCGGATCCAGGTTCTGCGGCGCGCTCTCGATGATCATCACCAGCGTGTTGGCGGCGGGCTTGTGAGAACAGGACAACGCCGGCAGGAGCGCAAAAACGACGAGCAGCGTGGATGACGCTTGCAGCCACCACCTTCTCAAGCTGCCGTCATCCTGAGCGCAGGAGGGCTCCCATGCGGTTTTTTCGGCATGGGAAACCGGAGCGAAGGATCTCGGTTCTGGTTTGCGGTCCATCTGAGTTAGCCAAAGCCAAAAGACCAGAAGCCAGCGGCCCCTCCTGCTAGTAGCTCACTTTCCCCAGCACCGCCGCCTGCCTCGCTCCCGTCGCCGCCGGCAGATTGCCCGGCTGGCTCATGCAGGTCTGGTAAGCGAGTACTGCGAAGGCGATGGCTTCCTTCGCCTCGGCCGGCACGCCGAATTCATCGGAACGTCGCAGGCGCAGGCCCAGGGGCTCTAACTCCTGTGCCAACATCTGCATCAGCGTCCGATTCTTTGTGCCCCCGCCGGATGCCACAAGTTCACGGAACGCGCCGCGGTGAGGTATTGGTGTCTGTCTCTGAGAATTTAGAACCGAGAACTGAGAACTTCCTCCAGGCCTCCGTGTCTCAGCGGTCAGCACAAATCGTCGCAGCGCTTGAGCTACGGAGCGCGCCGTCAGCGCCGTCGCCGTGGCCACGATATCATCCTTTTTCGCGCCGCGGCACAGGCGCAGGAAGTCGCTCACAAACTCGCGCCCGAACTGCTCCCGCCCCGCCGTTTTCGGAGGCCGCTGGCGAAAGAACCGACGCGCCAGCACCGTCTGGAGCGCGTCCTCGCGGACGCGGCCGCGGGCTGCGACACCGCCACGATGGTCGTACGCCCGGCCGTAGAGCCGCTGCATCACGCCATCGATCACCATGCTTCCCGGGCCGGTGTCGAAGGCCACCACGTGCTCAGGTGCTGCCCCGGCCGGAATCGCCGTCAGGTTGGCGATACCGCCGAGATTCTGCACAATCCGCCCCACGCGTTGGTCGCGGTACACCAGGTAGTCGAGGAAGGGAACCAGCGGCGCGCCCTGGCCTCCTGCCGCCATGTCTGCCGGGCGGAAGTCTGAGACCACCGGCGCGCCGACCCGCGCGGCGATCACCGCGCCCTCGCCGGTTTGCCAGGTCGCTGCGATGTCGTGGCCGAGGAAAGGCCTCGGCACGCCCTGGTGGTAGAGGGTTTGCCCGTGGCATCCCACCAGCTCGACGCGCTGCAATCCGGCGCGCCGCGCAGTTTTCAGCACGGCCTCGGCATAGAGCTCACCCAGCAGGAAGTTCAGCTGCGCCAGATCGGCTACGGCGGCGGCGCGTGCATTCATGGCTGCAAGCACCGCCCCCCGCACCGCCTGGGGATAGGGATAGCGGGCGTGCTTCACCAGCGAGAAACGCGTTTTCCACCCGCGTCCGGTCAGGCGCACCAGCGCCACGTCGATCCCGTCCGCCGACGTCCCGCTCATCACGCCCGCAACGATCATGGTGCTGCTTCTCCCGCTCTCCTTCGGAGGGGCACGACTTCAGTCGTGCCGAGAGATTGCCCGGATGAGTGCGGCTTTAGCCGCTGAGGTAAGGCTTCATTCACAGAGCCAGCTCCTTATGAACCTGCGCCCGTAACCCTGCCACCGCCCTCCGCAGTCTTTCCACTTTCTTCCCGTCTGGAGCAGACCCGCCCAGCTCCGGTGCCCGCCGCTTTCGCGCCTGCACCCGCGCTGCCGCCTGCTCGATCCGTCGCGCGAAGCGCGAATCGCGCTCCGCCTCTTTCACCACCGCCTCCCACGCCCGCCGCACCAGTTCCTCTTTGCGGCAGACGAGGAACATGTCGGCGCCCGCGCGTAAGGTGGCCACGGCTACCTCCTCGAGCGACCCAGCCGTCTGCGCTCCGCCCATCTCCAAATCGTCGGAAACAACCAAGCCGCGATACCCAACCTTCTTCCGCAGGACGCCCTCGATCCACTTCCGCGAGAGCGAGGCCGGCGCCCGATCCCCTGTGACCGCGGGAAACGCCGCATGCGCGACCATTACGAACGGCAGCACGCTCTTGAGTTGGCGGTACGGCACCAGGTCTTCCGCCCACAGCTTGCGCCACGATTTTTCGATCACCGGCAACTCAAAGTGCGAATCAAGACTGCCTGCGCCCAAACCGGGAAAGTGCTTGCCGCAGCCCAGCACTCTCGCCTCGTCCAATCCGCGCAGGAACTCGCGCGCATAGGCGACGACCTTGGCGGGCTCCGCCGATGCCGTTCGTGTTCCCAAGACCGCCTGCGACGGGGAAAGCCGCAGGTCCAGAACCGGCGCAAAGTCCACATTGAATCCCAGCGCGCGCGCTTCTTCTCCCAGTAGCTGGCCATGGCGGCGGAACAGTTCCCGGTCGCCCGTCGCCGCCACTTCCGCCGCCGGGGGCGCGGGCGCAATCACCTCTCGCAGCCGGTCCACGGTTCCGCCTTCCAGATCGACGCAGCGGAACAGCGGGCTGCCGACCGTTGCCTCGCAATCCTTGAGCAGCCGATGCGTCTGTCTCGCATCCGCGATGTTGCGGGTGAACAGGATGATCCCGCCCGGCCGCAAGTCCGTCAGCAGCCGGCGCACTCGCGCATCGCACTCCGTGCCCTCAAAACCGCAAATGAGCAACTGCCCGACTTGTTCGCGGAGGTCGTGGGCGCTTTGGGTGGGCACGATGAGAATCGGCACTTGGCAATTAGCCGTCAGCACTTAGCCGTGCGACGATTGGGAGGCACAGGGGCTAAATGCTACCTGCTAATTGCTAATTGCGGGTTTACTCAATCTCCTTCTTTAGCTCGTACAGCAACTTCAGCGCTTCGATAGGCGTAAGCCGGTCGAGTTCCGCCTGCCGCAACCGCTCCACCACTTTGTCCGAAAGCGGCGTGAAGATAGTGAGCTGCCGCGCCGCCGCGTTCTCGCCTTCGCCGGCGGCGGTCAGGTGGTCGCTCACACGCTGCTCGGCATCCTCATGCTCAGCGAGGACTTCGCGCGCCCGCGCCACCACCTCTTGCGGCAGCCCGGCCAGCTTGGCGACCTCGATCCCGTAGCTGCGGTCGGCCGCGCCCGCTTCCACTTTTCTCAGGAAGACGATCCCGCCCGCGCTCTCTTTCACCGAGACGTGATAGTTCTTCACGCCCGAAAGATGCTCTGCCAGCTCCGTGAGCTCGAAATAGTGGGTGGCGAACAGCGTCTTGGCGCGGGTGCGGGCGTGCAGGTACTCGACCGCCGCCCAGGCGATGGCCAGCCCGTCGTAGGTCGCCGTCCCGCGCCCGATCTCATCCAGCAGCACCAGCGAGCGCGGCGTGGCCGTGTTCAGGATGGCCGCGGTCTCGGTCATTTCGACCATGAAGGTCGAGCGCCCGCGCGCCAGGTTGTCGCTCGCCCCGATGCGCGTGAAGATGCGGTCCACCACGCTCAGCCGCGCCGACTGCGCCGGCACGAACGACCCCATCTGCGCCAGGATGACGATCAGCGCCGCCTGCCGCAGGTAGGTGGACTTGCCCCCCATGTTGGGCCCGGTGACGATCACGATCGTCTGCGTCGTCGAGTTGAGGTAAAGATCGTTGGGCACGAAGCGGTCGGCTGCATCCAGCCGCTCGATCACCGCATGCCGCCCGGCGACGATCTCGATATCGCCGGAGTCATCGAAACGCGGCCGCGTGTAGCCGCGTGTGGCGGCCACGTGTGCGAAGTTCGCCAGCACGTCCGCCTCGGCCACCGCCAGCGCCGTCTGCCGGATCCGCCGCGCCTCGCCCGCGATGGCCGCGCGCAGCTCCGCGAAGATGCGCCGCTCGATCTCCACCATCTTCTCCTGCGCGTCCAGGATCCTGGCCTCGTATTCCTTCAGTTCCGGCGTGGTGAAGCGTTCGGCGTTCACCAGCGTCTGCTTGCGCTCGTATTCGGCGGGCACCAGGTGCAGGTTCGGCTTCGACACCTCGATGTAATAGCCGAAGATGGAATTGAACTTGACCTTGAGCGAGCCGATGCCCGTCCGCTGCCGCTCGCGCTCCTCGATGCGGGCTACGTGCTGCTTGCTGTTGCGGCTCAGGTCGCGCAGCCCGTCGAGCGCTGCGTCCACGCCCGCCGCGATCACCCCGCCCTCGGCGAAGGTCAGCGGAGGCTCCGGGACGATGGTCTTCTCGATCCGCTCGCGCACGTCGGCCAGTTCGTCCATCTGCTCCCGAAGCGCAGTCAACCGGCCCGGCTCCGCCGTCTCTGCTTTTGACTTTTCGGAGAACTGAGAACCGGGAACCGGGAACTTCTCCAGTGCCCGCCGCACTCCCGGCAGCTTCCCCAGCGACACGCCCAGCGCCAGCACGTCGCGTGGGTTCGCCGCCTCGAGCGTCACTCGGCTCAGCAATCGCTCAAGATCGAGGATGCCCTCCATCGCCCTCCGCAGCTCGGCGCGGGCCACCGTCGCTTGCGCCAGCGCTTCCACCGCGTCCAGCCGCCGCGTAATCTCGGTGACATCGACCGACGGTCGCAGCATCCACGCCCGCAGCAGCCGCTTGCCCATGGCCGTCACGGTCTCATCGAGGGTCTTCAGCAGGGTGACCTCGTCGCCCGTGCCGGCGAAGAGTGGCTCCACCAGTTCCAGGTTCCTGACCGTCACCGCGTCCAGCACCAGGTACTCGCGGCGCTCGTAAAACCCGATGCGATCCACGTGCTCGAGCGTGCCGCGCTGCGTCTGCCGCACGTAGTGCAGCACCGCGCCCGCCGCGGCCGCAGCCGCCGGCCGCCCGGCCAACCCATAGCCTTCGAGCGACAGCACTCCGAAATGGTTCTCCACCAGCGGAATGGCGTAGTCTGGCGCGAACACCCAGTCGTCCAACGGCGTTTCCGTGAACCGACTTCCCTCCAGACTGTCAGCGATTGCGGCGCCGCTTGGTAGCGCCGGCGACTCGCCGCGGGCATCTTGCCCGCGCGCTCCATCTTCCTGATTGCTGATTGCTGAGCGCTGACTGCTTCTTTCAAACAAGGGCAGGGAAGAAGCGTAGAGCACCTCCCGCGGCCTGAGTTGCGCCAGCTCTTCCGCCACGCGACGCACGGCGTCCGCGCCGCGGAACTCAGTGGCGCGGAACTCCCCGGTCGAAAGGTCGAGCGCGGCAAAGCCGGCGGCCTCGCCCGTCTGGGCCACCGCCGCCAGGAAATTGTTCTCTCCCGAATCCAGCGACGCATCCGCCGCCGTCCCCGGCGTGATCACCCGCGTCACTTCCCGGCGCACCAGCTTCCTGGCCAGCCGCGGGTCTTCCACTTGGTCGCACACCGCGACCTTGTATCCCTTGCGGATCAGCCGCGCAATGTACCCCTCCGCGCTGTGATACGGCACGCCGCACATGGGCACCGGCGTGCCGCGCTCCTTGTGCCGGGCGGTGAGCGTGATCTGCAGCTCGCGCGCGGCGGTGACCGCGTCGTCGTAGAAAAGTTCGTAGAAGTCGCCCAGGCGGAAGAACAACAGCGCCGTCGGATGCTCCTTCTTGATGGCGGCGTACTGCCGCATCAGCGGAGTCAGCGACGCGCTGCGTGCTTCAGACATGCCGCAAATTCTAGCACTCAGCTACTGGCCTCTTGCTCCTAGCTGGTAGCCAGGTGCCCCTCGTTTGCGCCCTGCCTTTCGGCGCTAACGTGGGAGGTTCCTCGCCCTGAGCTGGCAGCCAGAAGTGCGCTCCTCCCATTGACTTCCCGCCGCGCCTGGTGTTTTCTACTGACCACCGACCCCTGACCACTGGCCACTGCAGTCATGGAACTCCGCAAAGATCCCATCACGCGCTCCTGGGTGTTGACCGGTGACGACGCCAGCGACTTCCGCTCCAAGTCCGAGGTCTGCCTGCTCTGCCCGGAGACCTCCGCCCACGCTCAGGTGGTCGGCTCCATGCCCGGACTCGACGGCGGCCCCTGGTCGGCGCGCGCCGTCGTGCATCCCTGGCCGCTCTACCACATCGAGGGCGACCCCGGCCGTCGCGGCGAGGGCCTCTACGATCACATGCAGACCGTGGGCGCGCACGAAGTCCTGGTCGAGAATCCGCGCCACGACCGCCATCTCTGGGTGGCGTCGGACGCCGAGATCGGCCAGTTCCTGCGCCTTTCCGCGCAGCGCATCCTCGACCTCAAGCGCGACCGCCGCTTCAAGTACGTCACCATCTTCAAGAACCACGGCGCGCCCGCCGGCCAGGAATTCGACCATCCCCACTCCCAGCTCACCGCCACTACGTTCATCCCGCGGCGCGTGCTCTACGAACTGCGCAGCGGCCGCGACTACTTCCAGCAGAAGGAGCGCTGCGTCTTCTGCGACATCCTCAATCAGGAGCGCCAGCAGGCCACCCGCGTGGTCGAGGTGCGCGGCGACTACATCGCCACCTGCCCCTACGCTCCCCGCGTCCCCTACGAGACCTGGATCCTGCCGCTGGTGCACGAGTCGTCCTTCAGCCTGGCCACGCTCGACCGCGGCTCCGCCCTGCACGAGCTCGCCGGCCTCCTGCGCCGCACCCTGGAGCGCATCCGCGCCATCACCGAGGACTTCCACCTCGTGCTGCACACCGCCCCCAACGTCCAGCACAAGGCCGGCATCCTCGATTACTGGAAGTCCATCGACGAGGACTACCACTGGCACATCGAGATCCTGCCCATCGTGGGCAAGAAATCCCAGTCCTACACCTTCAAGGAGACCTACTTCACGCCGGTCACTTCAGAAACCGCCGCCGCCCGCCTGCGCAGCGTCGCATTGCAAGGCTAGTCTCACCACGGAGACACCGAGCCACGGAGGCGATTGTAGTAACTGCTTCCAGCGTCCTTGCGTCGTATCAGGGCACGGCTTCAGCCGTGCCGAAACAGGGCTTTCATCACCTTGTCATCTTCAGCCCGGCCGACCGGGTAGCACGCAGGGAGGCCGCGGCGCTCCGGGGCTGGTCTCTCTTTCCCGACCCTACCCACCGATGAATCGGTGGCTGGCGTCATGCGGCCTGCGGGGCCCACAGCGCAAGGCGCTTCATCCATTCCTTTCCTCCCACTCCCTGAGGCCCTCATACTCCCGCAGGTTCTTCTGCATCAGCCGGCAGATGTCGAGCAGCACTTTGGCATGCTCCGGCGGGAACGTCCCTTGCGCCACCAGCGTGAACAGCCGCGCCAGCATGTCGTGCATCCCGATCGCGTCTCCGGGGAAGGGAAACCCCATGGCCGCGGCCGCCGTCTGGTACCACTGCCGATGCATCCCGCAGCGCGTGCTGCCTTCCTCCGCCGGCCGCCCGCACTCCCGCCCGTCCGTGCGCTTCTCCACGCACCGCGCCACCGGTGCCGGCCTGGTCTCCTCCTCGCGCCGCAGCGGGATGTCCACGACCATCGGCCTCGCCAGCGCCATCGACATCCTCTCCTCCGCCGCCTTCAGCCGCTTGTAGTTGGCATACGCATTCAACGTCCTGGTTCTCTTCGCCATCCGGTACCCCGTTTCGTGTATTCGCTATTTGTTCGCCTGTAATGAGATTAGCATAGAGATACACTCTCAGCAAGTAAAATCGCTCTGTACTATGGGTGAAGCAGGCCTTTAGGCCCGCGTTGGGAGGCACTCCCCTACCCACGCCGTCATCCTGAGCGCAGGAGGGCTCCCGCGCGCTAGGTCCACGGCGTTGACCTGCATGGGCCCGAGGCAGCTCGATCTCAGCCGGGATGGTCATCCGATCTCGCCTCGTAACGACTTCCTAACCCCCTTGCCCTCGGGGGAAATCGCGGCTCTAATAGAGGCGAACGTGAGGCGAACGACCTTCAAATTCATCGATCTCTTTGCAGGAATCGGTGGCATGAGACTCGCCTTCGAACGTCTCGGCTGTTGCCGATGTGTTTTCTCCTCCGAGTGGGACAAGTACGCTCAAGAAACGTACCGCGAGAATTTTGGGGAAACTCCCGCCGGCGATATCACCAAAATTCCTTCGAGCGAGATTCCCACCCACGACATAACCTTGGCAGGATTTCCCTGCCAACCGTTTTCAATTTCGGGTGTCTCCAAAAAGAAGAGCTTGGGTCGGCCTCATGGATTCGAGGATGTCACACAGGGAACACTTTTTTTTGACGTAGCTCGAATCATCCGCGACAAACAGCCCAAGGCATTCGTTCTTGAGAACGTCAAGAACCTCATTGGCCACGATAGAGGTAAGACGTTCAGCGTGATATATCGAACGCTGGCCGACGAACTCGGCTACGACGTTCATTTCAAAGTCCTAGACGCAAAGTATTTTGTGCCTCAGCATCGGGAGCGCATCTTCATTGTCGGGTTTCGTGAGCCGAGGCGATTTTCGTGGCCGATCGTCAGGCCGAGACAACAGCAGTTCAGAAGTGTGCTCCAAGAGAAGACCGATCCGAAATACGTGCTGTCCGACCACTTGTGGTCTTACTTGCAACGGTACGCCGAGAAGCACCGTGCCGCCGGGAATGGCTTCGGTTTCGGTTTAGTCGATTTGGAGGGAATCTGTCGCACGCTCAGTGCTAGGTACTACAAGGATGGCTCGGAAATTCTGATTCCACGCGGGCCCGGACAGAATCCTCGGCGCCTGACGCCGCGTGAGTGCGCCGCCCTAATGGGTTTCCCGCGCAAGTTCAGAATTCCAGTGTCTGATACGCAGGCCTACAAACAGTTTGGCAATTCGGTCGTGGTACCGATGGTTCACGCAATTGCGCGTGAAGTAGTAAGGGCGTTGAGGGGCCGCATATACTCGAAACGCTTGTTTCCCGATCCTGATCCGTATGGACGTATTCACAAGGCGCAAGCGAAGTGAAGTTATGTCCCGGATCAAGGGCCGGGACACCAAGTTGGAGATCCTAGTAAGACGACGGCTGCTCAGAGACGGATATCGCTTCCAAACGAACCGACCAGACCTACCTGGCAAACCGGACGTCGTTATCCCGAAATATAAGGCCGCAGTTTTCATCAACGGATGCTTTTGGCATTTCCACGGCTGCAAGCTGTCGGTCTATCCGAAGACTCGGCCTGCCTTCTGGCGCGCAAAACTTCTGGGGAACAGAACCAACGACCGCAGGAAACGCGCAAGTTTGAAGAGAATGGGGTGGAGGACCTTTGTCCTTTGGGAGTGTCGCCTCGAGAGGGACTTCAACCGCGAGGTTGCGAGGCTTGAGGCTCGGATCGGAAACAGCAGACACTCCTCGCAGAGAGCTGCCATATGAACTTGGGAAGCCTGATCGCCGCTGCAGCCTATAAGGAATTGGTTAACGTGGACCTGCCTCAACGAGGCTCCAATCAGCATGAAATCAATGGTGTACAGGCACTCAGGGAATTCTTTGACACAGCGGAGACAGTGAAGGGCCCAATTTGGTGGCATTTCTTTTCCGACGATGCCGAACCCTTGAGGGAGAACGGTGATTTCACTTTTTATGACGCTCGGCAACGGCACCCTACCCGTACAGAGTGGCGCCTCTATTACTCGGGCGACTTTCTGACCGCGGCGGATGAAGGCGACGTTCTTGTACTAATCCGCACAAAGGCCCCATCCCAGGGCTTACACGCATTGGTCTTCCGGCGTGATTCCGCTTGGTTGCGATCGGCGGAGCGCCTGTTTGGTGTCACGAATTTGAACCCTGCAAACTTTGAAGTTTTCTCGCAGGAATCCCTCAACGCGACCGACCTCGGTCTCGTTGGAACCACGATCTTGGAGGAACTAGGCTTTGGCGACCTCATCCCGGCAGCTGCTGATGATTCCGAGTTAGTCCTGAAGCGCTTTGATGGGAAGTTTCCTATTACACGCCACATGTCGGAATTTGCCCGAGAACAGGTGGGCACGGTCAATCCGGCGGATCCCGATGCCACGCTCGTCGCATGGTTACAGCGAGAAGAGCAACTGTTTAGAGCTCTTGAGCGGTCGGTGGTGGAGACTAAAGTAAGGCAGGGATTCGAGACAGTTGACGAGTTCATAGCTTTTTCGTTGTCGGTGCAGAATCGGCGTAAGTCTCGGATGGGCTACTCGCTCCAGAACAATCTTGCGGCTTTGTTTGATCAACACAAGATCCGATACCAATCGCAGGCGCAGACCGAAGGGAAGAACAAACCAGACTTTCTGTTTCCGGGTTCCAAGGAGTACCACGACGAGAAGTTTAGTGCAGACCTGCTCGTGATGCTAGGCGCCAAATCGTCCCTTAAGGAACGCTGGCGCCAGATCCTCACCGAGGCGCGACGAATCCAGACGAAGCACCTCTGCACTCTTGAACCGGGAATCTCAAGCGATCAAACAACAGAAATGAGAGTCCACTCTGTCCAGTTGGTCATACCTTTGGCTTTCCACGAAACCTATAGAGAGGCCCAACGCCGTGAGATATGGTCTGTTGCAGCCTTTGTTGAGTTTGTCAAAAGGAAGCAGGCCTAGCCTTGAGTTCTTGCACCACAGCCGAACAGATCAAGACAAAAAGGCTCCGCATCGCTGCGAGGCCTTGGTTCTAGCTGACTGCTGATTACTGACGGGCTGACTGCTAAGCACTCGCGCCTTGGGTTCTTCCTCCGCGTCTCCTTGCCTCCGTGGTGAAAAGGAACAAAAAAGGCCCCGCATTTCTGCGGGGCCCTGGGTCTTACTGGCCACTGACCACTGGCCACTGGCCACTGGTTTAGTACATATCTCCCATGCCGCCGTGGCCGCCGGGACCCGCGGGCGTCTTCTTCTCCTCGGGGATCTCGGCCACCAAAGCTTCGGTGGTCAGCATGAGCGCGGCGATGGAGCCCGCGTTCTGCAGAGCGGTCCGGGTGACCTTGGTGGGGTCGATGACGCCGGCCTTCACCAGGTCCTCGAACTCGCCGGTCTGGGCGTTGAAGCCGTAGTTGGGGTTGGAGTTCTCGCGCACCTTGCCCACCACGATGGCGCCCTCTTCGCCGGCGTTCTGCACGATCTGCCGCAGAGGCTCCTCGAGCGCGCGCTTCACGATGTTCGCGCCCACGCGCTCGTCTCCGTCCAGCTTCAGCTTGTCGATGGCCGGGACGCAGCGCAGCAGGGCCACGCCGCCACCGGGCACGATGCCCTCTTCCACGGCCGCACGGGTGGCGTGCATGGCGTCCTCGACCCGGGCCTTCTTCTCTTTCATCTCGGTCTCGGTCGCCGCGCCCACCTTGATCACGGCCACGCCGCCCACCAGCTTCGCCAGCCGCTCCTGCAGCTTCTCGCGGTCGTAGTCGCTGGTGGTCTTCTCGATCTGCGAGCGGATCTCCTTCACCCGCCCCTCGATCTCGGCGCTCTTGCCCTTGCCCTCGACGATGGTGGTGTTGTCCTTGTCGACGGTGACTTTCTTCGCCCGCCCCAGGTCGGACATCTGCACGTTCTCCAGCTTGATGCCCAGGTCCTCGGTGATGGCCTTGCCGCCGGTCAGGATGGCGATATCCTGCAGCATGGCCTTGCGCCGGTCGCCGAAGCCCGGAGCCTTCACGGCTACCGCGGCCAGCGTCCCGCGCAGCTTGTTGACCACCAGGGTCGCCAGAGCCTCGCCCTCCACGTCCTCGGCGATGATCAGCAGCGGCTTGCCCGACTTCGCGATCTGCTCCAGCAGCGGCAGCAGGTCCTTCATCGACGAGATCTTCTTCTCGTGGATGAGGATGTAGCAGTCCTCGAGCACCGCTTCCATGCGCTCCGGATCGGTGACGAAGTAGGGGGAGAGGTAGCCGCGGTCGAACTGCATGCCCTCGACTACTTCGAGCTGCGTCTCCATGGTCTTGGACTCTTCCACCGTGATGACGCCGTCCTTGCCCACCTTCTTCATGGCCTCGGCGATGATCTTGCCGATGGTCTCGTCGTTGTTGGCGGAGATGGTGCCCACCTGGGCGATCATCTCGCCCGTGACCGGCTTGGAGAACTTGTCCAGCTCGCCGTTCACGCGCTCGCCATCTTTGTCCAGCTTGCCGCAGACCGCTTCGATGGCCTTCTCGATGCCGCGCTTCAGCGCCATGGGGTTGGCGCCCGCCGCCACCGTCTTCGCGCCCTCGCGGAAGATGGACTCGGCCAGCACGGTGGCGGTGGTGGTGCCGTCGCCGGCCACGTCACTGGTCTTCGACGCCACCTCGCGCACCATCTGCGCGCCCATGTTCTCCAGCGTGTCCTTCAGCTCAATCTCTTTCGCCACGGTCACGCCGTCCTTGGTGATGGTCGGCGAACCGAACTTCTTTTCCAGAATCACGTTGCGACCCTTCGGGCCCAGCGTCACCTTGACCGCTTGCGCCAGGGTGGTGACGCCCCGCAGGATCGCCTGCCGCGACTCCTCTCCGTGTACGATCTGCTTTGCCATCTTTGAACTCTCCTCTGAAGTTTGTGGTGTTTCGGTCTTCTTCGAATTCGTTGGGAGCCGGCCGATAGCTTCTAGCTGCTAGCTCCTGGCTAGAAGCTGGTGGCTAGTAGCTGCGTTACTTGCGCGCTCCGGCCAGCTCTTTTTCCTTCTGCTTGCCGGCGCCGTGGAGGATGCCCAGCACTTCCTCCTCGCGCATGATGACGAACTCTTCGCCGTCGATCTTGATCTCCGTGCCGGCGTACTTGCCGAACAGGACCCGGTCGCCCGGCTTCACGTCCAGCGGGAACACCTTGCCCTCTTCGTTCGACTTGCCCTTGCCCACGGCGATGACCTCGCCCTCCTGCGGTTTCTCCTTGGCCGTGTCGGGGATGATGATGCCGCCACGCACCGTTTCCTGTTCCTCCACCCGGCGGACCAGGATGCGGTCATGCAGGGGAGTCAGCTTGGTTGACATGTGCTTTGCTTCTCCTTTCGATGTGAAGAATTAAACCCGAACCCTCAGCGAGCGCAGATTGTGGAAACCGCCTCCGCGCCCATCCCGCTTGGAACCCCGGTGCTCTGTTCCGCCGAACCTGTCGGTTTCCGTAACTCTCTGATTACAAGGGGTTGGCGGGTGCTAGCACTCTGTGCCAGCGAGTGCTAAGTATTACGGATAGACGGCCTATTTGTCAAGCGGTGCCGGTGGTGGCGGCGGCTGACGCCGGGAACTCCGGGCGCTACAATGGTCCCCGCGGGCTAGGAGGATCGGAAGGGTATGCTGGGCGGGAAGCGAATCGCAAACCTGGTGATGATCGCACTGGCTGCGGCGCTGGCGGCGCCCGTGGCGGCAGAAAAGAAATACTCCGACCTCACCTTCCGGGTGGTGAAGAAAGAGAACGGGAAGCCCATTCGCAACGCCAGCGTGATCCTGCATCTGGTGGACAAGAAGGGCAAGCAGGAACGTGGCGGCTTCCAGGTGAAGACCGACAAGGAGGGGAAGGCCAGCTTCCCCGGAGCGCCCTACGGCAAGCTGAGGATCCAGGTGCTGGCCAGCGGCTTCCAGACCTACGGGGAAGACTTCGACATCAACCAGCCCCGTCACGAATTCACCTTCGAGATGAATCCTCCGCAGGAACAGCACTCCATCTACGCCAAGCCGGAAGAGAAGAAACCGGAAGAGAAGAAGGCGCAGTAACGGTCGTCGCGGTTCTGCGGCGCTCCCGTTGACATCCGCGATCTAGGGTCGGCGAAGGCGAACTAAGAACTACGAACTGCGAACTACGAACTAAGAATTACGAACGGCAACCCGCAAGGCGTAAGTCCAGAGCACACGCCGCACACCGCACACCGCACACCGCAAGAGTCCATGGCCGGGAAAATGGAGAGCTACGGCAGGTCCGCGAGGCGGCAGACGGCGAGGGTGCGCGGGCCGCGGATGGGACGGGTGGAGGTGTTGGGGAAACGGGTGCAGGGCAGGGTGCAGTCGTCGCCGCATTCAGCGATGACGTAGGCGATGCCCGCGGAAGCCAGGCGGTCACGGATCCCGGTACGCCGCTCCGGGGCGGCGGACCAGTAAGCGCCGAGCTGGTCGGCGGGCATCTCGGCTGCAACCTGCACGCGGGCCAGGCGGGCGGCGCTGGAATTCCAAAGCGCATCGCCGAAGAGGGCGATGCGGTCGCCGGGTTCCGCCCCCAGCCGCACGAGTTCCTGGGCCACTTCCCAGTACACGCGATCGGGGCGCTCACGGATGCGGCGAATCTCTTCGGGGAACTCGCGTCCCAGCGAGATGGCGGTGGACAGGGCGAGGGCGATGATGCCGGCCGTCGCCAAGCGACGAACGTGGGGGTAGGAAGAGAAGCGCAGGGCGGCGAAGGCGGCGGTCCACAAGAGAACCAGATACACGGCGACATGGCGAGACTCGAAGTGCACCACCGCGTGCATGGCCATGGCGGCCAGCGCGGGCAGCCACAAGAACCACCCCTGGCGCAATCGCTGCAGCAGGCCGCGACGAATGCCCATCCAGGCCAGCAAGGGCCACACCACCAGCAGGTCGGCGCGGCTGGCAAATAGCAACAGGTAAAGCCAGGCGTTGAAGGCGAGTGTGCGCAGTTGCTGTCGCAGGTCGAAATGCGGCTCCACGCCCTGGTTCCAGCGCACGGGATCGAACCAGAGCGGATAGGTGCCGCGTCCGGGATCGGCAAACTCAAAGACGGCCGGCCGGTCAGAGAGGCGGCGGGAAACGTGCGCGGGCGAGCCGGTACCCGGAGGCTCTCCCTGCCAGTTGGTGTAGGGCACCTGGTTGACGTGGAAGGCGTAGTTCAGCCGGCCGGTCTCGCTGAAGGTAAGCCGTCCGCTGCGGACGGAAAGAATGACGATCCAGGGGCCGGCGAACAGCAGGAAGGCGGCGAGGGCGAGAGCGAGTCCGCGCCAGGGTTTGAGTGGAGATTGCGGCACCCACCAGAGCGCAGCCAGGAGGATCAAGGCAACCGGGAAGAGCGCGGCCTTGGCGAGATAGCCGAGCGCGAGCAGCGCACCAAACGCAACGAACCGCCAGGGTTCGCGACGTCCGCTGTGCATGCGCAGGAGCAGCGCGGCCGCCAGCAGAACGAATCCGTTCATCAACTGGTCGGGATTGTTGACGGCATTGGCGCGCAGCTCGAGGGCCGACCAGAGGAAAAGGTCGTAACCGAGGAGCAGCCAGGCGAAAGGGGAAAGCCCGGTGTCTCCGTTGGCGCGCGCGGCGCGCCAGGCGTCGGCGGCGCGCCAGAAGTAGAGGAAGCACAGCAGCCAGAACAGGTAGAGCACGAAAATCCAGGCGGCGTTGAGGGCGTACTCGGTCTCCGGCCCCGGGCGAACGACCCGCAGGGACGAGGCGAGCAGCCAGGAGTAGAGCGGGCTCCAGAAGGAACTGACGGCAACAGAGAACTCGCCGCGCGAATACAGGTCGGCGATGTCCAGGTAGGAGAGCGTGTCGCCGCCGCCGATGTCGCGGGAAGCGAGGGCACGCAGAAGGCCGAGGAGGAGGGCGAGGGAGAACAGGGCGAGGCGGAGCGAACGGTGCGGCGATGGAGCGGAGGTCATGCGGGAGAGTAGTGTACGCGAGAGTTTCTCCCACGTAGGCGCGGAAAAGCGTGGCGCGAACGTGGGGCACCGCCGGGAGCGCCCAGTACCCAGGTAGCCGTCAGCGGCGGAAGGCGTCGAGGTCGCAGACGTAGAAGCTGCGCTGGTCGGCGGAGGCGAGGCGGGAAGTGTTGGGGATGCGGGTGCACGCCGGGGGCGGGGAGCACTGGCCGCAGTCGGCGACCAAGAGGCGGATGCCGAAAGCGGAGGCGGCGTCCATGACGGCGGCTTGCGTCGGGGAGCCGGCCGACCAGAAGGCAGGGGCTTCGGTCCAGGGGATCTCGGCGGCGATCTGAACGCGGGCGAGACGCGCCAGGGGAGCGTTCCAGAGCGCGCCGCCGAGCATCAGGATGCGGTCGCCGGGGCGGGCGCCGCGGCGCTCGAGCTCCTGGGCGACGCGCCAGTGGACGCGCTCAGGACGCTCGCGGATATCGCGCAGTTCGGCGGGGAGGTTGGCGGCGAGCGGAGCGAGCGTCGCCGCCAGGATGAGCACGGCCAGGGCGGTCGAGGCACGCGCCAGTTTTTCAGCGGCGGGAAAGCGCAGGCACGAAAAGACAGCAGCCCAGATGAGCACGACGAAGGCGGCGACGTAGCGGCGCTCGAGGTGCACCAGGCTGTACATGGCCAGGGCGGCAGCGGCGGGGAAGAGGAGAAACCATCCACGCGCAAGTCGCCGGAAGCCGTGGGCACCGCCGGCAAGCAAGAGCACCAGGCAAGCGAGAAGAAGGTCCGGGCGTGTGCGAAGGACGTTCAGGAGCTGGGGCAGCGTGGTGCGCAACGTGTCCCATTGCTGTGCCCGATCGAAGCGCGCTTTCAGGCCCTGGTTCCAGTAGGAGGGGTCGAACCAGACAGGAAAGGTGCCGGGGACGGGTTCGGCGAACTCGTACATCGCTGGGCGGGCAAAGACCTGCCGCGGTGGATGTTCGGGCTTGCCCGAGCCGGGCGGGGAACCCTGCCAATAGAACATAGGGGCGCGGTTGACGTGCCAGGCGTAGTTGATAGGCCCGCTCTCGCCGATGGTCAGGCGGTACTGATGGAGGGAGATGGCGGCGATCCAGGGGAGCGCAATCACCAGCCAGCAGGCGATGGCCGGGAGGAAGCGGCGCAAGGCGGCACGTGAAGTTCCTACCAGCCGAACCGCCACGAGAGGGAACACCGCCGAGAGCGGGAGCAAGGCGGTCTTTGCGAGATAACCGAGGCCGAGCGCCAGTCCGAGCAGCAGGAAGTTGGGGCGGGCAAGATCGCCGGCGCGCAGGCGAACGAGCACTCCGGCAGCGAGATAGACACAGCCGCTGAGCAACAAGTCGGCGGGATTGAAGGTCAGGCGGCCGAGGTCGAGCGTAGCCCACAAAAAAAGCGCGGAGCCGAGGAGCCACCAGGCCGTCGGGGGCAACCCGATTGAATCGGAACCATTGGCCTCGGCGTTCCGCCACGCATCCAGTGCGCGCCAGAAAAACACAAAGCAGGGAATCACCGCCAGATAGATGACGAAGCCGAGGGAGCTGACGGCGGTGAACTCCCAGTCCGGCTGGGGCCGGAGGACCGCGAGCCAGCCGGCCAGGAGCCAGGAATAGAGGGGGCTCCAGAAGACGTTGACGGCCTGGGCAAAGTCGCCGCGGGCGTAGAAAGTGGCGATATCGAGGTAGGAAATGCTGTCGCCGCCCTGCAGGTCACGATAGGCGAGCGTGCGGAGGAGACCCAGGGATAGGGCGAGGGCGAAAAGGACGGGATGCAACCAGCGGGGAGGGGAAGGCGTGCGGGGTGTCACGCGGGAAGAGTGTACCGGTGGTGAGTGGTCGGTGGCCAGTGATCAGAAGGAGGCCCTCTTTTGAGATGCTTGCCAGGCTAAAGCGCGCGGTGGCGGGCGTTGGGGCGCCGGGCTGCAGCCCGGCTCTTCCACCGGAAGAACCGTCCGCGGCACCTGCGCGAAAGCGGGAGTTTTCCCACTTACAAAATTACGCAATCACGGTGGACCGGCAATTCCGCTAGAATCGGTCCGCTTCTCCTTCCAGACAAGCCATGCCCCACGACGGCTGGGATCCGGCCCAATACGAGCGCTTTCGCGCCGAGCGCAGCCAGCCCTTCTACGACCTGATGGAGATGGTGGTGCCGCGCGCGGGCATGCGGGTGGTGGACCTGGGTTGCGGCACGGGCGACCTGACGCGGGTGCTGCACGAACGATTGCGGGCAGCGAAGACCATCGGCATCGATCGTTCGGCGGCCATGCTGGAAAAAGCCACGAAGCTGGCGGGCGGCGGGCTGGCGTTCCGGCAGGGCGAGATCGCCGAGTTCGCGGAAGAGGACGCTTACGACCTGGTGTTCTCGAATTCCGCGCTGCACTGGGTACCGGACCATCCGGCGCTGTTCAGGCGGCTGGCGCGGGCGCTCGCGCCGGGCGGGCAACTGGCGGTGCAGATGCCGGACATGTACCGCCATCCCTCCCACCTGGTGGCGGCGGAAGTGGCGCAGGAATTCCAGCGGGAGCTGGGCGGTTACGTGCATCGCGAATACGTGCTGGAGCCGCCGGAGTACAAGGCCATCCTGGAGAACGCGGGCTTGCGCGAGCAGCGAATCGAGGTGCGCTTCTACGACCACGAACTGGCTTCACGCGAGGACGTGGTGGAGTGGGTGAAGGGCACGCTGCTGGTGCCGTACAAGGAGCGGTTGGGGCTGGAGGCGTACGAGCGGTTCCTGGCGCGCTATCGCGAGAGCCTGCTGCCGCGGCTGGAGGATGCGCGGCCGTACATCTATTCCTACCGCCGCATCCTGCTCTGGGGGAAGCAGGCGCTGCGGGCGAAGGTAGTGGAGCTGACGCGCGAGCGGCGGCGCATGTCGCGAAGGAAGCCGGCCTAGTCAGCCCAGCCAGTGCTTCGGACTGGACTTGGGGTCCTTGACCTCAGGGGCTAAAGCCCACCGAGTTTGAGCGGGCTCTTCGGCACGGCTGAAGCCGTGCCCCGATACGAATACGAAATCTGCCAAGCGCCCCTCGTGCGTTCTATTCGACGGGATTGTTCAGGGCGCGGGCAGCCATCCAGAACGTCAGCAGGACGAAAGCTGAGAAAGCGGCGGCTTCGAGCTGCAGCAGGCGGGGTGTGCCCGCGCCGTAGGTGTGGTAGCGCAGCAGGTCCACCTGCCAGGTGATGGGATTCAGCCAGGCCAGCCACTCGACCCAACGGGGCAGGCGGTCGGCGGGATAGAAGAGGTTGCTGATGAACATGAGCAACAGGTACATGGCCGACGTGGTGGTGTGGTAGCCGTTGAAGCTGCGCACCCGCACCGAGATCCAGGAAAAGAGGAAATACCAGCCGGCCATACCCACCACGGTCCACAGCAGCAGCCCGGGCAGGGCGCGGGCGTGCAGCGGAATCTCGAGCACGGTGCGGCCGATGGCGATGCACAACAGGGCTCCCAGGACGCTGAAGGCTTCGTTGGAAAGCAGCTTGCCGAGCAGCAGGTCGCAGCGGGCGAAGGGATAGGTGAGCATCTCGTGAAAGACGCCGGACTGCATGTCTTCGAAGAAGGCGTAGGAGGAGTTCATGGCCACGCTGAAGGTGACCATGGCCAGCACGGCGGCCAGGAAGAACGTCGGATAGTCGGTTCCGGTCGAGCCTGAGCCCAGCCAGCGGTCGAGGCTGGAGCCGAAGATGACCAGGTAGACGGCGGGCACCAGCACATCCCACAGCGGGAGGATGGGATTGGTAAGGCGGATGCGCGACTCGCGGTAGGCGTTGGCGAGGACGAACTTCATTCCGTCACCTCTTCCTGCGGCGCCGCCGGCCGGGTTCCATAGAGCTCGAAGAAGATCTGCTCCAGGTTGGCGCCGCGGATCTCCAGGTGGGCGAGCGGCCAGCGCTCGGAGATGCGGGCCATCTTGCGGATCCACTCGTCCTCGCTGCCTTCGACGGTCATGACCACGTCGCCGTCGCGCTCTTCCAGGCTGCGGGGCGCGAGCTCCCGGAGAGCGCCGGCGGCGTCGAGCGTGGGCTCGGCAAAGCTCAGGTGGATGCGGAACATCTTGCGCGAGAGGGCGCGCAGCTCGCGCAGGCGTCCTTCGGCGATGGAGCGGCCGCGGTCGAGCAGCACCATGCGGTCGCAGAGCGATTCGGCTTCGTCGAGCAGTTGCGTGGTCAGCAGGACGCAGGAGCCGCGGCGGGCGCGCTGGCGGATGGCTTCGACCACGCGCCGCTTGATGAGCGGGTCCATGCCGGTGGTGGCTTCGTCGAGGAAGAGCACGGGAGTTTCCAGCATCAGGGCCTTGGCCACCTGCAGGCGCCGCTTGTATCCGCCGGAAAGCGTGGCCGCACGCTGGGAAAGCGTTCCGCCCAGCTCGAGCAGTTCGACCACCTGCTTCATGTGCGATTCGTTCTCGTTTCCGGAGAGGCCGTGCAGACGTCCGTAGATGAGCAGGTTGTCGCGCACCGAGAGCAGGGTCTCGACGGCGCTCTCCTGCAGGACAGCGGTCAGCCGGCGGCGGGCCTCCAGCGGCTTCGCGACCACGTCGTAGCCCGCGACTGTCGCCCGGCCGGAAGTGGGTCGCAGGATGGTGGTGAGGATGCGGACGACGGTGGTCTTGCCGGCGCCGTTGGGTCCAAGGAGTCCGAAGATCTCGCCGGGAAGGACGTGGAAGCTCAGGCCATCCAGAGCCGGACGGGAGCCCGAGCCGCGCCGATAGACATGGCGGAGGTCTTCGACCTGGATGAGGGGCAGGGACACAAGAAGCCCATCATAGCCGACCGGCGACGAGGGCAGGGTGCCGCGCCAAACGCTTCTTACAGCAGGCTGCGCAGTTCGCGGCGGAGGATCTTGCCCGAAGGGTTGCGGGGGATGGCGGAGACGAAACGCACCTCGCGCGGCTGCTTGTAGCCGGTAAGGCGCTCGGCCACCCAGCCGCAGAGTTCGGCCTGCATCCTGCCGTCGGCGGTGTGGCCTTCGCGCAGAATGACGAAGGCGCACGGGATCTCGCCGGCGACGGGGTCGGGCCGGCCGACTACGCCGCAGTCACGCACCGCCGGATGCTCGAGCAGGACGGCTTCGACCTCGGCGGGAGCCACTGGGAAGCCCTTGTACTTGATGAGTTCCTTGCGGCGGTCGACGATGAAGAAGAAGTCTTCGCGGTCGCGCAAGGCGACGTCGCCCGACCAGTACCATCCCTCGCGCAGCACCTGCGCAGTGGCCTCCGGCGCGCGCCAGTAACCCAGCATGAACTGTGGCCCGCGCATCACTAACTCGCCCACTTCGCCGGCGGGGAGATCGGCGCCGCTTTCATCCACCAGGAGGCATTCGGTCCGCGCCAGAGCATGGCCGATGGAGTCCGGCCGATAGCGGGGCTCTTCGAGGAAACCCATATGGGTGACGGGCGAGGCTTCGGTCATGCCGTATCCCTGGCGCACGCGGATGCCGGTGAGCGAAGTGAAGCGACGGGGCAGGTCGGCGGCCAGCGGCGCGGCGCCGCACTTGGCAGCCCGCACCCGGTGCTGCTTGGGGAATCGTCCTTGCTCGGCCGTCTGGCAGAGCAGGTTGAGCACCGGAGGCACGGTGAAGAGGTAGGAGATGTTCTCCTCGGCGATGTAGCGCACGACGGCTTCCGGATCGAAGCGGGGCATCAGCACGAGCCTGGCGCCGACCATGAGGGCGGGATTGAAAATCACGTTGAGGCCGTAGATGTGGTAGAGGGGGAGGAAGCAGAGCATCACGTCGTCCGAGGTGAAGGTGGCCGCTTCACCGGGGGCCAGGAACTGGTAGACGTTGGTCACCAGGTTGCCGTGGGAGAGCATCACGCCCTTGGGCAAGCCGGTGGTGCCGCTGGAGTAAGGCAGCGCGGCCAGCGCCTCTTCCGGCGCAACATTCGGCGAGGGCAGCGTGGCAGTGACGGGCTTCAGGAGATCGGCAAAAGGGCGTGCACCCGGGGCCGCCTGGCGGGTATAGAAAACGTCGCGCAGGCCGGGCAGGCCGGAGAGATCCATGCCGGCCAGCAGGGCACCGTCGGAGATGAGCAGACCCGCGCCGGAATTTTCCAACTGGTAGCGGACTTCGCGCTCGCGATAGCTGGGATTGAGCGGTGTGGGCGTCGCGCCGGCGAGCTCGATGGCGTGAAAGGCGGCGCAAAACTCCCAGGAATTGGGCAAATAGAGGGCGACGGTCTCGCCCGGGCGGAGTCCCGCGGCCGCCAGGCCTCGCGCCAGGCGCTCGACCAGTTCTCCGTACTCGGCGTAGGTGACGCGGCGGGCGCACGAGGTATCCACCAGAGCGATGCTGCGGGCATGGCGGCGGCACGCCGCGAGGACGGCGTCATGCAGGAAGACCCCGGCGGGATCGGCATAAAGCTCGCTGCGAGCCATGGGAAAGAGATTCTACCGGAAGCGCAACTCAGCGCTCGAGGCGGCGCAGGAAGTCGCGCTCGTCCATGCGGTACTTGAAAGCCTTGCGGCCATTGATGAAGACCACGGGCACTTCGTCGGTGAAGCGGCGGCGAAGGTCGGAGTCGGAATCGACGTCGATCTCGCGCCAGGTGAAGCTGCCGCGGCGCTGCAGCTTGGCCAGCGATTCCTTCACCACCTCGCAGAGGTGGCATCCCTTGCGGGAATAGAGCACGACTTCGTGCGGCGCGGACATGAGGGGAGTGTAGCAAAGCAAGGGCCAGAGAGAGGAACCGGGGATTCTCTCCTGCGAAGACGCACATCTGCCGTTGAGCTTTTCAACATGCTTGTGCATAAGGATGTGGAAAAGCGACGCGCTAGAATCGCTAAGTGCCGATAGCATCATTCTCTTCTCCGGTTTGCACACATCCGAGTGCTGCGTGAAGATCCGCCTGGACAAGCTGCTGGTGGAACGGGGACTGGCGCCTTCGCGCGAGCGGGCGCAGGCGATGATCCTGGCCGGCAAGGTGCTGGTCAACGAGCAGAAAGCGGAAAAAGCTGGAGCAAGTGTGGACGCCAGCGCCGCTATCCGGCTGCTGGGCGAGGACCTCCGCTACGTGAGCCGTGGCGGAGTGAAGCTGGAGCATGCGCTCGATCATTGGAAGATCGATGTGCGCGGGCGCGAGTGCGTGGACGTGGGCGCCTCCACCGGGGGTTTTACCGATTGTCTGCTGCGGCATGGAGCCGCTGCGGTTACCGCCATCGATACCGGCTACGGCCAGATGGACTACCGGCTGCGCCGGGATCCGCGAGTGCGATTGCTGGAACGCACCAACGCGCGCTACCTGAAAGCCGAGGACCTTCCGAGGACGCCCACGCTGGTGACGGTGGACGTGTCGTTCATCTCTGCTACACTCGTGCTCCCGGCGGTGGTGCGTGCGGCCTTCCGGCAGGCGCGAGGCGAGGTTCCGCGTGAACTGATCGTGCTGGTGAAGCCCCAGTTCGAGGCCGGGCGCGAAAAAGTAGGCAAGGGCGGCATCGTGCGCGATCCGGAAGCGCAGGCGGAGGCGGTGGAGAAAGTCCGGCGCAAGGTGTTGGAGGTGGGGGCGAAGCGGACCGACGCCATCGAGTCGCCCATCCGCGGGGCGGAGGGCAATCGGGAATTCCTGCTGTACGCCGTTTTCGACGAGCCATGAAGACCGTCGGCATCATCTCCAAGCCCTACAAGCACGGCGTGGAACGCGTGGCCTCGCAACTGGTGGAGTGGTTGCGGGCGCGGGGCTATCGCGTGGTAGTGGACAGGGAAACGGCGGAGTACGCCGCCGCCGACGAGGCGGTGGTACGAGAGGAGCTGGCCGGCCGCAAGCCGGAGTTCGTGGTGGTTCTGGGCGGGGATGGCACCATGCTGGCAGCGGCCCGGGCCCTGGCCAAAGCGCGCATTCCCATCCTGGGGGTGAACCTGGGCGCGCTCGGATTCCTGACCGAGATCCCGCTGCCCGACCTGTATCCCACGCTGGAGGCGGTGCACGAGCAGCGCAGCGCGGTCGAGGCACGGGCCATGGTGCACTGCCAGTTGGTGCGCGGCGGCTCCTGCCACGCCGAGTACGACGCCCTGAACGACATCGTGGTGGCCAAGAGCGCGCTCGCCCGGCTGGTGGATTTCGAAGTGGAGATCGACGGCGCTTTCGTTTCCACCTACAAGGCCGACGGCATCATCGTTTCGACTCCCACCGGGTCGACGGCGTACTCCCTGGCTGCGGGCGGGCCCATCCTGCTGCCCAACGTGGACGCGCTGGTCATCACGCCGGTTTCTTCGCACGCGCTGACCAACCGGCCACTCGTCGTGCGCGACACCTCCGCCATCACCATCGGAGTCAAAAGCACGCAGGAAGAAGCCTTTCTGAGCGTCGATGGGCAGGTGGGCATGCCGGTGCAGGACGGAGACCACATCGTATGCCGCAAGTCGGACCAGCAGGTGTTGCTGCTGCGACTTTCCAGCCGCACCTTCTTCGACGTGTTGCGGGCGAAGCTGAAGTGGGGAGAAAGATAAGAACGGCGAGCTGTGAACTGCGAACTTCGCACTTCAGTCTCGGCCTAACTTGGTAGAAAAATAGGTCACTTAAAATCAAGCTGAATACACATGAACTCTAAAGTGTTGGTTCACATGTTTGCTTGGTCGATGATGGCGGCCATGAGCTGGGCGCAGGGGCCGCAGGCGGATCTGATCCTTACCAACGCCAAGGTGTGGACGGTAGACAAGTCGCGCCCGGAAGCGGAGGCGGTGGCGGTGCTGGGCGAGCGCATCGTGGCGGTGGGGTCGCGGGCCGAGGTGGAGGCCTGGCGCGGGCCCAAGACCCGCGTACTCGATGCCGGCGGGCGTCGCGTCGTCCCCGGCTTCAACGACTCGCACGTGCACTTCCTGAGCGGCGGGCAGCTTCTGGACCAGGTGAACCTGAAGGACGCCGCGGACACCAAGGAGTTTGTGCGGCGAATCGCCGGAGCGGTGGCCAAGGCGCGCCCCGGCGAATGGGTGCTGGGCGGCAACTGGGACCACGAGAACTGGACGCCGGCCGAGCTGCCCACCCGCGACATGATCGATCCGGTCTCACCCACCACGCCGGTGTTCGTGGACCGCTACGACGGGCACATGGCGCTGGCCAACTCGGCGGCACTGCGCCTGGCCGGGATCACGGAGAAGACGCCCGATCCTCCGGGCGGAACAATCGTCCGCGATGCCAAGGGAAGGCCGACCGGAGCGCTGAAGGACGCGGCCATGGACCTGGTGACGCGGGTGATCCCGCCGCCCAGCCGGGAGCAGATGGAGTCGGCTATCCGCCGCGCGCTCGAGCATGCCGCTTCGCTGGGCGTGACCAGCATCCAGGAGATGACGCCGTCGCTCGGCAGCGCGGAAGGCGAAGGACCCGGCCCCGGATACCAGAACATCGCCATCTACGGAGAACTGGCGGAAAAGGGCGAACTCACGTTGCGCGTCTATGCCGCGCCTCCGCTGGAAAGCTGGGAGCGGCTGGCCAAAGTCGGCCTGCGGCACGGTTTCGGTTCGGCGTATCTGCGCGTGGGTGCGCTCAAGGCTTACGCGGATGGGTCTCTGGGTTCCACGACCGCCTATTTTTTCGAGCCGTACAACGACGCGCCCCAGACGAGCGGGTTGCTCTCCGCCGACATGCACCCCATCACCCGCATGCGCGGGAGGATGATGCAGGCGGATGCCGCCGGATTGCAGCTCTGCATCCACGCCATCGGGGATCGGGCCATCTCCACGGTGCTTGACCTGTTCGGCGATGTGGTAAAAGGCAACGGCGAGCGCGACCGCCGCCTGCGCATCGAGCACGCGCAGCACGTGGCGCCCAAGGACTTCGTGCGCTTCCGTGACCTGCACGTCATCGCTTCCATGCAGCCCTACCATGCCATCGACGACGGGCGTTGGGCGGAGAAGCGCATCGGGCCGGAGCGCATCAAGACCACCTACGCCTTCCGCACCTTCCTGGACGACGGCGTGCGGCTGGCCTTCGGCACGGATTGGCCGGTGGCGCCGCTCGACCCCATGCAGGGCATCTACGCCGCCGTCACCCGCGCCACCCTCGACGGCAAGAACCCCCAGGGCTGGGTGCCGGAGCAGAAGATCTCGGTCGCCGAAGCGGTGGAGGCCTACACCTTGGGCTCCGCCTACGCCGAGTTCCAGGAACAGGAGAAGGGTTCCATCACGCCCGGCAAGCTGGCCGATCTGGTGGTGCTGAGCGACGACATCTTTTCCATCGCTCCGGAGAAGATTAAGGACGTAAGAGCGGAAATCACCATCGTGGGCGGCCGCGTCGTGTTCCAGCGCCGTTAGACTCCTCGCGCAGGGCGGAGGAATGTTCAAGGAACGGATGTTCGATACCGGGCCGGTGAAGTTGAACTATGCGGAAGGTCCGGACTCCGGGCCGCCGCTGGTGCTGCTGCACGGCATCGGGCACCGATGGCAGGCATTCGTTCCCATGCTCCCGGCCCTGACCGCACGCTGGCACATCTACGCCCCGGACTTCCGTGGGCACGGGCGCTCCGGCCGCACTCCCGGAGCGTACCGCGGCGCCGGCTATGTGGTGGATGCGGTCGCGTTTCTGCAGAACATCGTCAAGGAACCGGCCGTGATCTTCGGGCACTCGCTGGGCGGGATCGTGGGCATGTGGCTGGCTTCCAGCCTGGGCCAGCAGGTGCGGGGGCTCATTTTGGGAGACAACGTGCTCACCGCGCAGAGCCTGGCGCAAAACGAGCATCTGCTCGCGCTGTATGCAGCCATTCGCGACCTGGCACAGTCCGGCCGGCTGTTGGATGACCTGGCGGAAGCGCTGGCCGACATCCGGGTGACGCTGCCGGGCAAGAATGAGTCGGTGCGCTGGGGACAGTTCCCCGGGATGGACGCGGCCCTGTTCCGCTTCCTGGCGCAGACCTACAGCCAGATGGATCCGGAAGTGTTCACGGCGCTGCTCGAGGGTCGCGCCACCGACGGCTGGGACGCAGAGGCCATGTTCCGCCAGATCAAGTGTCCGGTGCTGCTGCTGCAGGCGAATCCCGCCTTGGGTGGCAGCATGAGCGATGCCGACGTGCGCGTTGCGATGAGCGTGCTGCCGCGCGTGACCCACGTCCGGCTGCTCGACTTCGGGCACTTCCTGCACCTGCAGCGCGCAGAGCCGGTGGCGCGCGTGGTGACGAACTTTCTGGAATCGTTGTAAGGCAGCCGTCAGCGGTCAGCCATCAGCCTCCAGCCGAAGCGCGCACCTTGTAGAGGTCGTCGTTGTTGCTTCGGGCTCTATTCACGATGAATGATGCAGGATAGAATTGCCCTCCGCTTGACGCGTCCACGGTGACCCTCGAGGTGGATGTGATGCGACAACCCCGATTCTCCCGGCGCCGGTCGATACCGGCGCTCATCGTCGTTGTGCTCGGTTTTCCAACCGGTTTCCTCAACGCGCAAACGTCGCGGACTGCCCAGGCGCCGCCCTCGCGGAGGGCGCAGCCGGGGCCGCCGGGTGCCAGCGCGGAAGCTGGGGCAGCCGAGGGTCTGAAGTATTACCGGGCCAAGGACTACGCCCGTGCGGTCGAAGCCTACAAAAGGGCGCTTGCTCTCCGGCCCAATCCGCAACTCGCAGTCGTGATCTTCAAGAATACGGGCATGGCCTACATGGACCTGAAGCAGTATGACAACGCGGTCGCGGCGTTCCGGGAAGCAGTCCGTCTCATGCCCAACGACTGGGACACAAGATTTGGTCTAGGCTGGGCTCTGCACATGGCCGGACAATACCCGGACGCCCTGACCACTCTGCAGGAAGCGGTCCGTCTGAATCCGAAACATGGGAATTATCACTACTGGATCGGCGCGACCTACCTGTACGGACTGAAGGATCCCGAGAAGGCGCTGGCAGCCTATCGCGAATGCCTTCGCCTCACTCCCGGGGACGCACGCGCCATCTATGACACCGGGGATGCATACCTGAAGCTGCGGAGATATCCGGACGCGGTGACGGCATTCCAGCAAGCCATCCGTCTGAAACCGGACAATCCCGATTACCACGGCGCCCTGGGCCTGGCGTACAGCAAGTCCCTGAGTTTCCCCCAGGCAGCCGCGGCTTACCAGGAAGTCGTGCGCCTCAAGCCGGACGACAAGTACGCCCTTCGAGAGCTGGGGACTGCTTACGCCATGATGAGCAGGAAGCCTGAGGCGATGCAGGTGTACAACCGGCTCCTCAAGGTGGATAAGAACACCGCCAAGTTGCTCCTGGACGACATCCACCGTCCCGGTGGACCGGCGGCCATCCTGGCAACCAATGCGCAGACAGAGAGGCTCGTGTGCGCCATGACGGACGACTGCGACGAAGAAGGAGCCATGGAAGGTCTTCGCAACGCTCAGCGCCTGCACCAGCGCTTGAACCCAAGCGACACCGAGGCGCTGCTCCAGATCGGCGACGCCTATTGGGCGTGGGAGCGTGCGGACGAAGCCGTGGCCGCCTATCGCCGTGTTGTTGCCATGCGACCGAAGCCGGAAGTCCTGGCACGCGCCCACCAGTCACTCGGTATCGTGTTTCACGAGCGCAAGGAGTATGCCCAGGCCGTGCCGGAACTGCTGGAAGCGCAACGCATCAAGCCGGACTATTACACCTCCCAGGTGCTGGGAGAGGCTTACATCGGACTCCAGGACTACCCGAAGGCCGTTTCCGCGTTACAGGACGCCGTCCGGCTCAAGCCCGATTACGCCGACGGACACATGAAGCTGGGCAAGGCCTATCTGGCGATGAAACAACCGGACAAGGCGCTGGCCGAGTTTCAGGAAGTCGTCCGGCTGGAACCCCAGAAGGCCGAGGGGTTTTACGAACTGGGACACACTTACTTTCTCTTGCGTCGTCCTGCCGACGCGGTATCGGCCTTCGACCAGGCACTCAGTCTGGCTCCCAAGCACGCCATGGCGCACTTCGGGCTGGGACATGCCTACCGCGTCATGGGCAGGAGACGCGAGGCGATGCGCGAGTACGAGACCCTGAAGTCGCTGGACCCAAAGCTGGCGCAGGACCTTCTGAACGCGCTGAACCGGCCGAACTAGCGGGCAGAATCTTCCAGGCGCATGAGGTCGGCCGAGGTTTCCCGGCGGCGGATCAGGCGCGCCGTGCGTCCTTCCACCAGCACCTCTGCCGCGCGCGGGCGGGAATTGTAGTTCGAGGCCAGCGACATGCCGTAGGCGCCGGTGTCGAGGATGGCTACCAGATCGCCCTCGGCCATCTCCGGCAGCCTGCGATCGTGGGCCAGGAAGTCGCTCGACTCGCAGATCGGGCCGACCACGTCATGCACGCGCAGCCTGCGGCCGGCGGCGGACGAAACCGGCACGACGGCGTGGTAAGCGTCGTAGAGCGCGGGGCGCAGCAGGTCGTTCATGGCCGCATCGAGGATAAGAAATCGCTTGCGACCGTTGCGCTTCACATAGAGCACGCGGGCAAGGAGCGCTCCCGCCGGTCCCACGAGTGCGCGCCCGGGCTCGAGCAGCAGATGCGCGTCCAGCCCCTTGAGTGGGGCCATGACGGCGCGGGCGTAGGCGGCGAAGTCGGTGGCACCGCCGCGTTCGTACGCGATGCCGAGGCCACCGCCGGCATCAAGGTAGTGGATGCGAAATCCTTCCGACTTGAGCCGGCGCGCCAGGGCTGCCACGCGAGCCATGGCGGAGCGGAACGGCGCCACGCTGGTGATCTGCGATCCGATGTGCACGCTCACGCCCACGACCTCGAGCCACTTTTCCCGGCCCGCCCGGCGGTAGAGGCGCTCAGCTTCCCCGATGGGCACACCGAACTTGTGCTGCCGCAAGCCGGTCGAGATGTAGGGGTGCGTGGCCGCAGGCACATCGGGATTCACGCGCAGCGCCACGGGAGCACGAATGGGGAGGCGTGCCGCGCGTTGGGCGAGCAGCTCCAGTTCGGACGCGCTTTCCACGTTGAACAGCAGGATGCCGGCGCGCAGGGCGGCGTCCATCTCTGCCGCCGTTTTGCCCACGCCGGAGAAGACCACACGCCGGGCGGCACGGCGATCGGCGCGCAGTACGCGCTCCAGCTCGCCGCCTGAGACTACGTCGAAGCCCGCGCCCATCCCGGCCAGCATCCGAAGCAGGGCCAGGCTGGGGTTGGCCTTAACCGAATAACAGACGGTGTGCGGCACACTGCCGAAAGCGCGGTCGAAAGCACGGTAGCGTGCGCGCACAGCGTTCGCTGAATACACGTACAGGGGCGTTCCGAACTTCGCCGCAAGACGCGCGAGCGGGACGCGCTCGCAACAGAGGTCTGAGCGGCGGCGCGGGAAGGCGAGTGGACGCGAAGAAAGCATTGAGAGATTTGGAAATTCGGTAATTGTGTAATTGACGCGGCGCCAAGCGTCAACCAGAACCGCACGAAGCGCAGAGTGGCTACCGCACCTTGATGGCCACCACGGTCTTGTCGTCGAACTGCGGCATGTCGAGGCACTCTTCGCAGGTGGCGTCGAAGATGGCCTGCACGATGTCTCCCGCTGAGCCGTGGCAGGACGCCGCCACCACCTTCTCCAGTCGCTCGCGGCCGAACAGCCCGCCGTACTGGTTGCGCGCATCGGTGACGCCGTCGCTGTAGAAGATGATGACGTCGCCGGGCTCGGTCTGCAGCGTGACCTCCTCGAACTCGGCGTCGTCGAACAGGCCCAGGGGCAGGCCGGTGGCCTGCACCGTCATGGTCTGGCCGTCGCGGCAATGGATGGGACGCGGCAGGCCGGAGTTGGCCACCTGCAGCACGCGCTCGTGGTCGTCCCAGATGCCGTAGATGAGGGAGACGAACTGGGCGTCGATGCCGCGTTCGCGCAGCGAGAGGTTGACGGCGGAGAGCATCTCGGCCGCCGCCGGTTCCGAGGCTGCGGTGGAGCGGAGCAGGCCGCTGACCAGCGCGGCGTACAGTGCGGCGCTGGCCCCCTTGCCGCTGACGTCGCCGATGGCGATGCCGACGCGGTCGAGGGAATAGTCCAGGAAGTCGTACAGGTCGCCGCCGATGGCGTGAGCGGGTTCGTAGCGGGCGGCGATTTCGGCATTCTTCAGCGCCGGACAGCCGGCCGGGAGCAAGCGGAACTGCAGTTCGCGCGCCGTGGCCAGATCGCGCTCCAGCCGCTGCTCTTCCTTCTGCACGCGCTCGTACAGGCGCGCGTTCTGGATGGCGATGGCCAGTTGCGCCGCCAGGGTGGTCATGGTGCGGGCGTGGGTCTCGTTGTAGTAGCCGCGCTTGGTGTGCTCGAGGTCGAGCACGCCGATGACCTTGTCCTGGTGGATAAGCGGCACCACCAGCTCGCTCCGGGTTTCCGGATTGATTTCGATGTAACGGGGGTCCTTCTTGACGTCGGGCACCACCACCGCCTGCTTGTGCTGGGCGGAGTAGCCCACCAGCCCATCGCCGAACGCGATCTCGGTCTTGATCTGCACTTTCTCGTTGAAGCGCACCGAAAAACGGTGTCGCAGCTTGGTGCCGGCCTCGTCCGCCAGCAGGATGCTGAACATGTGGTACTCGACCACGCGCCGGCAGTGGTCGGCGATGCGCTGCATCAGGGTATCCAGATGCAGGATGCCGGTGAGCTCGCGGCTGATCTCATTGAGCAGTTCGAGGGTGCGTGCCTGCCGGGCCACGCGGGTGTACAGGCGGGCGTTTTCGATGCCGGCGGCGATGCGCGAGGCCAGCAGCACCAGCATCCGCTTGTGTTCCTCGGTGAAGGCGTGGGGACGGCTGGACTGCAGGTCGACGACGCCGATGACTTTGTCCTTGGCGATGAGCGGGACGGCCAGCTCGGAGCGCACGCCTTCATGCCCCTCCAGGTAGAAGTCCACCTGGTCGACGTCGTCCACCAGGATGGCTTCGCGGCGTTCCACCGCCTTGCCGGTCACGCCCACGCCCACGCGCAGGCGCAGCTTCTCGATGCGGCCCACGTCATGGCCGATGTGGAAGCGGAGGCGCAACTCCTGGGTCTTCTCCTGCACCAGCAGGATGCCGAAGTGCTCGAAGTCGATCACCTGGCGCACCAGCTCGGCGATGCGCTTGAGCAGCGTATCCAGGTCGAGCGTGGTGTTCATGGCGTCCGAGACGTCGAGCAGGAACGATTCCAGCTTGCGCGGGGCCTCGGCGGCCGGAGTGGAAACGGGATTCATGGCGAAAGACCAATGATAACAGTAGATGCGCGGCGCCTGGGGAAGGCTCCGGCAGTGCGGGAGGACGACTTTTCGTTCAGGAGGAGGCGTTGCCGCAAAGAAATTCGCGCAGGATGGCCACCGCGGAGCTGGTACCGATGCGGTCCGCGCCCGCCTCCACCATGCGGGCCACGTCGGCCACCGTGCGGATGCCACCCGAAGCCTTCACGCCCGCGCGCCGGCCCACCACGCGGCGCAGCAGCGCGACGTCCTCCGCGGTCGCTCCGCCGGAGAGCCCGGTGCAGGTCTTGACGAAGTCGGCCCCCGCGGCGACGGCGCGCTGGGCCGCAGCAATCTTTTCTTCCTCGGTCAGCAGGTTGGTCTCGAGGATCACTTTCACCAGCGCGTCCGCGCTGTGGCCAAGATCGACCACGGACCGAATGTCGCGCTCCACCAGTGCCAGGTCTCCGCTCTTGAGCGCGCCGATGTTCATCACCATGTCCAGTTCGTCGGCGCCGAGACGCAGGGCTTCCGCAGCCTGGAAGCGCTTGACGGTGGTCGCCTCATAGCCGAAGGGGAAGCCGACGGTCGTGCCCACGCGAACCGGCGTCGCATGCAGAATGGAGACCGCCTCTGCCACGTATGCCGGCGGCACGAAAACGCTTGCGAAGCCGTGCTCGGCCGCTTCCTCGCATAACTGCACGATCTGCTCGCGCGTGGCTTCGGCGCGCAGCACGAGCGTGTGGTCGAACAAGCGCGCCAGCTCGCGCGCATCCTTGAAGGGAAGCGGGTTGGTTTGGGCCGCGGCAGCGCCCCACATGGCGCTCATTCTACACGCCGCTCAGGATGCAGATGTCGGGCAGATTGCGATAGCGGCCGCCGAGGTCCATGCCGTATCCCACCACGAAGTTGTCGGCGATGGTGAAGCCCACGTAATCAGCCGTAAAAGGACGGCGGCGGCGGGCCGGCTTGTCCAGCAGCGTCACCACCCGCAGCGAGCGCGGCTGGTGCGCGGCCAGCAGGGCTCGCAGGTAGTGCAGCGTCAGGCCGGTGTCGAGGATGTCGTCGACCAGCAGCACGTTCTTGCCTTCCAGCGACTGGTCCACGTCCTTGAGCAGGCGGACTTCGCCGCTGTGGTCCGTGGAATCGCCGTAGGCGGCGGCGGCCAGAAAGTCGAACGTGGCGTGGACCGGCAGCGCCCGCGCCAGGTCGGCCAGGAAGACGCAGGCGCCCTTGAGCACGCCCACCAGCACCACGGGCTCGCCCGCCAGGTCGCGCGTGATCTCGGCGCCGAGTTCGGCCACGCGGCCGGCAATCTGCTGGCGCGTGAACAGCACCTGCAACTGCGGCTCCATGGTGCGCAATCATCGCACCGGTCTTGCGCTGCCCGCAACGGTTTGCCGCCCGCGAAAGCCAGCGACTAGAATGTTCGCGCGGGAGGGAATGATGCTGCCGGAATTTCGTGCTTTGTGCGACGAAGCCAAGAAGGAGATCCGCGAGATCGACTCCGCCGAGCTGCGCCGCATGCTCGCGGCCAAGGAGGACTTCACGCTCATCGACGTGCGCGAGCGCGAGGAACAGGCCAAGGGCATGATCCCGGGAGCGGTGGCCTTGCCGCGCGGCATCGTGGAGCGCGACATCGACCAGGTCACCCTGGACCGCGACCGCAAGATCGTGCTCTACTGCGCCGGCGGCAACCGCTCCGCTCTGGCCGCGCTCAACCTGCAGAAGATGGGCTACCGCAACGTCATCTCGCTCATCGGCGGATGGCGCGCCTGGACCGCCAGCGGCTAGTCGTTGCTCGCCGGAGCGGGTGAAGGATTCGTAATCAGGGCACGGCTTCAGCCGTGCCGCGGACCATCGCAAGAACCCGGGCTTTAGCCCCCGAGGTATGAAGGCAATGAATCTGCGCGGCGTCAAGCTCACCTGGCTGGGCCACTCCACCTTCCGCGTCCAGACGCCGGAGGGAAGAGTCCTGCTCATCGATCCCTGGGTGATGGGCAATCCCGCCTGCCCGGTCGAGCAGCAGGACGTCGGCAAGGTGGACGCGCTCTTGTGCACGCACGGCCACGGCGACCACATCGGCGATGCGGTGGAGATCGCCAAACGCTCGGACCCGGTGGTGGTGGGCGTCTATGAGCTCTGTCTCTGGATGCAGTCGAAAGGCGTCAAGCAGATCTCGCCCATGAACAAGGGCGGCTCGCAGACGGTGGCGGACGTGCGCGTCACCATGGTGCACGCCGACCACTCCTGCGGCATCGAGGACGACGGCAAGGTCATCTACGGCGGTGAGGCCTGCGGCTACGTGCTCACCTTTTCGAACGGCCTGAAGCTCTATCATGCCGGCGATACCAACGTCTTCGGCGACATGCACATCATCCATGAACTCTACGGGCCGGAGATCGCCATGCTGCCTATCGGCGACCTGTTCACTATGTCCCCACGCGAGGCAGCCTATGCCGCCAAACTGCTGCGCCCGCAGGTCATCATCCCCATGCACTTCGACACTTTTCCGGTGCTCACCGGCAAGCCGCGCGACCTCAAGAAGCTGGTCGCCGACCTGGGCATCGAAGTCATCGAGATGCACCCGGGACAGACGCTGTCATGACGTCGCTGCAACATGCCTCGACCCCTGGTTTCTGCTGTCATCCCGAGCGAGGGAGGGACCCGCGCGCTCACGCCACGTCCGCGCCACGCGAAGCGCGGCGAGGACGGTCGTGCGCGGGAGACCCGAGTCGAGGGACTTTGGGGTTGCTTTTCGTCAAACAATCATGCGGCCCCGGCCGCTGAGGATCACGGCAATGACATCTGAACCGGCACGCGCCTACTGGCGCATGGGCGGCATCACCCAGCCCGAGGTCGAAGACTATCTTTACTCCCTGCTCCCGCAGCGCGACGAAGTGCTCGCTGAGATGGAAGCCCAGGCCGCGCGCCGCAATATTCCTATCGTCGGCCCGGCGGTCGGCCGCCTGTTCTACCAACTGGCGCGCATCTCCGGCGCGAAGACCGTGTTCGAGATGGGCTCGGCCATCGGTTATTCGACCATCTGGTGGGCGCGCGGCGTAGGCGAGGGCGGCCGCGTGACTTATACCGACGGCGACCCCAGGAACGCCGAGCAGGCGCGCCGCTACTTCGAGCGCGCCGGCGTCGCCGGGCAGGTCGAGGTCCGCGTCGGCGATGCCCTGGAACTGCTCTCCGAGCACAAGCCGGAATCCTTCGATGTGATCTTCAACGACGTGGATAAAGTCGACTACCCGCGCGTCTTCCGCCTGGCAGTGCCGCGGCTGAAGAAGGGCGGCCTGTTCGTGACTGACAATGTGCTGTGGAGCGGCCGGGTGGCCTCAGCGGTTACAGGCCAACCACCCTCGGACAAGGAAGCCGAGACGCGGGCCATCGTCGAGTTCAACCGCCTGCTCTATGGCGCGCCGGAACTGTTCACCACCATCTTGCCGATACGGGATGGCGTGTCGGTGGCTGTGAAGACTTAGCCACAGAGACACAGAGCATCTCCCTTCATGGTTCCCTCTCAAAGCTGTCATCCCGAGCGAGGGAGGGATCCCGCGCTGCTTACGCCGCACCCTCACAGCGCTGCGCGCGGTGAGGGTGATCGTGCGCGGGAAACCCGAGTCGAGGGACCTTGGGTTTGCTTTTCCCTCGCGGATGCTACCGGAAGGCAAGCTCCGAGCGAGCGCCGGAGGCGCGGAAGAGAGTAGCCCAGGGCGGCGAGCGCGCCGCAGGCGTCGGCATCATGACTTCCGGGTGACAAACGCGGTAGCTTAACACCGCGGCACAGCGCGCGAAGCGTGCGGTAGAGACTAGCCCAGCCCGTAAGGGCTGGGCAACGTTGGATTATCGCAGCCAGCCCGCGGAGCGGGCGGCACATGGCTGCCACACAAATGATCTTGCGTTCGTGCCACAAGCCGTTTTGGCTGTGCTTGAGCCTGCTCCTGCTGCCCGCGATCGCCTCGGCCCAGCAGACGCCCGCTCCGCAACCGCCCCCGCTCACCATCCTCACCGAGACGCTCCCCCGCGGAGCCGTGACTGCCACCTACGTCTTTGAATTGAAGGCGCAAGGCGGCACAGAGCCCCGCACTTGGAAGCTCGAGGAGGGCACGCTGCCGCCAGGCGTTGGGCTGTCGTCATCAGGCATTCTTTCCGGAACACCGGCCGCCGTGGGTGAATTCCGTTTTCGGATTTCGGTGACCGACTCTTCCCCCCGGCCCAACACGCTCGCGCGCTGGTTCGTGTTGCGTGTGGTCGCTCCGCTGAAAATAGGCTGGAAGCAGCCGCCGCGATTGAGAGGAGACGAGATTTCCGGGACTGTCGAGGTCTCGAACGCCACCGATGACGACTTCGACCTCACGGTGATCGTGGTGGCGGTCAACGAGGTCGGCAAGGCCTTCGCGCTCGGCTACCAGCACTTCAAGCTGAAGCAGCAGACGGAGAACCTAGCCATCGAGTTCGGCTCGACCCTCCCCCGCGGCGCCTACATCGTGCACGCCGACGCCGTGGCTGAGATCGAGCCGAAGAATCTGATTCACCGCTCGCGGTTGCAGACGGCGGAAGCAATCAAGGTCCCGTAGGTCGGGAGCCACGCGTGGCTAAATCGACTTCACCGGCAGTGCCAACAAATCATCCACCAATCCTACTTCCTTCTGCAGGAAGGGCTCGGCGTATTTCACGCCCGCGAGCATACCGTAGAAGCGCGCCATGCTGGTGACCATCTCGCGGATCTCGGCGGCGGCGGGGAAGATGTCTTTGCCCGCGTGCTGGTCGCTGAACTGCGACTTGTACGCCAGGATGGACTCCAGGCGCGTCTCGAACTGCTCGGTGATATCCACCACGAAGGTCGGCCGCACCTCGTGGTAGAGCGTGGCGTAGATGATCTTGTAGGGACGGTGCCGGGGGAGGGAGCCGACGTCGAGCTTCTCCAGACCCGCCAGGAAGCAGGCCTCGTAGCCGAGCGTGGCCGCGTTGTAGTGATCGGGATGGCGGCCATACCAGTAGGGAAGGATGACCACGCGCGGGCGCATCTCGCGCAGCACGTAGGCGACCTTCAGCCGGTTCTCCCATGTGTTCTCGACCCGGCCGTCGGGGATGTCGAGCGCACGCCGCCACGCCACTTTCAGGATGCGGGCGGCTTCGGCGGCTTCCGCGGCGCGATCTTCGGCGGTGCCGCGCGTGCCCAGCTCGCCCTGGGTCAGGTCGAGGATGCCGGTGCGGCGACCGCGCTGGGCCATCTTCAGCAGCGTGCCGCCGCAGGTCTGCTCCACGTCGTCGCGGTGCGCGGCGATGGCCAGGATGTCGAGCGCGGCTTCCGCCATCGCGCGAAATTCTACCAGACAAGAAGAATCCCCCGGGCTGCCGTTAGAATCTCAGACTGCGAGGAAACGCCATGGATGCCAACGAATTCCGCCAGTTGGGGCACGAAGTCGTGGACCGGCTCTCCGAGTACTTCGAGCACATCGAGGACCGGCCGCTGTTCCCGGATGTCGAGCCGTCCGCTGTGAACGCGCTTTTCGCCGAGCCTCTGCCCGAGGATCCCACGCCTTCGCGCGAGGTCCTGCGACAGGTGGAGGAGAAAGTGCTCCCCTATTGCACCCACGTCGGCCACCCCGGCTACCTCGGCCTCATCACGCCCTCTCCCAACCTGATGGGCATCCTGGGCGACTTCATCTGCTCGGCGCTTAATCAGAACATCGGGGCGTACAGCATCGGGCCTTCGGGAGTTGCCATGGAACGCCGCACGGTGCATTGGCTTACCGACCTTGTCGGCTACGGCGAACATGCGGGAGGCAATCTGACCAGCGGCGGCACCCTGGCCAACTTCATCGGCTTGAAGCTGGCCCGCGACTTCGTCTCGGGCGACCGCGCGCAGCAGGAGGGCGTCGACGGCCGCTGGGCGGTGTACACCTCCGAGGAGCGGCACGTTTCCGTGGATAAGGCCGTGGACGCCATCGGCCTGGGTCGAAGAGCCCTGCGTGCGCTGCCCACCGACGATGAGTTCCGGCTGCGCCTCGACGCGCTGGAAGCCGCCATCGCCGAAGACAAGCGCCAGGGCGTGCGCCCTATGTGCATCGTCGGCATCTTCGGCACCACCAACACCGGCGCCGTCGATTCGCTCACCGAGCTGCGCCGCATCGCCGACCGCGAAGGCATGTGGCTGCACGCCGATGCCGCCTACGGCGGCGGCATGCTGCTGTCGCATCAGTGGCCCATGCGCGACCGCGGGCTCGAACTGGCGGATTCGGTCACCATGGATCCACACAAGTGGTTTTATGCCCCGCTCGATGCCGGCGCGGTGCTGGTGAAGGATGAGCGCCGCCTCACCGCCTCGTTCGGCATGAAGCCCGCCTACCTCACCGACGAGTTCGACCGCGCCAACGAGCGCTATCAGTACTACGTGCACGGCTTCGAGCAGTCGCGCCGCTTCCGCAGCCTGAAGGTGTGGATGAGCTTCAAGCGCTACGGCGCGCGCGAGATCGGCAACTGGATCGACGCCAATGTGAACCGCGCCCAGGAACTCTACCGGCTGGTCGAGCGCGATCCCGAGTTCGAGCCTGCCAACCGGCCCATCATGTCGGCCATTTGCCTGCGCTACAAGAACGTCCCGGACTCGGAAGCGAAGCAGCTCCACGCCCAGGTCGCCAGCCGCATCGAGCGCGGCGGAAAGTTCTGGATCTCGACCACCGAGATGAAGGGAAGACCGTGGTTCCGCATCAACCCGGTGAACTTCCGCACCCGCCCCGAGCACATGCGGCAACTGTTCGAGCTGCTGCGACAGGAGTGTCGCTCGGTCGCCGAAGACCTTCGGACCGCCAGCCGCCAGTCCGCCTAACACTCTGGCGGATGACTGGACGGTGCCCATGTCTGCGGCAGGCCTTTCCGCCAGGCGTGGGGTGGCTATCGCCTGCGACCGGCTCCCGGCCGCTGCTCGCTGGTGCGCTTGCCGAGTGCTGACTGCTGATTGCTTATCGCTAATTGCCTATCGCTTATCGCTCTATTTTCCCCTTGACAATCTGCTATGCCATGTTATACTTAAATCGGCTTGATTGCCAACCGGAAATAACTCCTTTGTTTGGACGAATTTGCCTTTAAGCTCTTTGAAATCAAGATTTTGCCCGACCCACTTCCGCTAACCCTTTTGCTTGGACGAACTTGCAAAAAATAGGGGAGGGGGGGGAGGGTGGGGGTGGGACGCCACCTATTTCTTGCGTTCCACCAGGAACCGGGCCAGCGCTTTCAGGGTGGCGGCGCGGTCGCCGAAGGAGTCCAGCGCCCCGCAGGCCTCGTCCACCAGGCGCCGGGCCATCTCGACCGACAGCTCCACGCCGTACAGGCCGGGATAGGTGGCCTTCTCGGTGGCGGTGTCCTTGCCCGCGGTCTTGCCCAGTTGCTCGGACGATTGCGTGACGTCGAGCACGTCGTCGGCGATCTGGAAGGCCAGGCCGATGGAACGCCCGAACTCGCGCAGGCGCGCCACCTGGGCGTCGCTGGCCCCGGCGAAAAGCCCGCCCGTGACGATGCTGGCGGTGATGAGCGCGCCGGTCTTCGAGCGGTGAATGGTCTCCAGCGTCCGGGCGTCGGGCCGCGTGCGCTCGGCTTCGAGATCCATCACCTGGCCGCCGATCATGCCGTTCACCGTGCCGGTGGCGACCGCGATTTCTTCGATGATGCGCACCCGCCGGTCCGCCGGGCACGCCAGGCGCGCCAGCACCTGGTAGGCGGTGGTCTGCAGGGCGTCGCCGGCCAGGATGGCGGTGGCTTCACCGAACGCCTTGTGGCACGTCGGACGCCCGCGCCGCAGGTCGTCGTTGTCCAGCGCCGGAAGATCGTCGTGCACCAGCGAGTAGGTATGCAGCATCTCCAGCGCCGAGCCCAGGTCTTCGATGCCTGCGGGCAGGGAACCGCAGATGAGCTGCGCCGCCTCCATCGCCAGGATGGGGCGCAGCCGCTTGCCCCCGGCGAACACGCTGTGCCGCATGGCGCGATGGATGGAAGCCGGAGGGGTTTCCGCCGCCGGCAGCAGACGCTCCAGGGCTGCATCGATGCGCTGCCGCCCCTGTTCCAGAGTTTCAGGCAACATGACTGAAAAGCCGAGTATAACAGTTGCCTTCGAGGGCCTTTTGGAGCTGCCTGTGGATGCACGCGAAGCTGTGCGAACGTCGAATGCAAACGGGAAAGCTTCCATGCCATGGCCGGTGAGACGCTTCCACTGGCCGCTTCTGGTCGTGCTTATGGCGACGGCCATCTTGTTCTTGCCGGCGTTGCGCTATCCCTTCGTCTATGACGACATCCCCCAGGTTCTTGAAAACCCGGAGCTCCGCACCTGGAATAGCCTGCCGGGCTTCTTCGTGAAATCCCTGTGGTCGGAGGTGGGCGCAAAGGGAGGCTTTTACCGGCCGCTGTTCAAGACCTGGCTGGTAGTGAACTACCAACTGTGGGGAACGAATGTCGCCGGCTGGCACGCCGCCAACCTGATATGCCATTTGCTGGCGGTCGCACTGGCCTATGCGCTGGTGCTGCGACTGACCCGCGCGCGCTCGATTGCGGCGCTGGCGGCGCTGATTTTCGGGATCCATCCCAGCCGCATCGAGAGTGTGGTCTGGATCTCGGGCATCGCCGATCCCCTGATGTCGGTGTTCCTGCTGGGCGGGCTGCTGGCCTATCTGGAATACGTGGAAACGCGCCGCGGGTCATGGCTGGCCAGCGCCGCGCTGCTGCTGGTTGCGGCCTTGCTCAGCAAGGAGACGGCCATCGTTTTCGCCGCCGTAGTCATGGTCCACTCTCTGGCGTTCGAGAGAAAGCGTGAGCCTGAACGCCGGCGTGCCGCTACCCGGGCGGTGGCGTTATTCTTCGTCATCACCGTCGCCTATTTGCTGGTCCGGGTGATGGTGCTCGGAGCGCTCAGCGGGCGCCCGACCGAACTGCCGCTCTCCACCGTGCTGCTGACCGCGCCGTCGCTGCTCGGGTTCTATGCGCGCCAGTTGGCCGCCCCTTTCCGCGTCAGCCTGTTCTATGACACGCCCTACGTGCGGAGCGCACGCGCAGCCGAATTTGTAGTGCCGCTCGTCTTTCTGGGCATCCTGGTCACCGCACTGTGGTTGTGGGCACGAAAGGAGAAGTCGCCGGCCATCGCGTTCTTCTCCGCCCTCACGCTGCTCCCGCTGCTGCCCACGCTCGACCTTCGCGTCTTTCAGTGGAAGGAACTGGCGCACGACCGGTATCTCTACCTGCCGGTTCTGGGGTTCTCGGTGCTGGTTGCGCTCGCCGTGCGCCGGATCGGTTGGCACCGCGAGAAGCCGGAGGCGTTCTCCCCGCCCGCCCGAATCGCGATTGCCGTGGTGGTCCTCACGCTGATGGCCAGCACCAGCATCCATGTCCGTTTCTGGCGCAATCCTCTGGTCCTGTATGGCTGGGCCAGTGAGGTCGCTCCGAATAATGCCACCGCGCTGAACCTGTTCGCGCGCGAGCTGCTGGCGGCGAATCGCAAAGCCGATGCCCTGGCGGTGTACAGCCGCGTGGTTCATCTCGCGCCCAACTGGTGGGAGGTCCATTACAACGCCGGCGTGCTGGCGTATGAGTTGGGGCGCTATGCGGAAGCGGAAGTCCTGCTCGGCCGCGCCATCGAGCTCGCTCCCCAAAACGCGGCCCAGTTCTACATCCTGGGGCTGGTGCGACTGGCGGCGAATCGCCCGCGTGCTGCTGAAGCTGCCCTGCGGCAGGCCTTGGAGCGTTATCCCAGCGGCAAGGATCTGCATGAAGCCCTGGGCAAGGCGCTTCTGGCGCAAGGCAGGCAGAAAGAGGCCGAAGAGGAGTTCGCAGCCGGGCGAACGCTGGCTGCGGGTGATGGCGGTCCTCAGGCCGCCGAGTGAGCCGCCTGCGGCGGGCCCTGCCGCAGGGCGGCCACGATGCCGTCGAGATCGTGGGTCAGGCAGCAATCGCAGGCGCCGGCATCGAGGGCTGCTGTCCACATCTCTTCATCCGCCACGCGATGCGTGCAAACGAAGGCGACCGAAGGAAACTCCTGCCGCAACGCGACCAATTCGCCCAGGGTGAGCATCTCCAGATCGACGATGGCGGCCACGGCGCGCCGCTTGAGGATCAGTTGCCGCAATTCGTCCGCGTTGCGCGCAATCGCGACGGCGTCGAAGCAGGCGTAGAGGCGGATTGCGATCTGCTCGGCGGCCCGGGGGTCGCATTGTGCCACGACGATGGCGGCGCCATTCACCTGGCCCTCTATTTGCGCGAGCCCTTGCCCGCGGGCTTTTCGGATTCGTCCAGAAAAGGCTCGGCCTGCAGCCTGCCGTTCTGCTTCAGCAGGATCTCGATCCTGCCTTCGGCGGCTTCCAGTTCCTTGCGGCAAGCCCCGGAAAGAGTCACGCCCTCTTCGAAGAGCGCCAGCGCTTTTTCGAGCGGGACGTCGCCCTTCTCGAGTTCGTCCACGATCTTTTCCAGGCGCGCGAGGCTGTCTTCGAATTTCGGCAAGGGAATCTCTCCGAATGCGCCCATTGTAGCGCCAATCTCAGGCGGTGAGACGGGAATCGTCTCAGACGGTGGCCGGCCGCGGCCGGCCCAGGACTTCCAGCACGTCCACGGCGGCGTGGTAGCGTCCCAGCGGAGCGCTGACTTGCGCACCTTGCACCATGGGTCGCACGGCCTGCAGCATCTCGCGCGCGATCTCGATGCCCTCGGCGCGAGCCGATTCGGCATTGGACGCGCGCCCCATGCGCTCGAAGATGGCGTCGGGCACGGTGATGCGCAGCTCGATCTTCATGAACTCGGCGTTGCGCACGCTCACCAGCGGCCAGATGCCGGCGATGATGGGGATGCGGCAGTGCTCGACGCGTCGCAGGAACTCTTCCAGCAGCGTGACGTCGAACACCGGTTGGGTGACGCAGAACTGGGCTCCGGCTTCCACCTTGTACTGGAAGCGGCGGACCTCTTCTTCCAGGTTGGGAGCGCCGGGATTGGCGCCGCAGCCGATTACGAACGAAGTGGCGCTGCCCACGGGGTTGGCGCCGATATCCAACCCGCAGTTCAGATTGTGCACGATGTTCACCAGGCCAATGGCGTCCACGTCAAAGACCGCGGTGGCATCCGGGTAATTGCCCAGCTTGGGCGGGTCGCCGGTGATGCAGATCAGGTTGCGGATGCCGATGGCCGAGGCGCCCAGCAGGTCCGACTGGATGCTGAGCACGTTGCGGTCGCGGCAGGTGTAGTGCAGCACGGCTTCGATTCCGACCTGCTGCTGGATCAGGATGGCCAGCGACTGGGCGCTCATGCGAGCCGAAGCGCGCGGGCTGTCGGGGATGTTGATGGCGTCCACACCCGCGGCCTTCAGGAGCCGCGCGCCGGCAACCTCCTTTTCCGGATTAGAGCCCTTGGGCGGGACGATTTCGACGAAGGTGACGAATTCACCGGTTTCCAGCTTGCGACCCAGGCTGGAACGCTCGGCGAGCGGCGGTGCTTCGACGGTGGCTTCCGTGCGGGCGGCGCGCGCCACCGGGAACGAAGCCGCCTTGGCTTCGCCCGCGCGCAGCACGGAGCGCATGGCGCGGATGTGGTCGGGCGTGGTCCCGCAGCATCCGCCCACCAGTTGCACGCCGGCACGCAGGAACTTGCGGGTGTAGCTGGCCATGTACTCGGGCGAGCACAGGTAGATGTTGCGGCCTTCGACGGCACGCGGCATGCCGGCGTTGGGTTGCGCGGCCAGCGGCAGGCTGGTGACCTGGCGCACCCGCTCCAGCGCGCCCAGCATGGCGACCGGGCCGACGCTGCAATTGCAACCCGCCACGTCCACGCCCCACTCGGTGAGCTTGGCGGCGAAGCTCTCCGGGCTGGCGCCATCCAGGCAGTTGCCCTCTTCGTCGATGGTGACCTGCGCGACCACGGGAACCGAAGCGTCCACGTCGCGCGCGGCCCGAATGGCCTGATGCAGTTCTTCCAGGTAGCCGAAGGTCTCGAGCATGAGCAGGTCTACGCCGCCTTCCACCAGCGCCGCGATCTGCTCGCGAAAGGCGGCGCGGGCCTCGTCGAAGGAGGTGGGACCCAGGGGCTCGATGCGCACGCCCAGCGGTCCGACGGAGCCGGCGACGAAGGGCCGCGTGGCCTTGCGGGCCGCGTCGCTGTCGGCGATCTCGCGGGCCAGGCGCGCGCCCGCCAGATTGATTTCGCGCACGCGGTCGCCCAGCCCGTAGCGCGTCAGGCGAAAGGAGTTCGCCCCGAAGGTGTTGGTTTCGATGATCTCTGCGCCGGAGGCCAGGTAGTCGCGATGGACCTCGCGGATCAGGTCCGGTTGGGAGAGATTCAGCTCGTCGTAACAGCGGTTGATGAACACACCGCGGGCATAGAGGAGGGTGCCCATGGCGCCGTCGCCGAGGATGGGACCTTTCTGCAGGCGTTCCAGGAATGCCGCGGCCATGGTGGGCAGAATACCGGAACGTGGCTGGCTGCGACAAAGGCGGCGCAGCCAACGGCTGCCCTCGGGCGCTGCTCTGCTATAATCGCCGCTTTGACAGCGCAAATCATCTGGCCTTCATCGCACGGAGCCCGACTTTTGAAGCGTGCCGTCAGTTTTGTCCCCGTTTTGCTCCTGAGCATCCTGTTCGCGGCCTGTGGGGCGGGGACTCCGCCTTCGCAGGAGCCGACCACCAGCCAACTCAGCAACCGGGCGTTGGTGGCCAACCAATTTTCCAGCGTCGTCAACATCATGAACGGCGACAACGACACCGTTTCGACGTTCACGGTCCCGGCGGGCACGAACCCGTCCATGATCGTTGTCTCTCCGGACAAGCGGTTCTCGGCCATTTTCAACAGCTTCGACAATACCCTGAGCATCATCAACAACGCCGAGGAATTCCGGCTGGGCACCGTGAGTCTGGGGGCCTTCAGCGAAAGCATGGCCTTCTCGCCGGACGGAAATAAGTTGTATGCGGCAGTGCGGAACGCGGCCGCGGTCGTGATTCTGACCATCGCAGCGGACAACACGGCCACCAGCACGTCCGTAACGATTCCAGCCGCCCGACGGCTCGTGGTGAGCGGTAACGGCAACCGCGTGCTGGTGTTCAGCGACGGGCTGGACACGGTCTCCGTCATCGATGCCACGAACAGCAACGCCATTACGACCGTGGCGGGATTCGACCGGCCGACCTGGGCGGTGTTCTCCAACGACAACGCCACCGCCTGGGTCCTGAACTGCGGGCCGGAGTGCGGCGGCACGCAAGCCAGCATCGTGGCCCTGGACATGGGTACGTTGACCCTGGGCACGCCGGTTCCGGTGCCGGCGGCGACCATCGGGCTGCTGAGCGGAAGTCAGTTGTGGGTGGCGGGAACGGAGCCGGGCGCCCTCTGCAATGCGGGCACGACGTTTTCCGCGTGCGGCAAGCTGACGGCGCTGAATGTGCCCGCCCTCACTCTGGCAACGCCCGCGGGCGGCGTGGACATCGTCGACGGCTTCCACCACGCCATGGAAATGGGAACCAACAACAAGCTGTTCATCGCTTCGCGCACCTGCCGCAACCTTTCCGAAGGATGTCTTTCCATCGTCAATACTTCGAACAACTCGGTCGTGGTGAGCGTGGCAGACGGTGATGTGACCGGCCTGGCGGCCATTCCCGGCCGCGACGTGGTCTACGTGGCGGAAGGCGGCGAACTGCGCATCTACGATACGTCCACCAGCGCCTTGCAGAGCCGGCAGGTCGACTTCGTAGGCCACATCGCCGACGTCAAGAGCATCGACTAGGCTGCAGCTACGGCGCCGGCCCCAGGACGAGCCGGTGACGCGCAGCTTCCTCTACGGCGGAAGCAGTGAAGGGAAGCGTGTAGGTGCGGCCCTCCAGCCAGGCCTCCCACTGATCCAGGTAATAGCGGCTGAAAATCTGTCCTGACTGCCCGCCGACGATGTTGAGGGTGGAGGCGTCGAGGTCGGACAGGTCGACGGTCAAGCGTTGCGAAGGGCCAAAGGAGCGGCCGACCTGCTTGACCGTCGATCCGTTACCCGATTGCTCGTGCTCTCCGGTCCCGGTCCAGCGGCGCAGGATCGGCAGCAAGCCGAAGAGCGGATGGCTCACTTCGACCTTCGATTGCGATCCCCAGCGCCAGGTGGCGGGGTCGCGGGGCGCTTCCGGTTCGCTCAGTGCGGCTTCCAGCGCGGCCACCAGCAGCGCGTCATAGTTGGGGTAGTTCGGCGGGAGCCAGCGGGCGGGCTGCTCGCGCAGGATGTTCTCCAGAGCAACCGCAGACATGAACCAGCGGTAGTCGTCCTGCACGGGACCGAGCTTGGGACCGTACAGCCGCCGCGTCAATTGCCGGCGGGCGCGTTCCACCAGGGTGGCGGCCGCACTGTCGCGCGTGACGCGGCCGTCCCAGGCGCGCAGCAGTTCCGCCGCCTGTTGGGTGCGGGCAGACGGCTTGGGAGAGCGAGCCACGGCTTCGGCGAATCGCTGGGCGCAGAACAGATCCCACTCCGAAAGCACATCGGTCTGCAGCGCCAGCATGTCGGCACCGGCGAAGCGGCGGCCGGATTCAAGGACGCGATAGATGCGCTCGGTGCGATAGGGCGAAGCCCACTGCAGGGCCAGAAGGTGCGGGTATCGGTCCGGGGTCACGCGCCCGTTGGCCGTGGCCAGAATGCCGGTGGGAGGATCGAAGACGCGCGGCAACTCCTCGTAGGGGACGTAGCCGATCCAGTCGTGGTCGCGGGTCGCACCGGAGACGGGCACGGCGCCGTCGCCCGAGCGCCGGATGGGAATGCGGCCGGTCGCCTGGTAGCCGATGTGGCCGTCCACGTCGGCATAGACCACGTTCTGCGCCGGCGCGCCGAAGCGCGAAAAAGCTTTGCGGAATTCCTCCCAGTTGCGCGCGCGGTTAACGCTAAAGAATGGCAACCGGAAGGTTTCAGGATCGTAAAGCGACCATTGCAGGGCCAGCTTGCGGGTCTCACCCGGCACGAGTTCCGTGACCACCGGGCCGTGCCGCGTGAGCAGCACGTCGAGCACGACGTCCGGCTTGCCCTTGACGTGGATGACTTCGCGGCGGCGCTCGGGAGCCTTCCATCCTTCCGGCGTCAGGTATTCACCGCGGTCGTTGAAGGTCTCAATAAAGATGTCTTCCACGTCGGGGCCGAGATTGGTGAAGCCCCAGGCGATGCGGGCGTTATGACCCACGATCACATAAGGCAGCCCCGGCAAGGTGACGCCGGCTACGTCGAAGTCGCCGGCTTGCAAGTGCGCTTCATACCAGATGTCCGGGATACGGTGCGGCAGGTGCATGTCATTGGCGAGCAAAGGCAAGCCGGATACGGTATGGGCTCCGGAGACGGCCCAGTTGTTGGAGCCGGGTGGCGGCGCCGGTTCGGCAAGGGGCCAAGCGTGAGTCACGCGGCGACCGTCTTCCATGTCATCGGGATCGGCTTCTTCTTCATCTTCGTATTGCTGCACGTCCTTGGGGACGACCCCGGTGGTCGGGGGCAGGACGCCGGGAACACGGTCGCGCCAGGAGGAGCTGGGATAGAGGTCGGCGGCCAGTTGGGGGCCGGCACGGGCGACTACCCTCTCCCGCGCCAGCTCGGTTTCGAACTGGTAGTGATTGAGCAGCTTGACCATGTTGGCGCCGACGAGCAGGGAGTCTTCCACCGTCCAGGGGCGCGGCCAATAGCCGAGCAAGCGGAACTCGATGGGCAGCCGGTCCTGCTGTGATGCGATGAGCGCGTTCACGCCGCGGGCATAGGCTTCGAGGTGAGCACGTTCTTCCGGGCCCAGGCGGGCCGCGGCCAGAGCGGCCGCATGGCGGATCTGGAGGATACGTTGCTCGCGGTCCTGGGGTAGCGCCCGCTCGCCCAGTATCTCCGCCAGCTCGCCGGCAGCGAAGCGCCGAGCCAGGTCCAATTGCCAGAGCCGGTCCTGGGCCGTGACGTAGCCCTGCGCGAAAAACAGGTCTTCAAGGTTCGAGGCGCGGATGTGGGGGACACCCTGCGCGTCGCGCAGCACGGTAACCGGCGCGCCGAGGCCGGGCACGCGGATGGCGCCTTCGAGTTGGGGCAGGGAAGAGATGGCGGCGTAGCAGAACCATGCGGCCGCCCCGCCCACAACCACGACCATCGCCAAGAGCAGATAACCGGCGGCGCGGAAAAAGCGGCGAACGGGGCGGGGAGGAGAAGGTGGGGCGGCGAGCGCGGGCATGCGAACACGATTCTAGCGGAGGGGATGGGGAAGGAGCGGGCGCCCGCGAGGAGAAATGAAAATGAAATTGCATTTCATTTTCATTGACAGCTTGCGGGGTCGAGCCGTAGCATGGTGGGGACCTAAATGAAAATGAATTTCATTTTCAGTTGCGGCTTCGTGGCCAGAGGTCGGGTACGGTCGCGGTTTTCTCCTCAGGCACGGGAGAGGAGGGAAGCATGAGCGCGCGACCCACGCCGGTAGGGGAAGCCGCGAAGGCAAAGAAGGGAACGGCGCTGGTGACCCTGCGGCCCGCTGAACGAGGTGAGCGCGAACCTCACGCGGGGCGGCGGCGCTGGGTGCGCCGGTTGCATGCGGTGGGCGGGCTGGTGCTTACGCTCAACCTGACCTTGCTGCTGGTGACCGGCTTCCTGATGCAGCACACGGAAGGGTTCGGGCTGGACGGCAAGATGGTGAGCCGCGCCTGGTTGCCCGCCGACTATCGCCCGCAGGACGGAAGCGAAGTGCGGGCCGACATCGTCGTAACCGATCTGCATTCGGGCCGCCTCCTGGGCGGGCCGGGCCGCATGGTGGTGGATGCGGTCTCGATCGGGTGGCTGATCATGCTGGTCAGCGGGCTGGTGCTTTATGGCCAGGGACGCTGGCGCAATGGAGCCAGGAACGGAAACGGGGAGGGATGACGACGGAACACTAGAGGCCCCGCCTACGGCTATAGGCGGGGCCCGATGGGATCACGGAGTGGGACACCCCGCGTCATTTCCCGCGGCCATCCTACCAAATCCCGCCGCTTCGGTCATCGAAAACCTCCGAGGGGATTCGTCTCGGCAGTAGCACATTCCAGGTTAAGGAGCGCGTAATGAAAAAGGGTACGTCCTGTCTGCTTTTGCTGTTGCTTTCGATAACAGTAGGCGGTTTCTCCCAAGCCCAGGAACAACCGACGGCTGACCGATTGGATGGACTCCAGAAACTATTGGAGGAACAACAGCAGCAAATCGAAAGCCTGAAGAAAGCGCAGGCAACACTGCTCGAAGAACTGCAGGCCCTGCGAGCGCAGAGTGCACAGCCTGCGACCTCAGTTGCAACGGAAGTGGAGCGGCCGGCGACGGAGCCTGCCATGGCCACGCAAGCGGGCGGCGAGCAGGCGGCGCCCTCCGCGACCGGAGTCCAGGCGTCGCGTTATGTGGATTGGCGCGGCCAGGGCATCGCGCTGGGCGATCGTGTGCGCATCGGAGGCTATGGGTCAGTTCGCTTCGAGACCAATGATGTGCCGGGCGGCAACAACATTCCGGGAGGCTCCGCCGGCGGCTTCACCTTCCGGCGCTTTGTTGTCACGACTGACGCCCGGGTGGCGCCGCGGCTACGGGTGTACAGCGAGATCGAATTCGAGCGGCTGTTCGGGATCGAGGTGGAGAAGAGCGGCACGTTCGAACCGGGGAAGCTGGAACTCGAGCAGGAGACGGAAGGCCGCGGCGAACTCGCCATCGAACAGGCGTGGGGCCAGTACAACTTTGCCGAGAACCACGGGCTGCGCGCCGGGGTGGTGCTGCCGCCGGTGGGCCGCTTCAACCTGCTGCATGACGACGACTACTGGGATGTGCCGCGGCGCACGCTGACCGATCGCGACGCGCCGGTACTGCCGGTGAAATCGGCCTGGCGGGACCTGGGCGCGGGGCTGGTGGGAAGCTTCAATGCGGGCGCAACCGGGAAGCTCGATTACCAAGTCTACGTTCTGAACGGGGCCGCACTGGATTTCAACTTCGAACAGGAGATTGAAACCGAAGCCGGCATTCCCGGCGAGGCGGTGCTGGCACTGAAGGGAGAGCTCGGCCTGACCTCCGGTTTCTTCGACGGCACACGGTCTGCCACCGCGGTAGCGTGGCGAGCCGCCTACAGTCCGTCGCTGCACGGCGAGTTCGCGCTCTCTGGGTATCACGGCAAGTATGCGCCCAGCTTCCTCAGCTTCCGCGAGCCGGTGACCTCGCTGGCCTACGATCACAAGTGGCGCTGGAAGGGATTTGAGACGGAAGCCGAGTTTGTCTACACCAGCATGGGGCGGCTGGACCGGGTGCTGGACGGGTTCGCGGTGGCGGCGTTCAACTCAGCCAACGAGAGCCTGGCCACCTCGGGAGGCGGAGGCCTGACCAAGACGGAGGTGGAACTCGAGCTGGCCAACCTGTCTCGCACGCGGCTGGGCTTCTGGACCGACTTCAAGTACCACGCCCGGCCCAAGTGGCTGAAGAAGACGTTCCTGGGGCGGTCGTTCGAGGATCCGCAGATCATTCCCATCTTTCGGTACGAGCGCGTGTGGCTGAACCGGGCCACCAGCGACATCGAAGTAGTGGGGGGCGTGGTGACCTCCAAGTCCCAGCAGGACCTGGAACAGGACCGCTTCACGTTAGGAGTGAGCTACAGGCCGAACCTGCAGTTCGCCTTGCAGGCGGCGTTCGAACACAATCGCCGCCTCAACGGAGACCGGCTGATCTTTCCGGCGGTGGATGAAGATTCCACCAACGGCCTGATTCTGGGGATGTCGTTCGCGTTTTGAGAGCGGGGGGCGCCGGGCCGGTGCGTACCGGCGCCGCTTCGTCTAAGCTGAGACGGATGCGCAGGGTCGTAGCATGCGTGGTTTTCCTTAATCTGCTGCTGGCGTCCGCGCCGGCGGGCGCCGAGGTGTATTTGACCGAGCCGCAGGCGCTGAAGATCGTCCTGCCGAAGTCTGAGAGCATCGAGAGAGAAACACGCATGCTCAGTGAAGCGCAGCGCATCCAGCTCCAGGAGAAGAGCGGCCTGCGGTTCCCGGAGAAGCAATTCCTTTTCTTCATCGGGAAGACGAAGGGCAAAGTGGACGGCTATGCCCTGATCATGAACGAGATCGGGAAGCACGAGTTCATCACGTTCATGGTGGGCGTAAGCGCCAAGGGCGAGATCACAGACTGCGCGGTGATGGAGTTCCGCGAATCGCGGGGCTGGGAGGTGCGCGAGCAGCGTTTCCTGCGGCAGTTCCGGGGGAAGAAGAGCGGCGACCCCATCCAGGTGAATCGCGACATCGTCAATTACACCGGGGCGACGCTTTCCTCCCACGCCATCGCGCGCGGCGTGAAGCGGACGCTGCTGCTGACCGAGCTCTTCTATCCGCGGGAAAAGGAGTGAGGCAACGGTGAGTTCGAGGGTCATGGCCGCAGCCGGACTGCTGGCGCTGACGCTGCATGCGATGGCGGCGGAGAAAGCGTCGCCGGTCAAGCAGATCCGCTATCGCATGGGCACGCTGTGCGAGATCACGGCCTATCCCGTGGACGGAGATGGCCGGCGCACGGATGCGGCCATCGAAGCGGCGTTCGCCGAAGTGACGCGCCTCGACCATGCCCTTTCGAACTGGAAGCCTGATTCGGAGCTGATGCGCCTGAACACGGCGGCGGCCGCAGAGGGCAGGGATCGTCCGTGGGCGCCGGCGGGAGAGGAGCTGTTCGAGCGCCTGTTGGTCGCCTTGCGGATCGCGGAGGCAACCGACGGAAGATTCGACCCCACCGTGGGACCGCTGGTACGCGCTTATGGATTCCTTCCGCGGGGGAACGGAGGCGACACGCACGTTCGAGAGGCGAGCCGCCGGGTCGGTTGGCGGAAGGTGCGGCTCGATGTCCAGGGGCGGAGAGTGCAATTCGCCGAGTCCGGCATGGAGGTGGACCTGGGTGGCATTGCCAAAGGATATGCCGCGCAGCGCGCCGCTGAGGTCTTGCGGCAACACGGCATACGGGCCGCTCTCGTGAATCTGGGCGGCAGCTCCATCGTGGCGGTGGGAAGCCCGGCGCGCGGGACCGGCGAGTGTGACGATGATTGCCGCGACGGCTGGCCGGTTTTGGTACGGGATCCGCGGGACGGCCGCACTCCGGTGGCGTTCATCGAGCTGAGGGACGGCGAAGCGCTGGGGACTTCCGGGACGTATGAGAAGCTGCAAGGGCGGCGCTCCCATATCCTCGATCCCCGGACGGGGCGAGCGCTGGAAGGGAAGCGCAGCGCCACCGTGCTGCTGCGGAATGCCGAGGTCGCGGACGCGCTGGCCAAACCGTTCCTGCTGCTGGGCGCGCTGGAGGGCTCCGGGCCGGTACAATTGTGCCAAAGCTATCCCGCGGCCAGTGTTATGCTCTTGGCCGCGCGGGGAGGAGCCTTGACGCGCTGGTCCGCGGGGCCAGAGGCGGAGCGCTTCCTCCTCATTTCGGTGAGCCATGAGAAGCCGGACCAGCGAACTGCCCAAGCGCGTTGACGACCAGCCGAGCATCTCGCGCGACGCTCTGCGCGAGGCCACGGACATCTTCCATCGCCACTTGAAGAAGGTGGGGCACAAGCACACCGAGCAGCGCGACACCATCCTGCATACCTTCCTGGAAAGCCGGGAACATCTCTCCACCGACGAGCTGCACCGCATGGTGCGGAAGAAGGACCCGGGCATCGGGTTCACCACCGTCTACCGTACGCTCAAGCTGCTGATGGAATGCGGGCTGGCCAGCGAAGTGGCGTTCCACGACGGCATCGCGCGCTACGAGCACCAGTTCAATCGCCGCAGCCATCACCACATGATCTGCACCGAGTGCGGCAGCTCGGTGGAGTTCTTCTTTCCCGAGGTGGAGCGGCTGGAGCAGGAGATCGGCCGCAAGTACCACTACGAGACCACGCGGCACACGTTCCAGATCTATGGCATCTGCGAGGACTGCCGGAAGCGGTCCGAGCGCCGGCCGTTTTAGCGCGCAAATTTTCTTTGCTTTGTCGGCGGGATTCTGATAGTTTCCGCGCGCAGCTCGTATCGGTTCCTGCGCTCGAGGGGGGAGCGGCAGGAACGCGTTTCAGGCTTCCGTTTCAATCCGGGGGAGGATTCCATGGCTCGTTACTGCGCGTCGTGTGGTGCAATGATGACCGAGCAGCAGACCACGTGCCCGTCCTGCGGCAAGGCGGCCGGCGCTCCGCCGGCCGGGGGCGGGGCAGCCACGGCCGGCGGCGGTCTTTCCGACAACGTGGCGGCGTTGCTGGGCTATTTGTTCGGCGTGATCGCCATCGTGTGGCTGCTCATCGAACCGTACAACAAGAACAAGTTCATCCGCTTCCATGCCTTTCAATGTCTGTTCTTCCTGGCGGCCTGGATCGGGATCAACATCGTGCTGGGCATTCTGGGGGCGATTCCGGGCGTCGGCCTGGTGACGATCCTGCTGTGGCCGCTGGCCGGACTCGGGGTGTTCGTCCTGTGGATCGTGCTCATGATCAAGGCCTACCAGGGCCAGAAGTGGAAACTGCCGTTCATCGGCGACCTGGCAGAGAAGCAGGCGGGCTAGCGGTTTTCTGCGCGGGATGGGAGGCGGGAACAGCGGCGGTTCCCGCCTTTTTGCTTTGAGGGAAGGCGGCGGTCGGGATGGGAGCGCTTGACAGAAGTCCCGGAAGCTGGCCATCCTATCTGCTTTTTGCCCGACGCCTGGATGCGTGGTGAGTTGGGGCGCGGGGCCTGTAGGGTGAGACAGGAGCTTGCGAGTCCGCGTTTTTTTCCACGACAAGTGTTTCGACGGCGCCGCCTCAGCGGCGCTGTTCTCGCGCTTCTATCGCGAGCGCCAGCACGCGGAGGCCGAGTTCCAGTACACCGGCCTGGTGCATCGCGCCGGCTCCCTGTTTGATGAAACGCTCTTTACCGGCGACGAAAACGCGATCGTCGATTTCAAGTACTCCACGTCGCCGCGCATCACCTGGTGGTTCGATCATCATCAGAGCGCGTTCCTGACCAAGGAGGACGCAGAGCATTTCCGCCAGCATCAGGATGGCCGGCGCTTCTTCGATCCCGAATACAAGTCGTGCACCAAGTTCATCGCCGACATCACCCAGAAGCACTACGGGTTCGATCCGCGGCCGGTGGCGGAGCTGATCCGGTGGGCCGACATCATCGACGGCGCGCAGTACCCCGACGCGCGCAGCGCAGTGGAGATGCGCGAGCCCGCCACGCGGCTTACCATGGTCATCGAGGCCACGCAGGATCCGACGCTTTTGCCGCGACTGATCCCCCTGCTGGCCGAAAAACCGCTGAGCGAAATCCTGGAGCAGCCCTTCGTGGCCTCGCTGCTGCCGCCGCTGCTGGAGCGCCACCAGCGGTCGATTGAGATCATCCGGCAGCGTTCTGAGAGCAAGAACGGCACCGTGTTCTTCGACGTGACCGACCACGACCTGGAGGGTTACAGCAAGTTTATCCCCTACTATCTCCACCCGGAGAGCACGTACAGCGTGGGGTTGAGCAAGAGCAGTTTTCGCACCAAGATATCCGTGGGTTCGAACCCCTGGGCGCCGGAGGCAGTAGCGGTCAACCTGGCGGCCATTTGCGAACGCTACGGAGGCGGAGGCCACGCGCGGGTCGGCGCCATTTCCTTCGAGCCCAACCAACTGGAGCGCGCCCGACAAGCCGCAGAGGAGATCGTGGCGGAACTCCGGGCCCGCCGGGGGAACTGACTGCCGCCCACCCGCGTATTCCTGTATGATTGCCTTTTGCCACCCAGCGCGTCCAACTGGCTGAATCCTTGTCCCCAGCCCCTCACTCCAGAAGGAGATTTCCCATGCTCTACAGGATTGGCTTTCCTGCCCTCGCCATGGTGTTTGTCCTGACCGCCACGCTGGCATCCGCCCAGGCCGCGAAGAACGCGGCTGGCGGCGCCGCACCTACTTCCGCGACCATAGCCTTCGAAAAGTACAAGTTGAAGAATGGCCTGGAAGTGATTCTTTCCGAGGATCATCGCCTGCCCATGGTGGCAGTGAATCTGTGGTATCACGTGGGTCCCTCGCATGAGAAGCCGGGCCGCACCGGTTTCGCCCACCTGTTCGAGCACATGATGTTCCAGGGCTCGCGCCACATCGGCGACGACCAGCACTTCAAGTTCCTGGAGGGCGCCGGCGCCAGCGACATCAACGGCACCACCGACTTCGACCGCACCAACTACTTCGAAACCCTGCCCTCGAACCAGCTCGAGCTGGCGCTGTGGCTGGAAAGCGACCGCATGGGATATCTGCTGGACACGCTCGACCAGGCCAAGCTGACCAACCAGATCGACGTGGTCCGCAACGAGCGGCGCCAGGGTGTGGAGAACCCGCCGTACGGGCTGGTGGAAGAGGCGGTGTACCAGCAACTGTTTCCCAAGGGCCATCCTTATTACGCGTACGTGATCGGCTCGCACGCCGACCTGGAAGCGGCCCATCTGGACGACGTGCGCGACTTCTTCAAGCAGTACTACGCGCCTAACAATGCCAGCCTGGCCATCGTAGGCGATTTCGACAAGGCGCAGGCCAAGGCGCTGGTGGAGAAATATTTCGGCAGCATCCCAGCCGGGCCACCGGTCGAGCCGCTAAACGTGAAGACGCCGCCCATCACCTCCGAGCGCCGCAAGGTCGTGACCGACCGGGTGGAGTTGCCCAAGGTGTACCTGGCGTGGATCACTTCGCCCGTCTACAAGCCGGGCGACGCCGAGTTCGATCTGGCCGCCCGCATCCTGGGCCAGGGGAAGTCGAGCCGCCTGTACAAGCGGCTGGTCTATGAAGACCAGATCGCGCAGAGCGTGAACGTCACACAGAACTCGCTGATCCTGGGCTCGGTATTCGCGATCGAGGCTACGGCGAAACCGGGCGTCAAGCCGGAGCAGCTGGAGGCGGCAATCACCGAGGAAGTCGAGAAGTTGCGGGAGCAGGGACCGACTGCGGCCGAAATCGAAGCGGCGCGCAACGTGATTCAGTCCACCATCATCCGCGGGCTGGAGACGCTGGGAGGTTTCGGCGGCGTAGCCGACCGCCTGAACCAGTACAACCACTATCTCGGCGATCCCGGCTACCTGCCCAAAGATCTGGCCCGCTACGACCAGGCGACGCCGGAGTCCGTGCGCAAGTACGTGCGGGAGCAATTGACGAGAAACGCCCGCGTGGTGGTGTACGGAGTGCCGGGCGAGAAGGTCATCGACGATGTACCGCGCAAGACGGCATCCGAAGCCGAGCAGAAGAAGCAGGAGATGGCGGGCACCATGCCAGACGAGACCTGGCGCGCGCAACCGCCGAAACCCGGCCCGGTTTCCAAACTGAGCCTGCCGGCCCCGGTGAAGTTCCAGTTGCCCAACGGCCTGAACGTGTACCTGCTCGAGCGGCACAACCTGCCCGTTATCTCGGTCAACCTGGCGGTGCTGGCGGGCAGCGAGGCGAATCCGAAGGGCCGTCCGGGAACGGCCTCGTTCACCGCCGACATGCTGGACGAAGGCACCGAAAAGCGCGCGACTTTGCAGCTGGCGCAGGACGTGGACAAGATCGGCGCCACGCTGGCCGCCACCTCGACCGCCGACTACGCCTCAGTGACCATGCGGAGTCTCACGCGCAATGCCGAGGCGTTGTTCGAGATCCTTTCCGATGTGGCCCTGCATCCGGCGTTCACACCGGCGGAGATCGAGCGGGTCCGCAAGGAACGTCTGACCACGCTGCTGCAGCAGCGGGACAATCCGACCCAGCTCGGCATCCGCACGTTCTACCGCGAGCTGTACGGCTCCGGACATCCCTACGGCACGATCGACCTGGGCACGGAGACGTCCAATAAGGCCATCACCCGCGAGGATCTGGCCGGTTTCTGGAAACAACGATATGTGCCGGGCAACAGCGCGCTGGTGGTAGCAGGAGCTTTGAGCGAGGCGGAACTGCGCAGCCTGGCGACAAAGTACTTCGGGGACTGGAGCGGGCAGGGAGAGAAGGCGACACCTCCGGAAGCGCCCATCGCGGGCGCACGACGGGTGGTGATCGTGGACAAGCCCGGCGCGCCGCAGACCTATGTGCGCGTCGGGCAGGTCGGTGTTCCGCGTTCCTCGCCGGACTACGTGCCACTGGAGGTCATGAACACCACGCTGGGAGGCCTGTTCTCCAGCCGCATCAACCTGAACCTTAGGGAGCAGCATGGTTACACGTACGGCGCCTTTTCGGCTTTTGTCTATCGCCGCGGGCCTGGTCCGTTCTTTGCCGGCAGCAGCATCCGGACCGACGTGACGGCTCCGGCGATAGGAGAGATCTTCAAGGAGATCGAGCGCATGCGGAACACCGACCTCACGGCGGAGGAGCTGCGCATCGCGAAGGACTTCATCTCCCGTTCGCTGCCCGGCCTGTTCGAAACCACGCTGCAGGCGGTGAATACGGTGCGCGACATGTACGTGTATGACCTGCCGCTCACCTACTACAGCGAGCTGCCCAAGGCGGTGGATGAGGTCACTGCGGCGGACGTTCGCCGCGTGGCGCAGAAGTATCTGACTCCGGAACACATGATCGTGGTGAGCGTGGGCGACCGCTCGAAGATCCAGCCGGAGATCGAGAAGCTGGGGCTGGGCACGGTGGAAGTGCGCGACCTCGACGGCAATCCGGTGCAGACCGCCCAGGCCACACCCGGCAATTAGGAAGCGGAATCTCCACTTCAGGGCCGCCGAGGCTTCGGCGGCCTTTTTGCTGGCGGGAGGTTTGAAAAAGTGCTTTGCAAACCGCCGGGCGCGGTTTATGTTTGCGGGCCAATTCTCCGGATCTCGAGGCGAAGAAGATGGCCGTCATCTACTGCCAGCAGTGCGGCACCCAGAACGACACTCTGGCCACTGTCTGCGGCCAGTGCGGAACTCCTCTGCGGGCCACCGCGACGCCCACTACGCCGGCAGCGCCACCCGCGGCGGCGGGGACAACGGCGGCGAAAGTGGAAAACTATCTGGTCCCGGCGATTCTGGTCACCGTGTGCTGCTGCCTGCCGCTGGGCATACCGGCCATCATCTACGCGGCGCAGGTCAACACGAAGTTGCAGGCCGGAGATTTGGCCGGCGCACAGGCCAGTTCGCGCAGCGCCCGTACCTGGTGCCTGGTCGCGGGGATCGCAGGAGCTGCGGGAGTCGTGGTGTACGCGATGCTGGCGGTCGTGGGGGCGATGATGGAGCGCTAGCCGGCCCGTGCGACCTGCGGCAAATCCCAGCGCTTAGGATGCGGTGCTTCCTATCGTTCTTTCACCAGGCGCTCGAACTCCGGGTCGCCATGCAGGCAGTTGAAGTCGGGGTCGCGCGCGATCCAGTCGAGATTGCTGTAGCCGGCCTCCTTGGCGCGCCTGAGGGTGGCGAGAGCTTCAGGTTTCTTCCCCAGGATGCCGTAGGTGCAGGCGGCGTTATAGAGGATGTTGGAGTCCTTGGGGCGCATCGTAACCGCGATCTGCAATTCGCGGATGGCGTCGTCGATGTTGCCTTGGCCGGCGTAGCGGTTGGCCAGCAGCATGCGCGCGCGGACATCTTCCGGCACCAGTTCGAGCTGCTGCTCCAGAGCGCGGATGTGCCGCAGCGCGAATTGGTGGGCTACGGCCTTGCGGCCCAGCCGTTCGAGTGAAAGCTCAAAGGGGACGTAGACGTTGTAGTCATCGCCGCTGGCCTGAACGGCTTGCTCGGCGATGTCGGCCGCTTCCTCAAACCTGTCTGAGTTAAACAACGAGCGTCCCAGCACGTCGTACGCGCCTTCGCAGTTGGGCTTGCGCGCGATGGCCTCCTGGGCGTAGCGGATGGCCTCGTCATACTTCTTCTGCGCGAAGGCGACGCGGCCGCGAGCCGCCAAGACCTCGGGCAAATCGGGCTGCAGAGCCATGCCGCGGTCGCAGGCCGCCAGCCCGCGCTCGATCCAGCGCGGATTCTGCTCCCGGAACTCGTAGTAAATGCCGCACACCAGGCCCAGGCCGGCGTACGCCATGGCGAAGGTGGGATCGAGGGCGATAGCGCGCTCGTACATCTCGATGGCGAATTCCAGGTTCATTTGCCGGGTATAGCTGCGCCCGCGCAGATAGAAGTCGTAGGCCTGAGCGTTCTCGGTGGGTTTCTGCGCGATCTGCTGCTCTTCCTGCGGGGAGAGGGCGACGCGCAGCGCCTGAGCGATGTTGCGGGCAATCTCGTCCTGAACCTCGAAGACGTCGGACATCTCGCGGTCGTAACGCTTGGCCCACAGGGTGTGGCCGCTCGCCGTCTGGGCAAGCTGCGCCGTGATGCGCAGGCGGTTGCCGGCGCGGCGCAGGCTGCCCATGAGGACGTAGGCGGCGTTGAGCTCCTGGCCGATCTGTTGCGCGCTGCCGGCCTTATCGCGATAAGCCAGCACGGCCGCGCGCGGGAATACGCGCAGGCCCTTGATGTTGGCCAGCTCGGTGATGATGTCCTCGGTCATGCCGTCGCGAAAATATTCGTCTTCGCGGGAGTCGCTCAGATTCTCGAAGTAGAGGACGGCGACGGACTTTTCCGCGTCCGGGACCGCCGCGGGCCGGCCCTCGACCGCGCGCTTGCGGCCGGAATCGAGGTCGCGCTTCACGCGTTCCAGGTCGGCGCGCGTTTCGGCCGCACTCTGGTACCGCATGCGCTTGTCCTTCTCCAGCGCCTTGCCGATGATGCGGACCATCTCGGTGGGGAGTTCGGGATTCAGCCGCAGCGGCGACTTGGGGATGACATTGAGGATGCCGTCGAAGATCACGGCCGAGGTATTGCCCGGGAAGGGAAGCTCGCCGGTGGCCATTTCGTACAGCACGGCGCCGAAGGAGAAGAGGTCGGTGCGGGCGTCGAGCTCTTCGCCGCGAGCCTGTTCCGGCGACATGTAAGCCACGGTGCCGACGGTGGAGCCGGGACTGGTGAGCGTGTCGGAGCCCGCCAGACCACCGGCAGTTTCCGCCATCACCGCGACGGCCTCCCCGACCTTCTGGCGCATGGGCAAAAGCTTGGCCAAACCGAAGTCGAGGATCTTTACCTGTCCGCGACGGGTGAGGAAGATGTTGGCGGGCTTGATGTCGCGATGCACGATGCCCTTGCTGTGGGCGGCGTCGAGGGCATCGGCCATCTGATGGGCCAGCTCGACCAGCGTGTCCACCGGGAAGGCGCCCATGGAAGCGATGCGGTGCCGCAGGGTTTCGCCCTCCAGCAGTTCCATGGCGATGAAGGGCTGGCCGGAGAACTCATCGACATCGTAGATGGTGCAGATGTTGGGGTGGTTCAGGGCGGAGGCGGCGCGGGCTTCGCGCCGGAAGCGCTCCACGGCTGACTCATCGCCCGAGTACTCCTGCGGGAGGAACTTGAGCGCCACGCTGCGGTTCAGGCGCGTGTCTTCAGCGCGAAAGACCACTCCCATGCCGCCGCCCCCGAGCTTTTCCGTGATGCGGTAATGAGAGACGGTCTGGCCTAGCATCGTGAGGGAGTCCGCGACAGAACCGCCAATGTTATCTGCGCGTGGAAGGCGAGTCAAACCCGAATCGGCTTCAGGCTTCCGGGGCGAGCCCGAGCGGCACGCCTACCGGGTGGGCATGATCATGCCCTTCCACCGCCAGCGGCCTTCCGCATCCTGCAAGAAGACGACGGCGCAGTTGTAGATGACGTCGGTGGGGGTACAGGGTAAGACGCGGAACAGGCGGCCCTGCTTGCCACGATAGACGATGGGCTGGCCTTGCACGGCCTGCTGCAGGTTCAGCCATTGGCGGCCGTTGTCGGCGGCCAGTCCCTGGAAGACGATGTCGGGCGCTACGTTGGTGCCGCGGATGAAAGCGAAACGCGGCGCCATCATCTCCCGAAGGGCGGCTTCGTCCTTTTGGGCGACCGCTTGCTTGAAGGAGGCGTAAAAGGCGTCGAACTCCCTTTCGTTCTGACCGACGACGGGTGCGGCAAGCGCTGCCAGCAAGGCAGCGAGGAGAATCGCTCTGTGCAGCGCCCTCTTCATAATACCCTGAGCTTAACGCACATCTTCAGCCTTGGTACGATCCAGGTCCGCTTTCAGCGCGCTGAGCAGAGCGGAGTGTTCCGCTGAGAATCCATTCTCTCGCGAGGCACGCCACAGATAAGTCCCGCCCGGCCACATGCCGCGGGCGTAGACCGCCAAAACGTCTTCCGAAGGCCGGGCCTGGACGGCCAGGATCATGTCGGCCTGCCAGGGCCGGTAGACCAGGGTGTAGCCGGGCCACCTCCGGACCTCTTCTTGGACGCGCGCGATGGCCGCCCGGTCCTCGGGGAACAGGTTAGGCGAGAACTGCGGCCCATCGTAGCTGGTCACATAAACGAAACGCGCATTCTTCAGGGTGCCCAAAGCTTTCCAGTCCTGCTCCCGGGGGCCCTGGGCCAGAGCCATCGCGGAGCACAGCGCCAAAAGCGCCAACGCACTGCGCAGGTACTTCATCGCTTGCCTCCCGGTTCTACCTCCTACTTATTTAGATGAGATACGCCACGGTTCCGTCGCGGCAAATAGAGGCAGGGGAACAGCCTTTACTGCAACGAAGGGATTACGGTGAGGAGTTGCCGTCCAGCGCGGTCAATCTCCTCAGTGTGCGCACCAATTCTTCCAGGGGAAAAGGCTTCTGCAGCAGGACGGAGCCGGGCTTCAGCATGCCCTGAGAAAGCACGGTATCGCCGGTATATCCGGAAGTGAAGACCACGCGGACCTCGGGCCGCAGTTCGGCGAACCGGTGAGCCAGCTCGGGGCCGGTCATGCCGGGCATGACGATATCGGTGACCAGAGCGTGGATAGGCGTCGGGGTTTGCTCGGCGAGCTGGAGTGCTTCGGCGCCACTGAGAGCGGCCAGGACGCGAAAGCCGCGTACCTGGAGGTAGTCCGTCGTGGCCTCGCGCACGGCCTCCTCATCTTCCACCAGCAGCACGGTCAGCTCGCGGCCGGTGGCGGGCGGAGGCGGGGCCGCGACTGCGGCGGCATCTTCCTGCACGCCTTCCGCAAGCGGCAGATAGATCTTGAAGGTCGAGCCCCGTCCGGGCTCACTGTACACCCAAATGGAGCCTCCACTCTGCTTCACAATGCCGTAGACGCTGGAAAGACCCAGGCCGGTGCCGCGGCCGGCCTCCTTGGTGGTGAAGAAAGGCTCGAAGATGTGAGAGCGGGTTTCAGCGTCCATGCCCACGCCCGTGTCGCTCAGGGCCACCATCACGTGGCGTCCCGGGCGGCTCCCGACGTGGTTCTGAACGTAACCCTGATCCAGTTCGACTTCTGCGGTCTCGATGGTTAACGTACCGCCCTTGGGCATGGCGTCGCGGGCATTGGTGGCCAGATTCATGACCACCTGCTCCAATTGGCCGGGATCGACGCGCACGCGTCCGATCCCGGGTTGCAGGACCATGCGCACCTTGATGTCTTCGCCGATCAGGCGGGGGAGCATCTCGCCGAGTTCGGCCAGCAGCTCGTTGACGTTCAGCACGCGGGGCGCGAGCACCTGGCGGCGGCTGAAGGCGAGGAGCTGCCGCGTGAGACGGGCGCCGCGTTCCGCCGCCTTCAGGATGGCTTCCGCATGCCGGTGAAGGCGGTCGCCCTCGGGAAGGCTCTCCCGCAGCATGGTGGCGTAGCTTTGCGTGATCATGAGGAGATTGTTGAAGTCATGGGCCAGGCCGCCCGCGAACACTCCGATGGCCTCCATCTTCTGCGCCTGATAGAGCTGCTGCTCAAGCTGGCGACGCTCGGTGATGTCCTCCAGGATGCCCTCGAAGCCGTACGCCTTCCCCTGAGCGTCCTTCAACGTCCTCCCGCCCAAACGCACGCTGACCCGGGAGCCGTCCTTGCGCTTGAAGTCCAGCTCGTAGCCGGTGAAGGTGTCTGTCAGAAGCGCCCGGCCGATCACCTGGCGACGATCGGCCGGGTCCCAGTAGACATCGGTGGAAAGGCGCAGGGCCAGGACTTCCTCCCGCGACCCGTAGCCGAGCATTTTTACCAGCGCCTGATTGACCGAGGTGAAGCGGTCCTCGCTGATGCTGGAGGTATAGATGGCGTAGGGAGCGTTCTCGACCAGCGAGCGGTAGTTGGTCTCAGAGCGGGCCAGGGCTTCGGCGGTCTGCCTGGCTTCGGTGATGTCATAGCCGACGCAAAGCAGGGCGGGACGCCCCTCGAAGTCAATCTGGGTGGCGCTCAGGTCGAGCCAGCGTTCCTCGCCGTCCTGACGGACGATCTTGAACTGGTATTGCCCAGGCGGATGCTCCCCGCGCAGGCGCGCCTGCGCGCGCTCCCGCACCTGGGCACGGAAGTCGGGATGGACCACTTGCCAGAAGTCGATGCGGGAATCCTGCGGCCAGCGGTAGCCGGTGATCTGCTCGGCCGCCGGATTGGCATAAAGGATGCGGGCGCCGTCGTGGATGAGAATGGCGGTGGGAGCGGTTTCGGACACGGCACGGAACTTGGCTTCGCTCTCGCGCAGGGCGTCCTCAACCCGTTTGCGCTCGGTAATGTCGGCGGCCAGCACCAGGCGCGCAGGCCGGCCCTCCCAGGCAATCCTGTGGGAGCTGATCAGTACATCGAAGACCGTTCCGTCCTTCTTGCGATGACGCCACTCGCCGGCCTCGAGAGCGTCCTGATGCTCCGCGAGTTGGGCGCTCTCGATGAGCCTGGGTACGTCCTCGAAAGGACGAATGTCCTTGATGGTCATGCACTGGAATTCATCCCGTGAGTAGCCGTAGCGGGCCACAGCGGCATCGTTGACGGCCAGGAAGCGCAAGGTTTCCGCGTCATACACCCACATGGGCTGCGGGCTTTGCTCGAAGAGCAGGCGATAACGCTCCTCGGCGCCGGAAAGAGCCTTCTTGGTGGAGCGGAACGAGACCACGAGTGCGGTAAGCAGGAGGGCGGCCAGGTCGAAGGCAAGCAAGCGGATGGCGCCTTCGCTCTCGATGGATAGAGATTGAGCGGGCCGGAGGAAGAGATAAGCGGTGGCGACACTACTGAGCAGGGTGGCAAGCATTCCACCCGGCCAGCCACCGAACCAGGCGCTGACCGCAACCGCTACGGTGAAGAAGCTGAAGAACGGGTCTTCCCTGATACCGGGTATCAGGAAGGTGAGGACCAGGGCCAGGGCCGTGGACAATACGGCAATGCCGTAGCGCAGCGCAAGCGAGCGTGAAGACAGTGTGCGCATGACGAATCCACCGGCAAGGGCGCCCGGCCGCTACCACCAGATTCGCACGGCGTCCTACGGTTTTCTTACTAGGGCCCCATTCTGTTTCGGTATCGGAACAACCGGTGGATTCGGCGCGTGCGACAGGGCAATCGGGTTCTTCAACCGATAAATTCTTTCACAACTAGCAGTTGGAGGACAATCTATAAAATTCGGGATTCAGGCACCCAGGGCTAGTTCAGCAGACTACGGGTGATGCAGCCTTGTCCGTGAGGGAAGCAGCCATAAAGGGGTGGCGGAGCGGCTGGGAATCAGCGGGCGGACGGCGGAGAGCCATCGCACCCACATCATGAGCAAGCGGCACTTCCGCTCTCTGAGCGACCTGGTGCGCTACGCCGTGAGGAATGAAGTAGCGCAGGCTTAGCCGCCGAACTCCAACTGCAGCAGGGCCGGCGCCAGGGGATTCGCCGAGGCGGGCATTTTCCGGCTGGCCGCCATCTCCCTGAGGAGCAAGCTGGGCCGGACGTAGCCGGAGCGGCCGGCGAACCACTCGCAAGCCTGGAGTTCATCGACGGTCATGGGGGCAGCCAGCAGGTAACACTGAATCAGGGTGAAGCCCATGGCCAGCAGGACTTCCAAATCGGCGTAGCGGTCCACGCCTTCGATGACGGGCTGGGCCCCGAACTCGCGGCCCAGATGCAGGATGGAATCCAGAACAGCGCGTCGGTAGGGATCGGAGACACAACCGACAACGATCGACGAGTCCACCTTCACGTAGTCGGGCTTGCAGTCCAGCAGCATGCGATAGTGCGAGTGGCCGCTGCCCAGGTCGTCCAGGGCGATGCGGACTTCGTTCTCACGCAGCAGGTTGAGGCAGGAGATCAGGTTCGGCCGGTCCCAGGAAGGGGTTTGTTCCACGACCTCAAGAATGAGGCGCGAGGGGGCCACAGAATTCGTGGCGGCGGTCTCCAGCAGGAAGCCGGCGAAATCGCGTTCGCTACCCAAGGTGGAGGCATGAACGTTGAGGGAGACATCCACATCCGGCGGCAGATCGCGGACGGCGTCGAGGATGGTGCGCACGCAGGCGCGGTCGACGGCCGCCTCCTGCCGCTTGCGGCGAACGTACTCAAAGAGGACTCCGGCCGGCTCGAGGATGGTCCCTTTAGGCCCACGCGTCAGGGCTTCGACGGCGTGCAGCCGCTGGCCACGGGAGGAGACTTCGAAGATGGGCTGCAGACGGGTGGAAAGCCCACCCGGTTCGAGGACGGCAGGGAGAAGACATCCGGTTTTCATTTCTCACCACCCAGGACCTTACGTACGACCTTCAGCAGTTCAGGCAGGGGTTGCGGTTTGTCCAGCACGGCGTGCACCCGGTTCAGGCGGCATTCGGCGTCCACTTCCGGGGAGCGATAAGCCGTCTGCAGGATGACCTTGGTCCAGGGATAGCGCTCGTAAATCTCCTCGATCAGGCTCAGGCCCTCAGCGCGGTTCACGGAGCTGAGGCGCAGATCGGTAATCACGAGGTCGTAGCGATAGTTGGCGAGCAGGGCCTGGGCCGCGGCCAGCTCCTGGGCGCGGTCCACCACGTAGCCGTGGGCTTCCAGAAAGTCTGCCATGGAGTTGAGGATGGTCTCCTCGTCTTCCACCAGAAGGATTTGCTGCGGCATAAGCCGAAAGGTGCTCCGTTCTCGGGCCGGCGTGGCTACGGGTGCGGCCCGCCCTGAGGAGAGCAAGCCAAGGGCCAACGCGACGGCGCCGGGATGCCGGGTTACGTGGAGCGATATCAATGGGATAGGGCCAGCGCAATTCAGGCCAACGGGATCCGTTGTCTGGCGGCTGGAAGCTCTCTAGGACTTGGACGGGGCCAGGCCGTGCTTCTTGATGCGCTCGTAGAGCGTGCTGCGGGGAATGCCGAGCCGGCGGGCGGCCTGCTCCACCCGTCCCTGCTCCTGCTGGAGGATCCTGGCGATGTGGAGCTTCTCCAGTTCCAGCAGGGTCAGTGCAGATTCGTCTCCGCTGGCGGCGGCCGCAGCCTGGGAGTCGAAATGAAGGTCGCGGCGCCGAATTTCAGGCTGGCCGCTGAGCAGCGCGGCTCGTTCCAGCACGTTGCGCAGCTCGCGGATGTTGCCCGGCCAGGAGTAGGACTGCAGGCCTTCGATGGCATCGTCGGCCAAACCCAGTCCGGATCGCCCGAGGTCCGCCGCCAGACGCTGCAACAGGTGTTCAGCCAGTGCGGGGATGTCTTCCTTCCGCTCGCGGAGCGCCGGCACGTAGAGCGGAACGGTGCTGATGCGAAAATAAAGGTCGCTGCGGAAACGGCCCTGCTTGCCGAGGGCGGCCAAGTCCTGGTGCGTGGCGGCAATCAGGCGGATATCCACGCGGCGGTCCCGCACCTCGCCCAGGCGGCGGAACGACTTCTCCTCCAGCACCTTCAGGAGCTTGGGCTGCACCTGCAAGTCCACGTCGCCGATCTCATCCAGGAAGATGGTGCCGCGGTGTGCCACTTCCAGAAGGCCCTGCTTGGCGCTCACGGCGCCGGTAAACGCTCCCTTTTCGTGGCCGAAGAGTTCGGTTTCCAGGAAGTCGCGGTTCAGGCCGGCGCAGTTCAGGTCCACGAAAGGCTCTTCCGAGCGTGGCCCGTTGGTGTGCAGCCAGCGCGCCAGCACGCCCTTGCCGGTGCCGGTCTCGCCGCGGATGAGCACCGGGCTTTCGCTGGCTGCGATCCTGCTGGCGGAATCGGCAAGCTGGCGGATGGCGGCACTGGAGCCGAGGAAGGGGTCGATGGCCTCGCGGGCCTGGCGGGTCTTGCCCGCAATCTGCCGCTGGCGATTGCGCTGGTTCTCCAGCGCCCGCTGCAGAACCAGCAACACCGCGGGAAGCTCGACCGGCTTGGTGAGGAACTGCTCGGCGCCTTCCTTGATGGCGCGGACGGCCAGGTCGATAGAGCCGTGCGCCGTCAGCACGATCAGAGGAACGTTGGAGTCGATGGCGCGCAGGCGGGGCAGGAGGTCGAGCGCAGTTCCGTCCGGCAAGGAGTAGTCCAGCAGGGCGGCGTCGGGGCGCAGGCCGCGGAACTGGTCTTCCGCCGCGCGGCAATTACCGGCATCGGCCACATCGAAGCCGTGGGCTTCGAGATAGTCCTGGACGGCAAAGCGAATGGCTTCGTCGTCGTCGACCACCAGAATCTTGTACTTGGCCACGGCCGCTCCTACTGGACGGGGATGGTCTCCGCGTCCGCAAGATGTACTGCCGGCGCGGCGGCGCGCGGCAACGAGACCCGCGCCTCCGTGCCCCCCTGGGGCCGGTTCAGGATAGTGATTGTACCCCCGTGCTCCTCGACAATGCGCTGCACAATGGACAATCCGAGGCCGGTCCCGCCGGAGCGCCGGGAAAAGAAGGGCTCAAAGATGTGCTCCAGGTCCTCGGCGGCGATACCTGAACCGGAGTCGAGAATACGGCACTCGATCGACGGCCCTCCCGCTTCCTCGGTCGTTTCCCACTCCACTTCGACGGTCTGCCCGGCGGAGGAGTGCTGGATCGAGTTCTCCAACAGGTTCTGAAAGACCTGGATCAGGCGCAGGCGCTCGGCCAGCACATCGGCCGGCGTGTGGGACCGCAGCACAACGTTCACGCCCATGTGCCGCGCCAGGGGAGCGGAGGTTTGGACCGCCTGCTGCAGGATCTCACGCAGGTCGATAAGGATGCGATCGGGGCTGCTGGGCTTGCCCAGTTCAAGCAACTGCTTCATCAGTTCCGCCATCCGGTCGGTCTCGCGCCGCAGGGCGCGGATGTAGCGCTCATGGCCGGGCTGCGTTCCCAGCCGCACCTCGAATGCATCCAGGGTGGAAGAGATGCCGAACAGCGGGTTGCGCACCTCGTGGGCCACGCCGGCTACCAGGGATCCGAGGGTGGAAAGGCTCTCGGCCCGGAGGAGCGTTTCCTGCAGCTTCACCAGCTCGGTGGTATCGCGCAATACCAGGATGGTGCGGCCTTCGGTTTCCGGCGCGGACAGGGGGAAAGCCTCGATCTGCCACGAGCGATCCGCCAGTTCGTCATGAATATCGAGGCTCAACACTTCGTCCGCCTCACAGAGCCGGCCAGCCAGCTCAGCGGCCGCCTGCCACGGCTGGCCGGACAACTCGCGGATGTCCAGTCCGGGCAGGTCCAGATAGGGCCGGCCGGCAAGCTGCTGCCCGGCGCGGTTGATGCGGAGAATGCGATGGGCGCCGTCCAGGAGAAGCACGGGCGACTGCAAGGCGTCAAACGTGTCACGCCATTCCGTGGCCGCGCGCTGCAGAGCGAGGTACAGCCGCTCGCGCTCTTCTTCGGCACGCTTGCGCTCGCTGACGTCCAGGATGAAGGCCATCGCTTCGTCGGTCGAGCCCGCGAGCATGGAAACTCCGATAAGCACCGGCACCCGAGTTCCATCTTTGCGCACGTATTCCTTTTCCCAGGGAGCGGCAAACCTCTTCGCCCGGAGTTGCTCCGCCGCCTTCTCGTCACTTTCCCTGTGCTCGGCCGGCGTCATCGTCCGCCAGTTCACACGCCCGGCGGCCACATCCTCACGAGTGTAGCCGGTCATTTTCAGCCAGGCGTCGTTGGCCAAAAGGACGCGCCCGTCGAGATGGGCGATGTGCAACCCGATCAAGCTGGACTCAAACAACTGGCGGAAACGAAGTTCACTGCGACGCAAGGCTTCCTGGGCGCGTCTTTGTTCGGTGAGATCCCGGGCGACGGAGAGCACGCAGGTCTCTCCTTCGGCCTGAATGATGTGGGCTGAAACCACTCCGATGCGCCGCTCTCCGTTCTTATGCCGGAATGCGAAGTCATGGTCGATGACTCCTCCAGCGCTCTGCAGGCTCGCAATCCAGCGCCCGCGGTCGGCCGGGTCGCACCACATGCCCAATTCCAGGGCGCTGTGGCCGATCAGTTCGCCGCGGGAATAGCCCGTCATCTGGAGAAAGGCCTGGTTCACATCGAGATAACGGCCATCGTGCAGCGAACTGATTGTCATGGGCGTAGGGCTGGAATGGAAGGCCTTGGAGAACTTCTCTTCGGACTGGCGCAGGTTCTCCTCGGCCTGCCGCCGCGCGGTAATGTCCGCCATGGCGCCGATCATGCGCAGGGGCTCGCCTTTCTCGGTGCGGATGATGTATCCCTGGTCGATGACGGTTGCATAGGATCCGTCGCCCCGGCGGAAGCGGTATTCGAGGTCGATGACCGAATCGTTTCCCTTCAGGGCTGACTGCAGGGCTGTGGAAGTGCGCTCCCGATCCTCCGGGTGCACACGCTCCAGCCACCAGGCATAACCATCCTCGTCCGCAGTGGGGGGCCGCTGTCCGAACAGGGTCTCAACGGCGTCGTTCCAGACCAACTCGCCCGTCCACACGTTCCAATCCCAGACGGCGTCCCTGGTCGCCCGCGTGACCAGGCGATAGCGCTCTTCGCTCCGCCGCAGCGCCTCCTCCGCCTGCCGGCGCTCCGTTACGTCCTGCTTGATGGCTACGAAATGCGTGACTTCGCCGCCTTGTGCCACCGGTGTGATGGTCATTTCCTCGACGTAGATGGAACCATCCTTGCGACGGTTGTAGATCTCGCCCTTCCAGGTGCGGCCGGAAAGGATGGTTTGCCACACCTCCTGATAGAAGCCCTTTCCGTGGCGCCCTGACTGCAGGAATCGCGGGTTGAGGCCTACGGCTTCCTCGAGCGAATACCCGGTGAGCTCGGTGAAGGCCGGATTGGCCCAGACGATGTTGGCTTGGCGATCGGTGATGATGATGGCGTTGGCCGCCGCTTCCAGGGCTGTGGTGCGGATGCGCAGTTCTTCTTCGGCGCGCTTGCGTTCGGTAATGTCGTGAGAGATTCCGATGACGCCCTTTAGGGCGCCTTCTGCATCCCGGTACGGGGCCTTGGTAGCGAGGAAATAGCGCACCCCGGTGGGCGAGACCGCCCGCTCTTCGTGGGTCACAGCCCCCTCGGTGTTGAGCGCCGCCAAGTCGCCCGCACGGAATATTTCGGCCACATCACGCGGCTGCAACTCGAAGTCGGTCCAGCCTAGAACCTCCTGGATGGTGTGTCCCAGCGCCGCGGCGCCCGCGGAGTTGATCATCAGGTAGCGGCCTTCCAGGTCCTTCACGAATACGGCATCACTGGTGCCCTCGGCCACAGCGTGCAGCAGTTCGTGGTTCTGGCGCAGGCTTGCCTCCGCCTGCCGGTGGTCCGTGATGTCATAGCCGGCCAGCACGATGCAGGGCCGGCCGGCGAATTCGCTCCTGGCTGCGCCCACATCCAGCCACCGCGCAGTTCCGTCCTTGCGGAGAATGCGAACCTGGTAGCGTGAGGGAACCGGCTCGCCGCGAAGTCGCGCCGCGGCGCGCTGCTGCATCAGGGGTACGCTCTCCGGGTGGATGAGCGGCCAAAGGTCTGCGGACACCAGTTCTTCCCGCGAGCGGCCGAAGAGTTCCTCCGCCGCGGCGTTCACGTAGACCAGGCGGCCTTCGTCGAGAATGCCGATGGCCACCGGTGCCGCCTCGGCCAGCGTGCGGAACAGCCGCTCGCTCTCCTGCAGCCGGCCCTCGGCGCGCTTGCGCTCGGTGATGTCGACGTCGGTGCCTTCGATGACATCCGGCTCGCCGTTCGTTCCGCAAACCAGGATGGCATTGGAAAGCACCCAGATCGGCGTCCCGTCCCTGCGCCGGCAGCACAACTCGTAGTTGTGGACCACACCGTCCCGCTGCAGCCGCGCAACGTACGCCTGGCGATCCTCCGGCTTGCAGTAGAAGCTCTCACACGAACTCTGCAGCACTTCCTCCCGCGATTCGTAGCCATACAAGCGCGCGAAGGCGTCATTGCAATCGAGGGGGCGGCCGTCGAGCGTGGTGCGAAACAGGGCAGTCAGATTCCTCTCGAATAACCGCCGGTACGTGCCTTCCTCTGCCTGATGCCGTACTGCTTCTCTTGCCGTAGACATGTGTCTAGCCGATCCAGACGCGGGGTGCCTTCCACCTCTGAAAAATACCCAGGCCGCTAAGGCTGCGGCCTGGGCGGGGTTTTATGGATCCAGCCCGCTAGCGGGCGCTCCGCCGGCTCCCGTGGAGCGGTGTAACGGGCACTGCCCGGGCGCGCGCTGGCCGAAATCCACGTCTTCATTCCGGGACATCAGAACCACCGGTCCTGCGGTCCCGCTCTCTCGGAATTGGCGAAAAGCATTTGCGATGCCACATGGCGGGCGAGTTGAAGTTGTTGCAGGATAAGGTTTTGGGGTTTGCGTTCTCCTCAGGCAGGTAGAGCGTTCGTCCAGCAGCAAGACGGGCCGTCCATCTTCTGGAAAAAGCGGACAGTGCGTGCTCGGCTGAGCCGGCGACGTGGCCGGGCAGGCAGCTTCGCGGCTTTACTGCCGCTACGGCCCGCCCCCGCCTTCCTAGTTCCGTCCTGCATCGGGATGGATTTGTCCGAGGCTCAGAGATGGCGGTCAGCCGGGAGACCGATTCGCCACCGGCCCCGGTATTCCCAAACTGATACGGCAGAACCAATTAGGCACAAGTACGGGAAAGTAGTTCCGATTTGGTGCAGAGATTGCAGTCACAGGGAGCGAGCAGCGAGCTCTGTTGCCACCCGCGATCAGGGACTCCTGCGAAACGAGACCGACAGTCAACAAGGAGACCCAAAGTGAAACGCCTGACTTCAATCGCAAGCATGTTCGCAGTGCTGGTCCTGACCGCGGGACTGGCAGCCGCCGACACCAGCTCCGGCACCATGACGGTATCGGCCACGGTGGAGAGTTCCATCAGCCTGACCTTCGTATCCTCGGGCAGCGGCATCAGCCTGACCGGATCAGGCAGCAACGCGGCCACCATGGCCTTCGGCAACGTGAAGGCCTATGGCGGCAGCGTCCCGGCCGGGGTCACCAAATCGGTGAACGGAGTGACTGACTGGACGCTGAGCACCCCGTTCCTGGTCCGGGTGGAGAAGGCCAACCTGAGCAGCAGCGACTACACGCTGGAGGCTACTCTGAGCGCCGCCGACGCCGTCTACGCCTGGGAAATCGACAACGTGGATATTTCCGACGGCTCCGCCAAGACCATCACCGCTACCGGTAACTACGACGCCAACGATTCGCACACGTTCGAGCTGATCATCGAGCACTCGGACGCTGCGGGCGCCGTGAACAAGACCATCAGCTTCGTCGCCACCTCGAACTAGGGGTTCGGCGGAGGCTTCCTTCCCCGGGCTCGAGGCCGATAGGCGCTCGGGCCCCGGGGAACGATGTTGGGAGGCCCAGCCATGAAAAGCGGCCCCGTGATTGCCCTGGGATTGCTGGCCTTCGCCTGTACGCTCGGGAAGCAGGGACTGGCCTCTGGACCTCCTGCCGCCGAGAGCCCTGGCCGAGCGGTTTTGCCGGGCGCAATCCGTATCAGCTTCCCGCTCTCCGCAGGCGGCGCAGCGTTGCGAAGCACCGGCCCGGGACAGGCCGATCTTGATTTCGGCCGCGTGTCCTATGCCACCGGAGCGCGAACCAGCGGCGTGAGCGTGCGGCGGACTTCTTCCGCCATGCACATCACAACCAGGTTTGCGGTTCAGCTGGACTCGGCGGGAGGCGGCTCACAGCGAACCGTCACGTTGAGCGCATTCCTGCTGCATGCGGACTCGCGGCAGCGGTTCAAGGTCGACGATGTGGAGCTAACCACCACTCCGCAAGTGATCCAAGCGCAGGTTCCGCTGGGCACGGTTTCCATGCATCGGTTGGAGTTGGAGATTCCCAAGGATGCTCCGGCTGGAACAATCTCCAACGCCATCGGCTGGGTGGCCGTTGCCGATTGAGGGGCACGCCGCGGGAGGAGAACACATCATGAAGGCGCTGAAAGCGAAATCGGATGACACCATGGCCTGGGGGATCGCGCTCGCACTGCTGGTCGCGGCCGTTCTGTTATGGGCGCCGGAAGCCACCGGCCAGGAACTTCACCTGGCAGCGGCTGAGCCCGACATCCCGCGATCATCTCCGCCCCTGGGCAGACCTCCGATGGTGCACGACGTATCGCCGGTACGGCACTCCATCACGCTGTCGCCTGCGGTTGTGGAGCTTCGGGGCAAGCCGGGGCAGAGCACAAGTCAGCTTCTGAACCTGCACAACGACACTCCCCGGGAACTGCGGTTTGAGATGGCCGCCCGCGACGTGGTGGTGCGCGACGGCAAGCGGGTCTTCGTAGCCGCTGGGGAAACGCCACGCGGCATCGCCGCGACCGCGGTGTTCTCCCGCAAGGCGGTGACCGTGCTTCCGGGTGAGACGGCCACCGTGCGCGTGACGCTCACGGTGCCGCCGGATTCACCCGTGCGCGCCGTTGTGATCCTCTTTCAAAGCCAGAGCGAATTCAAGGAGCCGGGCAAGGTCGGTTTATCGGCATCGCTCGGAACGCTGCTGACCTTCACCCTCTCGGATCAGGTGCGGATCGAGGCCGCACCGATCGCCGTCACACCGCAGTCGGCGACGGCGAACACCGGGTTCTCGCAACGGCTGACCAATGCTGGCGCCGAACCGGTTTCGCCGCAGGGCGTCGTGGCCATCCTCAGCCAGTCCGGACAACTGGTGGGCAAGGCGGCATTTCGTTCGCATCGCCTCCTGCCTGGGCAGCAACTTGAGTTTCAGGCCGAGTATCCGGCGGAGCTGAAACCCGGACGCTATCGCGCCTTTGCCTCGTTTCAGTTCGAAGGCCAAACCATCACCAACGTGGCCGAATTCACCGTCCGATGAAACGCGCGTCGTCCATCGTCGTCCTGATGCTTGCCCTGCCGGCGTTCGCCGAAGAACTCACGGTGGGCTATCAGAAGACCGTCCAGGTGCAGGTGCCGGGAGCAGTAGCGGCGTATTCTCTGAATTCGGCCTGTGCGGAGGCACGGGTGGAAGACGAAACGCTGCTCGTGCGCGGCAAGGTGCCGGGTACCACCAGCGTGGTCGTCGTCCTGAAGGAAGGGACCCGAGCGTACTCGGTGCGCGTCCCCGAGCCGCCGCCCTCCCGGCCTAAAGGGTTCGAGATGCCGTTGCCACGGGGCGATTCCTACGGCAGCTACGAACTGCGCTATGCCTCGGGCCCCGCCCAGCTGCAGAACGTCTTCAACCTCACCCGGCAGGAAGGCGACCGCACCCTGCGCCTGCACGTGGCCACCGCCAACCTGTTTACCGGAGTGCCCGGGCGCTCGCGCCTCAGCCTGCCGTCAGCGTTTTTTCAGATCCAGACTCCGCGCCGCGAGATCACCCTCGGCGACCAGACCATCCAGAGCTCGATGATGACCCTCAACGGCTCCACGGTGCGCGGCGTTCATCTGCGGCAAGGCGAGGTCACTCTGCATGCCGGCTACACGTCCATCGCCGAGTTTCAGGATCTGTTCCTCCCTGCGGTGCGGGAAGGCGTGCTGGGCGTTCGACTCCGCCGTCCGCTGGCCGAGAGCGCCGCCCTCACCTTCAACGTCTTTCATTTTTCCCACCGAGGACGGGCCGGAACAGTCAGCAGCGGCACACCCGGGCCGGTCGCGTCACTGGTGTACGAATACAAGCCGAGTGATGCCCTGGAACTGGAAGCAGAAGCCGGCCTCAGTCATGGCCGCATCGGCGGATCGCTGCTGTTCCGCCTGAGGCGTGCCGACGAACAGTTCTTCGCCCGGTTGCGCTACCAACCGCGCGGGTTTGCCTCGCTCGCGGCCAACAATTTCCACGGTTTCTACTCCGACGTGAGCTGGGCGCGGCAGGTGACCGACAAGCTGAAGAGCAGCGTGCGCTTCACCGGAAACCGCTATTCGATCGCCAATTACGAGCAGACCAACCTGCACTCCCAGATAGAGATGCGCTACCAGCCGACGCGCAACTGGTCGGTACTCGGCGGAGCTGCGTATGCGCGCTATCAGCCGCAGCAGCCGCCGCGGCCCGGCAGCGAAAGCTTCAGCTTTCCCCTCGGCGTCGGTTTCGATGGGCACCGCTTCGGCACGAGTTTTCAGTACCGGTTCTCCCGGCATTCCGGCAGCGACCTCGGCGGGCATCAGCTTCGCCAGACCGTGCGGGCCAGTTGGGACCGGCTGCACGTCTCCGCCTTCGTGGATCGCCAGACCCAGGCTCCGACTGTGGATGTGATTTTCCGCGAGTTGCCCGGGCTGGCCCAGGCGGTGACGCAACTCGGCCTGGCTGCCACCTCGCCCGAGGAACTGGGACGGCTGCTGGAGGAGAATCCAGCCCTGGCGGGACTGGGGTATGTCCAGGGGGTCAACTTCCACCTCAGTCCGGTACGCCTGCAGGCGGGAGGCACTGTGGCCTGGATGGGGCGGGGCACCAGCCGGCAACAGCTCAACTACAGCTTCCTCTTCAACAACACCCAATCGGTTGGCGGAGCTTACCAGTCGGCCCTGCACTCCTGGACGTACTCTCGCAAGCTTAGTGCTTCGCTCGATGTCTTCGTGTCCATGTCTTTGCTCCGCAGCCCGCTTTCCACGGCTGGCTCGGGCTACCAGCCGCTGGTGGCGTTCTCCTTGCGCCACCATTTCAACGGCGTGCCGCGCTTCCTGCTGCCGGGCCGAACCGGGACCATCTCCGGCGTCGTCTTTCGCGACGACGACCTGGGGGGCGAACTAGGCGCGGATGAACACGGGCTGGCCGGCATCGAGGTTGTACTCGATGGCGTCACGGTGGCCCGCACCGATCGCAACGGGCGTTATGTTTTCTCCCGTGTGACACCGGGCCGCCACACGGTGGAAGTGGTTCCTCAGCGTGAGTCGGAGTCCCTTTTCACGACGGACTCGCATGTCGAAACGGACATCAACACCCGGGTGGATTTCGGGGTTGCGGCAGCCCCCGTGTCCATCGTGGGCCTGGTTCACGATGATGCGGGTACAGCCATTGCCCGCGTTGCCGTGGCCGTGTCCGGCGACGGGAATCGCAGGTCGGTACAGACCGACGGCGAAGGGAAGTTCCGCCTGCAGGGACTGCAACCGGGACCCTACGAACTCGCCATCAATACTGAATCCGTGCCACCCGGATACCTGCTGGAGGGCGTAAGACCTGTGCGCGTCGTCGCGCAGGCGGAGGAGCCGGCGCAGGTGGAGTTCACGCTCGCCGCCATCCGTACCGTCGCCGGTCGAATCACCCTCTACGACCCGGCCGCGGCGCGGGTGGTTCCGGTCCGGGGCGTCGTCGTTCGCTTGGAACCGCTGGGCCGTGAGAGCACCAGCGACTCCAGCGGCGCCTTCCTGTTCCGAGCGCTGCCTCCCGGCGAATACACCGCCTCGATCGTGTACGCCGGCAGGAGCTGGGTTCGAACCCTGATCGTGCCCGCCGGCCCGTTCCACCGCACGGATTTCAATTTCGACCTCAGTGCCAACTAGCCGCCCACCGTTGCGTCCGAAGGCATGGGCCTTTGCCGGCGCTTGCGCCGCCGTCGGCTCATGCAGGGGTGAGCGCCGTCCGTGAATCGGACTTCTCGTCCAGCCCGCCGAACCCGCAGTCCTCGCGACGGAAACGCTCGTCCGATGAAATCCCCGCACCGCCAAGCACTTACGTCCCTTTTTGAACCAGTTCCCATTTTGGCGTTGCACTTGCACTTCGAACCGATATGGAACATAGGTCCAAAACCGGAAACCGGGCGGTTGAGAGGCAGTCCGGCATGGCGATGCTGCTCACCATCTTCGCCCTCTTGCTGGTGTCGGCGATGGCCATCGCGCTGCTCGAAGCCGGCACGTGGGAAACCCAGCTCAACGATAACCACCGCAACCGCGTGAAGGCTCACTTTGCCTCGGTGGCCGGCCTGGAAGAGGTGCGCGAAAGGCTCACCCCGGGCAACCCGGCGCCCCACTTTATTCTTGGTCCTACTGCGCTGCCCGGCGGTCCGGGTTCGGTGGTCTACGTCCTGAATCCGGCCGGCGGCAGCGATGTGGTCGCGCCCACCGACCCCAACAACCGCTACTTCGACAACGAACTGTGTCGCGAGAATTTTCCCGGGCTCGGCTTCGCCTCCAACACCACCTGCACGCAGGCTTCATCGGTTCCCGGCGTGTACGCCTTCCTCTCCAGCGACGCCCCGTTTACCGGAACTCCGGCGGCGCTCGAGTACAAGTGGGTCCGGATCACGCTGAAGTCGAATTCGACGCTTGCTCCTTTCTATGTCAATGGCGGCTCCGGCGCGGCCACGCTGAACCGGCAAGCCTGCTACAGCGGAATGAACGAGATGCTGCCGCCGCCGGACTACCTTGCCTGCGATCAGCCACCGGCCGGAACCAGCCGGATCTTCAAGCCGGTCTACATCCTCACCTCGCTGGCGGTGACCGCCACGGGCAGCCGGCGGATGACCCAGATGGAGGTTGCGGCCATCCCCCCGTTTATCGGCAGCGCGGCCATCGATTCCCAGGACCACGTCACGCTCAACGGGCAGTTGACGGTGAACTCTTACGATTACTGCAGTTGTTCGTGCACCACGGACAAGCAGGGTAATACCACCTGCACCAGCCGCGACGGGCAGACCTGCGATACCAGCAAGTACGCCATCTTTTCCAGCAGCACGGTGGACAAGACGAATTCCTCCCAGAACTTGATCTCCGGCCAGAATCCGCCGGTGAAAGAGAACCAGGCCTGGCCCTATGACATTCCCGCGCTTATCGACATGTACAGGAGCATGGCGGCCGCGGTCGACGTGCGCAACACGCCCTACAACTACGTCTGCAGCGGTTCGCCGCTGAATTGCGGGACCAAGAGCGGCCAAGTCTTCGGAGTGCCGCCCTATTTTCCGCCCAATCCGCCGGAGAACCCGGCTGGTCCGTCCAATATGGCGCCCCAGATCACTTACATCCCAGGGAACCTGCAGATCACCGGCAATACCCAGGGCAACGGGGTGCTGCTGGTCGATGGCGACTTGAACATCAGCGGCGGCCTTCAGTTCTACGGGCTCGTCATCGTCAAAGGAGTCATCAAGTTCTCAGGCGGCGGCTCGCAATCGACCAACATCTACGGCCAGGTTCTGGCGGGAGAGGAATCGCTGGTCGACAGCGTACTGGGCGGCAGCGCCAACATCACCTTCGATGCCTGCTCGCTCAAACAGCCTTTGCCGCCGCAGCCACCGCAAGTCATCAGCTTTCGAGAGCTCTACTAGGAGGAACGAGTCCCCATGAAACGACAACTCACCATTGCATGTTGGGCCTTGGCCGCGTTTGCGATGCTTTCCGGCACGTGCGTGGCGCAATCGGAGTCCCTTTCACTGGGCGAGATCGCACGGCAGAAGCCGGCACGCAAGGCGGCTCGTGTGTTCGCCAACGAAGATTTGCCGCGGGGAGTCACGGAAACGGCGACTCCCGGTGCGCAGCAACCGGCGGCTTTGGGCAGCCTGCGGCCCGAGCTGCTGGAGGGCGGATCGAACCCGTGCTCCCTGGCCGACGAGAACCGCGCGCGCGTGGATACACTCAGGCGCGATGAGGCCTCGTTGCGGGCCAAGATGGAGCGCCTGCAACAGCGCTACGACAACGAAACCGACGAGTTCCGCCGCAACATGTATGCCGAAGCGCTGCAGAACTCGCGCGATCACCTGGAGATTATGACCGTAGCGCGGCGCGAGGCGGAGAAGCTGCTGGCCGGTTCGGAGGGCTCGGAAGTCGCGACTTCGTCTGACGCTGCTTCTCCCGAGGGTGGGCGGCCGCAGTCCAGCCCCCAGCAGTAGCGAATCGTCGTGGAGGCCGATGTGGGGAATATGCCAATCCAAGCGAGGGAGGCGGCCGTTATGAACGGCGGAGGCCTAACCGGCACCTCCGAGGCGGAAGCGCAGTCTGCCGCTTGCGCTTTCTTCACCCGCGTGCTGGAGCGCGCTATAGGCAGCCCACTGCCCCGCATGGAAATACAAGACCCGGCGGCAGGCTCCGGTGTCGCATCATCCTGGATAGGCCTGCTGAACCTGGCAGTCACTCCATCGATGATGCGCGAGGCGTTGAAGGCAGACGGCACGCCGGAGGAGGCTGGCGCGCTGCTTCGCTACCTTGCCGGTTGCCCGGGGTGTCATGAGCGGGATCGCGATAAGGCGGACCTGCTGGCGACCTTTCTCTTTCGCCGGCTCACGCCACAAGAGTCGCGTACGTCCAGCGAGGCCATGCACAGATTTGAAAAGCAGCTCGACCGACTCTTGGCTGGACTTCCCCTGCCGCCTTTGCCCGACGCACAGATCAAGCGCTTGCAGCGGTTCGAGACGTTTCGGCACGAACTGGAGATGCTGCCGGACTTCGACGCTCTGACCAAATCCGGCCTGCTCAGCCGCGTGCGTGATTTCAAAAAGACGTTTGGTGCCTCCAGCCTGCATCCGCGGGTGCTGGCTACCGTCGCCGTCCACAATGTTCTGTTTGGCGCACGCTTCGATGCGCTCCTGCTGGAGGCAGCGGAGAGGATGAAGGAATTGGCCGACCGCCTGCGCACGCAGGCCGAGGAGGCCTTGGGGCGCATCAGTGGCGAGAGCGATTTGGAGGAGATGGCCAAAGCCAGCGAGAGGCTGGGGCGCGATTGTGCCCTCGCCCAATCGGTGCTCGAGAAACGGGAACTCGGTACGACCGCGCCAACCCAGCCAGCCGCATCGTCAAGTGCTCGGCCGGAGATGCCGCCAGTTCCTCCCAGCCATCCCCCCATTTCTTTCCCTGCGGCCCCCGCAGCAGACGCGGTCGGCGTCTCAAGGGAGTTCGGCGTGTCCAGCAAGATTGAAAAGGCGGAGGAAGACCTGCTCAACGATTTCGTGCTCTCCATCCGCACTCACGTGCGAAGCGTTGATTCGGATCTCGCCCTGCGCGTTCCCCTGCATGAAGGTACGGTGTTCCTCACTTCGGCCGAAGCCCAGGCCTTTCGCGCCGAATATGCCTGCGAGCAGAGCTTCCGTGGCGAATTGGCCGCCTTCCTGGTGCGTTCCACGGCCGTGTTCTGGCGAATGACGATGGAATTGGAGCAGTTTCGCCGCCGCAAGGACTCCGCCTACTTGTGGCAGCCGCACTTTCGTTCGCTGCAGTACCTGCTGGGAGCGGCGCGGCGCGCTGTAGAAGAAAGCGTCCCGGTGCTGGCCAGCGCCGAAGGGCGTGGTCTTACGGAGAAGGTGGAACTCATTCAGACCGAATCCGCGCGACTGCAGACGCTGATTGCCGACGTAGAGAGCGAGCTCTCCCAGGCGGGCAAGACTGCAGGTTCGGCGGACGAGTCCAGCCGTGAAGTGGTCAAGGCCGGGGTGAAGTTCACGGAGCAATCGGCGTTGAGCCAGGGTGGTAAAGACATTACGTACCGGACCTATTGAGGATGATGGAGGATGCTATGTGGCTGTCCGTTGAAACCCTACTGCCGGTGGTCAAGTGGGCCCTGGCGACGACCGCGGCTCTGAATCTGCTCATCGGCGTCTTCCTGTTTTCGCGCCGGCTGAAGCGCTGGCGCTTTTTCCAAATCAAGGAGTCCCTTGCGGAAGCGCATCTCCCTTTGCTGTGCGCAGTGGCCGAGGGTCGGGTTCCGCAGGCGGAGGCGCTTGCCGTCTGGAGCCGCCTGAACTCGAAGGACCAGGTAAAGGCGCTCGAGGAACTCCTGCTCAAGGCCGCTCGACATGGCTGCCAGGATGCGTCTGAGCTGCTCTTCGCCCTGGGCTTTGTGGAATCCTGGGCCAGAGTTGCCTTCGGCCGCAGGCGCGCCAGGCAGATTGTCGCTGCCTGCCGGGAGCAAGCGGACCTGCCGGCCGGCGACTCCGCCTATCGCAAGTCTTTCTGGCGTGCCCGCATTTTCTCTGTGCCGCGCGCCGTGGCGGTCGCCAACCTGGGGATGCTTCAGCCGGAATGGGCGCTGGTGTTTGCCAAGGCGGCGCTGGAAGATCCTGCGCCGGACGTGCGCATCGCGGCGCTGGACGCTCTGGGGCGGAGCCGTCACCCGAAGGCTCTCCCCATCCTCCTGGAAGCAGCGGCAAACGGCAGAGCGGCGAAGCACGATCTGCCGCTACTTGCCGTCAAGGCTGCCCTCCAGCGCTTCCGACTGGAAGACCTTTCTCACTTCCTGCCGCACCTGAAGGATTCTGACCGGCGACTGCAGGTAGCCGCGCTCGAGGCCGTCGCGGCGATCTGTCGGCAGGCTGGCCCCGAAGCCATCGCCCTGAGAACGGACTTGGGAGAGCTTTGTGACCTTGTCATCGAGAGGTTCGCGTTCGACTCATCACCGGAGTTGCGCGGCCTGGCGGCGAGCGTCGTGGGACAATTCTGCAGCCACCCGGTCGATGCGGTTTTGGCCGCGCGCCTTCATGATCCGAACGCAGCCGTACGCCTTGAGGCCGTACGCGCCTGCTGCAGCCCTCATCGCGCGCGTCAGATTCCCGATCTCGCCCAGAGACTCTCCGACTCCTCTTGGGAGGTGCGCGAGGCGGCCGCTCAATCGCTGCTGGCGATCGGCGAGGAGGGTAAGCGCCAGATGTACGAGCAGTTTGTTGCGAGCGGGGATCCCTACGGGTGCGATGAAGTGGCCGAACAGATCCAGCGTCACGGTCTCACCGAGGAGCTGATGCTGGAGTTGGCAGTCAATCCCGGGCGCGGCTCGCTCGCCGAAGCCGTGTGCCGCAAGATGATCTTCCTGGGAAAGACTTCCGCACTGACCCACGCCGCCCAGACCATGGGAGAGTATGCCGCGCTCGAGGTGTTACTGACCGAGGCCCCGACGGACGACTTCCTGAACGTTCGGGCTGCGGCCAATGTCCCGTCCGCGCACGGTTACTAGACGCCGGCCCGCTCTCACCGCGGGCATGAGAAACGTTGTGCTCGAATGCGGCCTCCTTCTTGGGAGGCCGTGCCATGTCTGTTGAGGGAACGCTTGTCACGCGGTAACGCGTTTCCTCGAATTGTCGGCTTTTTTGCACATCCGAGCACGCGCCGGCCGGCTCTAATCAGCGTATGTAGCCAATTGTGGAAAGACGAGTCATGCAAAAGCGCACACTTGGAACAAGCCGCTTGGAAGTCTCAGCTCTGGGCCTGGGCTGTATGGGGATGAGCGTCTCGTACGGTGTCGCCCCCGACAGGCAGGAGATGATCGCCCTTCTGCGGACGGCCGTGGATCGGGGCGTTACGCTCTTCGATACTGCGGAGGTGTATGGCCCGTTCATCAACGAAGAACTCGTGGGTGAGGCGCGCTTGCCTGACTGCTGGCGCAGAAGCCCTGGATTGTTCCCATCCCGGGCACAACCAAACTGCATCGTCTCGAGGAAAACATCGGGGCCGCTGCCGTCGAACTGACACCCTACGATCTTCGTGAAATCGACAGCGCCGTCTCCAAGATCACGGTGCAGGGCGACCGGTATCCTGAACACCTGCAGCGAATGACCGGGATCTGAGCAAGAGAAGCGGGCAACCCCGGATGAGCAAGGAAGGCTCTCGCGACTCGACTCGTTATTGTGTCAACTAGATGGATTGCCCAGCCGGCAGCTCATCTTCGCCGCGCATTTGCAGCCAGCGCTGCAAAGCCAGCTTGGAGAGTGGTGCGAAGGTCAGGAAGCGCGTGCCCGCCCTGCCATCCTCTTTGCTCCAGACGATTTCGACGCGAGCGTCAAAGGGCATCTCGGTCTCCGGCAGCGTGAAGCGAATCTGGACGCTTTCCCCCGCGACCAGCGGCTTTCGCGTGCGCAATCCTACGCCGCCTTCGCTGATATCGATGACGGTGGCGGGCACAATGCCGGCGCCGTTTTCCACCGTGGCTGAGATTTCCACCTTGTAACGCGTGCACCGGCGGAGTTCGCGCAGGATGACGGCCTGGGCCGCCCGCAGGTTGCGCGCCGCGCGCTCGCCCTGGATGGGCTTGTCGATCACCAGGTTGGCGCCCATGTCGAACGCCGTGCGGAAGCTCTCCTGATCGCGGGCCAGGGCGACGCCGACCGAGCGGCGATTCAGGCGCGACTTGCGCATCCCCGCCAGCAGACCCCAGGCGTTGCAGCCTTCGTCGGAGTCCACGATCACGGCATCGAACTTCTGGCTCTCCAGGCGCTGGATCACGTTTTCCACGTCCGGGCAGATTTCCACTCCGATACTCAGGTCGCTGAGCGCGCGCGACAGCACGCGCACGACTTCAGGGTCTTGGGAAAACAACAGCGTGTTGGCTCGCATGCGTGTCCTCGTGAGGGCTGGTGGACTGCAGGTTCCGGCGCGCTGCCTTGTTTCGGTACATTTCCGCATCTGCCCGCGCCAGGGCATCGTCGGTGGAATCGCCGGGCCGGCACTCCGCCAGCCCACAACTGAATCCCAGGCGGATTCCGTGGCTGCGCCGGTTCTCGTTCCAGTCGCGGGCTCGCTCCTGCAAGCGCTCGACCGCGCGTTCCGCAGCCCCGCGGCTGGTGTCGGGAAGGATCACCAGGAACTCATCCCCGCCATAACGCACGAGCGTATCCGACTCGCGAAATACAGCCTCCAGCAGCGCGGAGGCCTCGCGAAGGAACTGGTCACCGGCCTGATGCCCGAAGCGCGTGTTGACAGACTTGAAGTCATCCAGATCGATCATGAGCAGCGACACGCAGGAAGCCAGGCGCTCCGCCCGCCGCATCTCCTTGACCAGCGCGCGGTCCAGGTACCGGCGGTTGTACACGCCCGTCAGCGGGTCGAGCACGGATTCCTGTTCCGCCGCCTCGGCGCGGATCAGTTGCGTCAGCAGCATCTCGCGCGCAGCGTTCAGCGTGCGCCGATGCTGCGCCACGTGCAGAGTGAACAGCACCATCAGCATCACGAAACCCGCCAGCACCTGCAGCGCCTCCCAGTCGGGCAGGCGCAGGTCGCGGAGGTCGCGCATCATCCCCAGCACGATCGGCAGCAGGTACCCGCCCGTCAGGAGCCACAGGATGAGCAGGGCGGTGCTCCACAGCTGCAGCTCACGGCGGCCAAGTGATTTGAACTTCTTGCGCAGCTGGTGGCGCAGGTCGCTGCTTCGTCCGGGCGCAGAACCAGCCTGCGAGGCCCGGGGCTGCGGTAGCGGCAGCTCGGTTGGCAAGGTCGTCGCGTCGGCAGACGGTCTGGTCATCAGGCCACTCCCCGGCACCCATGGAGAGCACATCAAGTGCCAAGGTTGTCGTCAGGCCGGGATGCTTACCGCGCTGAGTACGAAGGGATTAGCGGCTGCCTGGGATATGCCCTTCCGCACTGGCTTCCGAAGCTCGGACAGTCGTCCGCAGCTTGGACTGCCGAACGCATTCCGGTGCCTCATTTCGATCAGTCGACGTGAGAGAATGAGGTCAGGCGAACGGCCCCGTAGCTCAGATTGGATAGAGCAGCGGTTTCCTAATGCGCTTTGTGACGTTAGCACGGAGTAGCAACACGGGTCACGAAGTGCGAGACGAGCCAATGTTCATGCGGGTCGGCGCGCCTCTTCCGCTATCCCTGCTCGCACATGACTACTGCCGCAATTTAGTGCAAAGTGCGCCGAGAATGAGCGCGATTTGTGGAGAGTTTTGTGGATAGGTCCTGGCCTGGCCGCCAAGAAAGCTCTTGGAGTTCCACAGGCCGCCGAGGTACACAGCTTCGGACGCAGTGAATTCCGCACCAGCGCGCCGCGCCGGTGGATGAACACCGGGCACGGCGCTAACCAGCGTCGCCTACAAGGAGGCAACGATGGCTGCACGGCAAGCTATCACCCCTCGCCGCAGAATTGAAAATCGGCCCTGGCGAGTCCTCCCATCCGGGGCGGCATCCCAGCCCACACCATTGCACGCCGGGTCAGGCCGGCGAGAAGGAGCCACTAGCATGCCGAGAATGAACACGCGCACCCGCCTGTTGCTTCGCGTGAAGCAGACGATCCTGCGCAACCCCCGCGCGTTCGACGCGGATACAGATGACCACGACGTCGCGGGGCTGGTCGTCCGCGCGGCCAGGCGAGATCCATGTTGGCGAAGGCTACAGCCCAAGCTGCTCGCGGTGAGCGGCGAACTGTTGACCGCGCAGCGATTGCTGGGAATCACCACCAGGAAGGCCGACAGCCTGTTCCTCCCGTTCAAGTGGCCGCGCCGATTTCGACGGCAATATAGGCGTGAAGGCTCGTGGCGGCTGGGTAACAGGCGATATGAGCGAGTGCGAGGCAGCCTTCGGGACATGGGAAAAAACGCCAAGGTCGCTGCGGCCCGCATCGACTACTTCCTGGAAACGGGCCACTAGGCATGATTCCTCCCACCTGCCGCGCCCGCGCGGTACAACGCCCTGCGCGGGCGCGGTCCCTTCACTCTTTACCGCAATCGGGTCCCCGTTTGTTGCTCCAAAGCAGCGCATTCTCGAACACAGGAGAGCCGGGCCGGCATGAGCTACGACCCCGAGTTTGCAAGCAGGACCTTCCGCGAAGCAGCAGCGATCTGGCTGGAATCACGTCGCCCTCACCTGAAGGCGCGGACGCTTTCGGACTACAAGGAGTACCTCGTCCCCCTCAATGGCTTCTTCGGCGACATGCGGCTCCGGGCCATTCATGCGGCACACCTGCGCGAGTACCAACACGCGCGCCTGGAAGGCGTGCCGCCGTTCAAGCAGAAGGCCGGAGCCTCGCGCATCAACCATGAACTCAGCATGCTCGGGCAGATTCTCCGGCGTGGCGGGCTGTGGGCCGCCGTCGAGCCGGGGTACGAGCCCCTGCGGCTGCCCAAGTTCCAGCCGCCGCGCGCCCTAACCGCCGAACAGGAGCAGCGCTTGTTCGCAGTCGCCAGTGGGCGGCCGGAGTGGGCTGAGGCCTACTACGCTGGCCTGTTGATGGTTAACACCACGGCATCGGGATGCGAGGTCCGTGGGTTGCGGATTGCAGACGTGGACCTCGTCAACCGCACAATCTCCGTGCGAGAGGAGAGCGCCAAGAATCAGTTCCGCGTTCGTCGCATACCGCTGAACGGCGTGGCCACGTTGGCGGTCGAGAAGCTCCTGGAGAGGGCGGCAAGCCTGGGCGCTCGGGAGCCGCAGCACTACGTGTTCCCCTACCGCGAGGCACGCAACCGCTACGATCCCACGCGACCGATGAGCCGCTGGGGTTTGCGCGGCGCCTTCCGCGAGATTAAGGAAGCGGCCGGCCTGCCGTCCTTCCGCCCGCACGATCTGCGGCATACGTCCATCACGCGCATGGCCGAGGCCGGTGTGCCCGTGCAGGTGGGGATGAGCATCAGCGGGCACAACACGCGGCAGATGTGGGAGTGGTACTCGCAGATCGGCATGGAAGCCAAGCGCAATGCCCTGGGGTGTCTGGAGGCAGGACCGCCGAAGGTCTACGGGATGAACGGGGAGCCGCCGCCCACCGCGGCCGACAAGAAGCCGCGCGATGTACCCGCGAAGGCGCCGGGCACCTGGGTTGTGCCGGCTGCAACAGATTAGGGGCTAGTGCTACTGGCGCGAATAATGGGTTCCGCCAACATGCTCGCCGGACGTAGTTCCTCTACAACCTGTGCACTCGTCCACATGCCAACCATCGTGTCCTGGCGAATGTAGCAGTCACTCCGGTACTCCCTCCCAGAACAACTTGTACCAAACGATGATCTTGGCCTTCTGAGCCATCAGCGTCGCTTGATTCACGCCTGTCTCTCTGGCCGTGTGCGACTCGATGTATGGATGTCTACCGCTTGGAGCGTTTCGTGCTGGAAGCGCCCTGCCTTCCGGATGTTGCTCCGGCCACGGCCACCATTCGACGTTCAAAGCGGGTCCGGTCCCAACATTTACTAGTTGCACTGTAGTGCCTTCGGCCTTCATCACCAGCACAGGGCGCGACATACTTTCGACTTGGTCTGCGGAAACCTTGGATTGCTGTATCGCGGCCTCCTTGATTCTTTCCGTGCTTTCCACGTACCGCTTTGCATAGTGCACGCTCGCGGCCAGAAGTAGTAGCTGGCCACCGAAGATAAGGGTTTGAATTTCATCCAACGAGTAGGACATCTTGCACTCTCCCGAACGTTAGCCAGATGGGCGGCTGGGGATGGGAAACGATTTCATCCCCTCTACTTATGAGCCCAGATTGCTGCGCACGCATCCTTGATCGCGTTCTTGAGCAACTGGGTCCCACCGCTATAGATTGCGTCGCCGGCCGGAGTGAACACAGAGACGCTATAAGGCGGCGAACCCCAATGGGAGTGGTCCAGCAGCACGATGTAGTCGGCTTTCTCTGCGTGCACAGTAACGACGAACCCAGGGCAGCGTTCGTGCAGGGTCTTGAGGATTTCCGGCTTCGGCAGATGGGTTCCGCTACTCGCGGACGTGGCTGTGTTACGAAAGCGCTCGAAACCGCCGAGGCTTTCCCATGTCTTGCGGTCCGTAAGAAAGATGCGCGACCCCGCCTCGGTCGCAACGTCCGCCTTGCCTTCGTGGGGTTGGGGGCTGGTTGGCGCAGGCTCCTCGGTAGCCGATGCTGACGGCTTCGCGGGCTCGAAATGTGAGGCCGGCAGGGAAGGTTGGGTAGCGGAAACCTCGCTGAGCGTGACGTCCTGGTCGAGCCGCAACCAAAGCTTGCGCCCCTTCTTAAGCTCGAAATCATCCCAGCGCGCGCTGGCCTCGGCCAATGCGCCCAGCACCGCGATAGCTCCGCCGATACCGGCGCCGATCCCAGCACCTTTCGCCCCGCCAGCGGCAGCGCCAATGCCCGCGCCTACGCCCGCCCCGGTGACTACGACGCCTGCGGTTTCACCCTTAGATATGCCAGGCTGCGTCGCAACGCCCTCGGCGTCCACGTCTTGCGACATCCCCAGGCTTTGAAGCGAAGCTGGGGCCTCAAGGGCACGCCCGTCCGGGAAGGTCATGCGATAGAACGCCAGCCGGAGCCGCGCCGAGATTCTCTGCTTACGATCAGCAGCCCGCACATCCTCGACACGGCCTGTCAAGCGGCTGCCCGTTGGCACGAGCACATTGCTGCCTCGCTCTACAGGCTGGAGCAAGATGACCTCGACTCCGTCTCCCACACGCGCAGTCTTGGTGCTGACACTCGATTCGAGTTTCGCCCGCAGGCGCGTCCCGGCCAGTAGGGATACCGTATCGCTCTGGGCGCGAGCGGGCCCTGATCCGCAGACAAAGGCCAGCAAAATGGCAAGCGCGAGCTCTCTCATCGTCAAATATCCCCGGGTAGCAGGGTGCTGATGGGGCGCATTGTAGCGCGTTTTGACCCTGTTTTTTGGGGCGTCCCGGGGCGTTGGGTAGGAGGGGGTATATTTTTTTGTGACCGGGTAAATCTTCTTGTGACCTTGTGCGAGTCGCTTCTATGCGGGATTATGAGGGCACCCAAGTGAGGCTTCCACCTCCACAAATGGGGGCCGCCCTCGGGTTGAAACGCAGGGGCCCGTGGTTTGAAATGGGGCGCGCGGTGTCCAAGACCACGCGTTTTGCGACCCCAGGCCCCTTTCGCTTATTGTGAGTGTCTGGTAGCGAGTACGGTCGTGTCAACCTCGGTTGGGCTGCATGGTTTCTCCGCCGTGGGCAAGACGCCTTTGGCTGTCGGCATCGTGCAGGACGATACGGTGTGCTCACTGGGCACAGGGTCTATAAACGGCGCGTGCTGCTGGGCTGGCCCGGAACCCTTAGAACCCGTGTCCGGCTCGTGCCTAACGCCAAGTGATGCGTCTGTAGCGAGTGATCTCCCGGCGCGCAGCGCGCCAGAAATAGATGGCCACGGCCAGGACTATCACGCACGCGAACGCATCTAGGATGCCCAGGGGCGGGTAGGTGAAGCCTGGCGGGATGGGCGGCTCGGGCATGCGAGGACCGTCAGATCTCCGACATGATGGCGCCCAGCAGCCAAACCATTGCCGCGAGCCCCACGAACACGATCAGGATGTTGAGCACCAGCATGGTGACGGGGACGTTCCCTCTCCTGCCGGCCGAAAGTCAAGCGCTTCAGGCCCCCTTGTTCATGCCGCCGAAGTTGCGGCCGAAGTTCAACCCGAAACCGCCGAACCAAAAGGCGTCCGTGGTCCGCACCGTGCCCTGTAGTAATCCGTTGATCGGGGTGATCCTGAACTGCACGGCCTTGCCCGATGGTGCGTCGGCAAGGTACTGGGCCAGCGTGTACGTGAAGGACGTCCCCGTGAGTCCGGTCTGTGTGCGGCTACCCTGCACCACGCCGTCCAGCAGGACCTCAACGGTGTACGTGCCCTCAATCGTGCCCGCCACGCTGGCGGCATCCTGCTGCACCACATTTGGCTGCGCCGTGCGGATGCGGTGCGCCCAGGTAAACGCTGCATCTCCCACTACGTCCGTGGGCCAGTACAGGCCGTTGACCTGGGCCTTGCCGGGCGGGTAGGGCTTCTGCGCCCTGCTGGCCATCGTCTTTGTCACGGGCGACACGTTCTCGATAGGAACGACGCCCCTGTGGCTGTACGGTAGACACTTCGCGCTGACCGCCAGGTCGATGGGGTAAGGGTCCGGGCGCGCCAGACTGCCGCCGTCGCTGATGAACCACACGCGCTCGCCAGCCGCATGATCGGTTGGGATGGTATCGAAGATGCCGCGCACGATCCCCGCGACGGTCCAGGTGCCGTCGCCGTTGTCGGCGGCCGTAGTCCAACTCATCCACTCCTCGCCGATGAGCAGTAGATTCTCACCGCGCACCCGGCCGGCAGCGTCCGTGTTCTCTAGACCCGGCAGGTCGCGCCCTCCTTGAATCACGAAGCCCACGGTGTCCAAGGCTAGTGTCGTGCGCGGGTAAGGGTCGCGCAGCGTAGCGCTGGGACAAGGGCCCTCGTCGTTGCTGTGGTAGTAGCCCTGACCCTCGTCCGACCACACCTGGTAGCCGTCGCTCTGGTCCTCCGCGCGCACGGCAGCAACAATCAGCTTGCGCTCGGCCTCGTCCGTAAGGTGATAGGGCATCTCTTCGAGAACTTGCGCCAGCGGAGGCAGAGGATCGCTGACGGGGTCCACCCAGCCGCTATCTGCGGGCGGATCGTACGCGGTGAAGGCCACGTTGAAGATGTCCTCCACGGCCTCTACCTCGATCCTCGGGTTAGCCAGGTCGCCGTAATTGATCGTGCCCACGCGCAGCACCATGCCGGTGATGCCGTAGGGTGCGAACGTAAGCTTGAACACGCTGCCGATTCTCAGGTTCCACGCCTTGCGGTTAGCCACGATGCGCGCCTTGGCCAGCGGGTAACTATGAATCTTGAGCTCGCGGACCGCGACCTTCTGCGCGATGGCTGCGCTAGTGAAGCCTTTAAACGAGATAGTGTCACTCGCAATCTCGCCGCGCACGGCATGGTTCGCCGTCTCCTGGGCCTGCACCATGTCGTCCTTGAAGGTGGTGCGGTTGGTGAACTTGATCTTGATCTCGTTCAGCGTCTCTTCCCAGGAGCCGCGCGTTAGCTCGGGGGCTTCGAGCACGTCGTCCTGGGTGATCTCCAGGAGCGTGTTCGGATCATAGTCGGCGCGGGCCAGCTTGAACTCCCACAAGCCCGTGGCCGGGTCGGTATAGAACACGCCATCCACGTGGCGTGCGATCTCCCCGAGCAGCTGGTCGCCGCTGGTTGGTTCGTCGACCTTGATGCTCATGCCCATGCCTTCGGTCCACAGCGTCTCCCCTGCGGCGCGCCAGCTGGTGAGGTTGAAGCGCGCGGACGGAATGCCCAGGCCCCACACGGGGTTGGTCATGATTTCGTAGGCGATCTCGGCCGGATTGGCGTCCCATCCGCCGATGATATTGTGGCCCGCCGTGAGCCCCAGGTTGTTCGGGCAGCGCCGCAGCACGAAGGCCCACTTCTTGATCACTGGGTTCGTCCCCACATAGAAGGGCCAACCCTTCGTGATGGACGAACGCTCCAGGACCACCTGGCACACGCCGCTATACGCCGGAGCCGTGGCCTGGCCGATCTGGCTGGCCAGGTAGGCATTGCTAGGCTGGCCTTCCTTGCCGCTGTAGAAGCGCAGGCGGCCCTTGAGTCCGCCCTCTCCCGTTGGGTTGTCGCGGATGGTGCCGCCGAACATGTCTCGCGCCGCGTTGGAACTGATGTCCACCACGGCCTCACCCGTGGGGCCGGGCAGAATGTTGGCTACTCCGGGGATGGGCTTGTCATTGTCGCCGGCGCGAATCGAGATTAGTTGATCCACTACGCCGTGGCAAAGCGCCATCTGCATGCCGATGAAGTACTGATAGCCCAGGACTCGGCTGCGCTCAAAGAGGAGGCTGAGGGTGAAGATGCGATGCCAGCCAGCGACCTTGCTCTTGACGGCATTCTTCGCCAGGTCGCCCCACCACACGACGTTTGGGTCGCGCACTATGCAGGTGCCGAAGATCACCGGCAGCGTCTTGCCTTCCTCGGCGACCGGGACTTGGAACTCGCCGGCAGCCGAAGGCTCCACGTCTCGCTGCCTGGAGAGCAGCGCGGAAACCGCCGTGGTCGCGACGAACAGGATCGCTACGAGCCAGAATGCCATCCAGGCACCTAGGCCAGAGTGGGCCGCCGAAGCTCGCCCAGCGCGCGCGTAAACGTCTGTCCGCAGGCCGTGCAGGGGATCGTGACTTCCGTGGCCGCGAAGCGCTCCACGTCGTTCACAATCGCTTCCGAAACCCTCTCACTGAAGACGGGGATCTCGGCGGGGCTCAGTTGCGGCACCACGCCCGTCGCCAGAATGGCGTCCACTTCGTCGGACGGCCGGAACCCGCTGGTCTCGATCAGGTCCGCCATCACGAACTCAATCACCGCTGAGCAGTGTGGGCAGGTCGTCCAGGAGTGGTTGTTGTCGGCGGGACGCTCGTGATTCAGGCGTTCGAGTATTCTGGCCAAGAAGTCGGCGAATCTGACGGTCATGCGTCCTCCTTAGAATCGTCCGAGGGCTCGACCGCACCGCTCACGCCCTCGCTGAATTTTAGTTCTGGCACGGCCTGGCCGCAGTGCAGGCAATGGCCGGGTTGGAGGTAGGTTTCAGGAATCGAGAGCGCGGTGAGTGCCACGTGCACTTGGTCCGTGAGCCGCTTGCGGATCACGTGCCGCGGCTCGCCTTCGAGTTGGTGAGCGACGCGCCCTGGTAGGCCCAACAGTTGAGATCGAACGACCGCGATCATGTTTCCCATGACCCGCTTGAATGCTTCCACGGGCACGAGCTCGCCGCGCTTCTCGGCCAGTTCCATCTCGGCCAGGTCCGCGCTGGCCTTCAGCATGCGAGCCCGCTGTCGGCGCACGTCGGCGCTGGAGCCGTCGTCAGAGAACATCTCCCGGCGCTCAAAGGCGGACTGCATGTAGCGGATGTACCAGGCCATGCACGCGCCGAGCTCGTATTTTCCCCGCTCGGCGCGCGGCATGCCCTCGTGGACCAACTGGTTGACGCGCCTGCGGGTGACGTTTAGCGCCTTCGCAATCTTCTCAACACCAACTAGGGCCATCGGGTAGCGGGTTTCCTTTTCTGAGAAGCGTTTCTGGTTGCAACCGCCTCAAAAGCCTCGACTTGGGCGCTCGCAAAAGGAAAGGAAACCTGAAATTCAGGGCCTTTACTCTAGCGAGAGCCTGGGGCCGCCGTCACCCGCAGGGGGAGGGGTCGTGGAAGTACCTACGGTTACCCTGCCCCCTGCGTCGGGCCGGACAGCCATCGCGGATGCGTCAGGCGCCAGCCACTGCAATCAACACTCCACGCTCAACGAGTTCGGCGACCTCGCTCGCCTCCGCGAGAATTTCATCGCCCGGCTTAAGGGCTTGGCAGCGCAGGCCGGTGATGGAGCCGACCGCCTTGTAACGCTTCAAGCCATCAGTGACCTCTCCAATTGGAAGGCCCGAGATGGAAGTGATGACCGCCTCCGAGAACCGCGCTTGTGTCGCAGCCAGTTCGTCTTGCAGCTTCCCCGTAAATGCGTTCTCGACGAATTGGCGAACCGTGGAGCGACTGCCTCGCCTCAGAGATCCAATGAGCGGTGTGAATCTCGCACTGTCGAGCTTGGTGACTAGGTCAGCGATGGAAGAATCAACGGCGTCGATCTCCTCGACGGCCTTAGTGAGCGTACGAACTGCCGAGTCGATCTGTGAAAGCGGGCGCTTCCTCTGGCTGATGAGTTCTTGGACCTGAGCTTTCAGTGCCCCGGCTTCGGCAATCGCAAGATCTCGCCGCAAGTCGGCGAGCTTCTTTGCCACACGAGGCGCGGCCGCGCCATAGTCGGCCGCTTCCCGGCTGGCCTTCTGCGCTTCCGCATCGAGCCTGTCGCACTCCTTTTCCGGAACTGGCAGGCCCGCCAGTAGAGCGTCGGAAGCCAACTCCTGTCGCCTAGACTGGGCAGCGCTGGATCGTGTATGAGCCTCCGCCTCACGCCTTTGGAGGTCAGCGAGAAGCTGGTCGGCTTTCGTGATCTCTTTCTTGAGCTTTTCGATTTCGGACATTGAATTTTTCTCCTCGTTGAAGTCCTCTCGGCGTGCCGTGAGGTCTTGCAGGTGCGCCTCACGCGGCGAGACTGGAGCCCGGCAGATAGGCCCCAGCCCCGCCATGCGAGGGAAACCGTGGGCGGCACACCGGCCGCCTCGGTAGCTTCCGTCTCGCCGATGGGCAGCCATCCCCATCAGCGGGTGTCGCAAGTCAGGCTCGTGCACGTGGCGGCCCGAGCCATTTCCCCGACGCTCGACGGTAACGCCGGCCCGATTGGAAGGATGCCAACCGGGTGCTCCTGGCACGATTCCGTCGTCGTTTACCACGGCTCGTGCCAAAGTCATTCCGCCAAGTCCTGCCCTGCCAGCGCCCGCTGGTAGAGCGTGAACTCGCCGAAGTCGCTTCCAAAGCGCCGCCGATCCTCATTGGACAGTCGTGCCCACTGCCGCTCCCACTTTTGCTCCGCAGGCACTTTGGGATCGCCCATAAGCTTCTCGTAGGCAACAAAATTGTTGAAATCGAAGTTGAAGCTCTGCGCCAGGCCGGGCTCCGTGGCCCAGCGGACTTGAAGCCTCTCATCCTGGGACAGCGCGGCCCACGAGCGTTCAGCCTGAATGAATTGCTCGACGGTCTGGTACTTCTCCTGGACCTCAGGGTCTCTCATCCAGCGCATACGGGCCTTTGCTTCGAGCGGCGTGTTCGGGTCAGCCATCGCGGCTTCATACGCATTCCAGGCATTGAAGTCGAAGCTGAAACGTCGCTGGAGTTCGGGGTCCCCGGACCAGCGCAACCGCTTCTTCTCCTCCGCCGACAGATTCGGATCGGCCTGTCCCCGCTCGAAGGCCGCAAACCTGGTGAAATCATTCTTGAACTTCGCCCGCGTCGCAGGCTCGTATCTAAATCGAATGTAGAGCCGGCGCTCCAACGCTCGCTGCCGCTCCTGTGCGGCAGCCGCCTCGCGCATCACCGTCAGCTGCTGGCGGTCGGCATTCACACGCACCAGCCAGCCCTTGGCCTCAAGCTCCGGCTTGAGAACCTGCATAATCAGGCACATCTGTTCGCCGCTATGAGGCCAGTACTGCCCCGCAGTGGCGGGCTTGCGGAGTTCTGCCAGCAGGCCGGCGCCCGTGCCCACGAAGGAGAAGTCGGCCCAGTCTGCGTGTGCGCGCAACGCCCTCGAAACTTCGGCGGAGACGCTGCCTTCGCTCGGCGCGACCGCTGGCTTGGTGGGCGCAGCTGGCCGAGGCCGAGAAACTGCGCTACTCGCCCGCTTCGCCGGTGCCCCACGCACTGGGACTGCTGTGACCACAGGCTTCTTGGGAGCCACGGCTTGGGATGCCGAATTGGCCCCGTCCCGGTGCTGCTGGTTCAGTTGGTCCACCAGCGCGTCCAAGGTGGAGACACCGTCCACGAGTCCCGCTGCGATGGCGTGCTTGCCCAGAAAAAGCCGGCCCTCGGCCATGTCTCCCAGGACGGTCTCGCTGTCCGTCTTGCGATTCCGCGCGACGGCATCCACGAACACGCGGTAGACGTGGTCCACCTGCTCCTGGATGGACGCGCGCCCTACCTCGGTGAGAGGCGCGTGCTCGCTGGCAATGCGCTTGTACTTGCCCGCCGTGATCTCCGTGACCTTGATGCCGCGCCGCTCCTCGGCCTTGGAGTAATCCACGTGCGTGGCAACGACGCCGATGCTGCCCACGGCCGTCGTGTCGCCGGTGATGTACACCTTGTCGGCCGCCGATCCGATCCAGTAGGCGGCGCTGGCCATCATGCCGTCCGCCAGCGCCGCAATGGGCTTCTTGCCCCGCGCCTCGTAGATGAGACTCGCCAGCGCCTCGACGCCGTCCACAGTTCCGCCCGGCGAATCCACGTCCAGCACGATGCTATGCACCTGAGGGTCCGACAACGCGGCCTTGAGGTCGGCTGCCAGTTGCCTGGTGACCGTTTCCGCGAAGAAAAGGCCCAGAATCGTGGGGCGCTTTACGACGATCCCCTGCACGGGCAATCGGGCCACGCCATCCCTCACTTCGGGGCCGCGCGAACCCCGGCGAGGTTGACCCTCTGGCGGACGCTCGACTTCGCCCCGCAGATGTCCGAGGTAGATTTCTCCCACCTCCACCAGCTTCTCCGGCACAATAGCCCACGGAGCGTTCAAGATATTGAAGATCCCCATCAGTCCTCCGAGTGTTGGTTTGGGTTGGCCTGTGCGCACTGGGCAACGGCCCTAATTCCCGCCGCTTGGCCTTGGGTGCCCCTGTGGGCCAACCTGCGGCAACGTTGCGCCCCTGTGGGCAAACGTGCGCTAAGCTGGCCCCCATTGCTGCCGGTGTCGAGTGGGGTAAGCTCACCCCCGGGCTGGCAGGGCGCGGTTGCTGCGTCGTGCACTTCGGCAAATATCCCGGCGAGAACGTGGTCTGCATCAAGGCCGTTGCCGGAAAGGGCTGTCAGCTTCGCCTGAACATCCGGATGCTGGCGCACTACCGCTTCCACGGCCGCCCGCCAGCGCGACGGTCCCACGAGCTTCGCTGCGAATTGAAGCAGTGCCCGGATGGGAGGCGTCATCAACTCCCGCACCAATTTCCGGCCCAACTTCTCCGCCGCTTCGCTCGGGTCCGGCCAGTAGTACGCCCAGGGCACGACGACCATCTCGGGCTTGCCCCTGTGGCGCAGTACCGCGTTGGTCGCCCTGGCACATTCGAGACAGATCGGCTCGCGAACTCCGTTTGGGTCTGCCCACCAGCGCCCGCCCTGCCGCGAGATGCGGAGGCTGGGTACAAGCTCGGGATCGAAGAGAATCCCTTTGCCACACCCCACGCACGCTCCGGGAATGAAATCGCGGCCGCTCACAGTGACTTCACCCCGAGGCCCAGAGCGCCATTCGCAGCCTTCCGGTTCCGCTCCAGCGTCCGCACTACCACGCGGGCGAACATCGGGCTTGCCTCCAGGCGCTTCAGTACCAGCGCGTCGTCCAGATCAACCGTCAGGTCCGCGCGGCCAGTCGGTCCCGCTGCTCCCGGTGTGACCTCCACCAAGCCGCCTTCGGCAAAACCACGCATGGTGCGCCGCCTCAATGCCGGCAAGCCGGCCTGGTTCAGGTCGCGCAGGAACTCCAGCATCCCCGGCTGCTTGACGACCGCCGCGCGAACGATGAACTCGCCGCGCGAGACACGAATGGGAATCGAATCGCTGGTGCTGCTGCCGGGACCGCGAATCAAGCCGCCTGTGGCCTTGCCGGGAACCTGACCGCCGCCCGCAAGGCCGAAACCGCCGAAGATGCCCCCCAGGCTCTTGAGCAGTCCGCCCAGGAGCTTCGTGGTGATGATCCAAGCGATCATCTGCGAGATGATCTGCTGAATGGACTGGACGACCGAGAGAGCCAGGCCCCGCATCGCGTCGCCAAAGCTCTCCGCGTTCTGGATGCCCTGGCTAAAGAAGCTCGCGATGTCAGCCTGGACGGCCTGTTCCAGTTGGGCGGTGAAATTAGCCTGGGCCTGACCGGCCGCATCCGTCGAAACGCGCACCTGGCCGAGAGCCTGGTTGTACCGTTCGGCCGCCGCGATCTGCTCGTCGGTGATAGCCGCGCCCCGAATTCTTACGCCGATCTCCTCCAGCACGGGCAGGCGTTCGCGTTCGACTTGGAGAATCTGCTGCTCGCCCTGAAACTGCGTCAGGACCCCCGTGGCGACCTTGTCCCGGATGGCCTGGATCTCCGCATCGAGCGCGGCCAGGGCCTTCTCGGCCTCGGCCTGAATCTCGGCGAAGTTTATCTTCTGCTCGCCAACAGACCGCGCTTCGGCCAGCCGGCGCTTGCGCTCTTCCTCCGCCACGCCTTCCTTGACCAGTAGCTCATCAAGCTTGGCGATCTGCTCATCGAGCGCCGCGCGTTCGGCCGCGAAGCGCTGCCCTTTCGCTTCGAGCAGCTGGCGGTCGAAGTCGAGCAGTGCCTTGGCGTTGTCCTCCGTGGCCTTCCGCTGCTCGGCTGTGAGGCTGCCCAATTCCTTGGTCAACTCGAGCTGGCGAACTGCGATCTGCGTGCGCAGGTCCTGGGTCTTTTGGGTCCGTGCGTCCTTGGTCTCGCCCTGCTGTAGCGGCAGGCGCTCCAGCACGTCCAGGCGCTCCCGCAGCGCCGCGACCTCCGCCTCTGCTGCCTCCCGCGTGATGCGCTTGCGCTCCTCGAAGTGCTCACGCAGGCTGCGCTCGTTCTTCTCAAAGGCGTCGCGCTCCTGCTGCTCTTGGAGGGCAAGGTGGGCCTTCTGGAGCTTGAGGGCGTTGTCGAGCAGGGACTCTTCGAGCGCTAGGCGCGCCTTGGCTTCCTTGTCCGACTGCTCCAGGTCTTTGCTGCGATCATCGTCGCCCTTGCCCCGGCCGCCAGTGCCTGCGCTCGGGAGCGTAAACACCTTGTCGATGGTCTTTCCCATCTTCTCGATGAATGCCTGGAGACGGTTGAGGAACTTGTTGCCTCCTGCCTCGAACTGCTTCAGGTCATCATCGCTAAGGAGCGTGAACTCACTGCCGGTAACCGCGCGGCTGAATGCGCCCTTCGCCAACACTGCGATACCGCGTAGCTGGTCCTTGGCGGTATCGCCGAAGTGCTCCCATAGTTCCTCGCCCTCAGCGAGCACGAAGGCCAGGGTCTGGCCGATGAGGGAGAAGCCGGCGACAACCAGCTTCACGAAGGTGCCCGCCGACTCGCCCATCCGCTTGAAGCCTTCGTTGCCCGCAGCGCCAAGCTCCTCAGTGATAAACTCGGCCGCGTCGGCGAGCCCTGGAGCGAGGCCAGCCGCAAAGCGGAGTGCGAGTCCGTCCGCCTTGGTCTTGAGGTCCCGAACTGCATCGTTGGCGCGCTGGGCGGCTTGCACCAGGTCGCGGTCGATCTTCACGCCCAGGCGTTCGGCCTTCTTGGCCAGTTCGTCGAATCCGCCCGTACCGAGGTCGTCGATGAGGGGCAGCAGTTCCGCACCAGACTTCTTGAAGAATTCGAGCGCCAGGCCGGTGCGCTTCGCTCCTGGCTCCAGCTTGGCCAGGCCGTTGATTACCTTCTGCAACGCGTCCGTTTCGCTGAGCCCCTTGAGCGCATCGGCGTTGCCGAACAACTGCCGCGTCGCATCGCGCGCGGTCTTAACACCCTGGTTGTAGTCGTCGAGCGTCTTGACGAACTGGATCAGGCCCTTTTGAAGCTGCTCCTGCTCGACGTCCGCCGTGCGCGCGCCGAAGGCCAGCGTGCTCAGGGTCTCGACGGAGATCCCGGTTTTCTGTTCCAGCTTGCCCAGGGTGTCGGCAGTCTCCAGCGCGCGCTTGGTCATGGCCGTGAAGCCGGCAACCACAGCGCCCACGGTGAGCGCAGGGAGAGCACGAGCCAGGCTCGACACCTGGCCGGTGAGGAAGCTCAGCCCACGCCCAGCCGCACCGCCAGCCTTTCCTGTCTTTTCTGCCTCGGCCTGCACGCGCTTGAAAGCGTTGACAACTTCTTGCACGCCCTCGGCGCTCAGCCTTACGCGAACATCAGGAGCTTGGGCCATTCAGTTGCCTCTCCTCGCTTAATCCAAGCTGCTTCCGCAGGATTTCGTCCGCCGTGGGGCCGGTTGGCTCGCTACGCCTCGCCAGGGCGCGCTTGCGCTCTTCGCTCGCAAGCGGATACACGGGGCCTTCGTCATTACGGCCCTTGATCGGGAACACGCCCGACCAGCCGTTAAGGACAGACTGCTCCAGCACGGAACCAGGGCCGTGCCCTTGAGCCTTGAGCCTTTCAAGTTCCCGAACAACCAACTGCCGGCCACGATCTGTCAGCGGCTTCCGGATTCTCGACCGCATCTCCTGGAAGGCTTGCCAAGCATCAGCAGGAACCCAAGAGGGCAACGCGAAAGCGTTGCCGGTGACTTTGGTTTTGACTCTTGGTTTTGATTCTGGATGTGGTTGTGGATGTGGTTGTGGTTGCTCATGCAATGCAGGAGCATTGCTAGGTGCAATGCTTGAGCATTGCTCATTCATCGCTTTGGCGTTCTGCCATCTCTTCTGACCGGCAAGTACCCGCCGCTCATGGCTTTCGGCTGCCTTCGCGAGTTCCAGGTCAATCCGGCCATGACGGTAGCAGTCGCCTTCGCGACGGAAGAACTCGGCGAGCACGGCATCCACGTTGCTCCTGCCTTGCTCATCCAAAGCTTTAGCAATGCTGTAGCATTGCTCCGGCGAGGCAGGGAGGCTGCCCTTGCGCCAGTAGTGGGCGATCAGAAGAAGATAGGCACCGTGTTGTCCCTGGGTAAGGTGGGCCGTGTCGCCCAAGTAGTCGCCCCAGTACATCGGCATCCAGTGGCGCGCCATCAGCACCGCCCCCGCTGCCAGGGCTGCGCGCTAGAAGGAACGCGATCCTGCGTATTGTCCATTACCCTCCATCTGGCCGCGCCGCAGATCGCGGCAGCGGCTCCGTAACTGGGCCATGTTGCGGGCGAGACTCCGGACCGGCACCAGGTCGTCGGCAAGAAACGCCTGGGCGTCGGCGGCAATCCCCGGCTCGTCGACAAACACGAACACAGCCCGCGCATCCGCGCCCGGCCGCAGTTCTACGAGGCGCCGGCCGCGAACGCGCAAGAAGGCGGCCATGAGGATGTCGCGGGTCTCGAAGAAGCCCATCCCTAGCGCTCCCGCGCCCTCAACCACTCTTCGAGCGCGGCACGGCGGAATCGAATGAAACGGCGCCCGCACCGGATGTGCGGGATCGCATACTTGCCGCCAGAAATCCAGTGTTGTAGCGTCCCGACCGTAACCCCCAGGAGCCGCGCCGCCGAGCGGTAGTCGAGTAAAGGCTCCTCACGCGCCAGCGCTTTCTCTACGTTCGGTGCCATTCCCCCCCCTAGTCGCCGCTACCGGAATAGTTGGCCATCGTGCTGGAACAATACCCGGAGAACTTGAATCTGTCAGTGTGGCGCTGAACGCTACACTGCGAGGTCGCTGCCGGTTTCTCGGCATCCGCCGTCACGACTGGCAGTCGCCCCGCTTTCTGGGCCTCGGACGGCCAGCACCCTCGCGCGCGATGCGCGCGCATTCCGCCGTCGAGATCAGGCGACGACCGCCGATATTGATGAGCTTCACCTCGCCACGGGCAGCCAGTCGCCGCAAGGTAAAGGGTGAGACGCCGAGCGTCGCAGCGCCTTCTTGCAGGGAAATCAGGGTGGGACTCGTCATTAGACCTCCTCCGTTCGCCTGAACAATTACCACAGAAGTTTTCCACAGGCAGAGTAGCGATTAGCGATACAGTTCCCTGTGTAGCAGGGAGCAGCAGGAAAACCCTTGCACCTTTCTGCTTCTTAATGGTAGCATGCCATCTGCTGGCCATAAGGGAGGTTCATTGTCTAGCAATAGTTCAGTCGACCCATGAAGCAACAGGTTCTAGCAAACGAATTCTCGCGGCGCGCGGCGCGCATTCTGGCCGAGTGGGCCAACCTCGCTGGATCGCGGCCTAACCTCGTCTCCGTGGCCGCGTGCAATCGGTTCATGAAGCGTCACTCGATGCTCTTTGCGGGGTCATCGCCGCGCCGGGGCAGGCTGTGGCCCCTCACCGCCGCCCAGATCGGGCAGGCCAGAAATCTCTTGCGGCAGGCATGGGATGAGCCCGATATTCGGCGGCGGGAGTGGCTGATCTTCCGCCTGCGCGCCACCTACGAGTACTGGCGGCGGCTGGCCCAGGAGCAGGCTGGAGAGCAGGAAGGAATCCGACTCCGCGACGTAGAAGCCGAGCGGCAACGCCGCAAGGACCTGCACGAGGCGTTCGGCTTTGACTCGATTCCACTACCAGCAACGGCACCCGAGCTCGCGCAGGCGGAGCGTGTGTTCTTCCACTTCACGAGACTCGCGCCGACAGCGATGCACTGTGCAAATCCAGAATGCCCGGCACCCTATTTCTTCAGGCGCAAGAAGGGGCAACGGTACTGTTCGGCAAAGTGCTCGGGTCCCGCAAAGAGCGCGGCCAAGCGCCGCTGGTGGCATGAGGTCGGCAAGAAGCTACGGGCACGCCGGGCCAAGGAAGTGGTGGCGCGGACTTCGCGGCCGAAGCGGCGACATTGATTCAGGAGGGAGGGCGGCATGGCTAGGGGCAGGGACGGCTTGTACCTGCGCAATGGCATCTTCTGCTTCCGCTACAAGGATCGGGAAGGACGCTGGCGGGAGAAGAGCACGGGCAAGAGTAAACGGCAGGACGCGAGGGACGAGAAGAAGCGATTCGAGAAGGGAAATCAAACCCCGACCCTGATGGGCAGAATGACCGTCACCCAGGCCGTGGACCACTGGCTGGATAAGGTCGATGTCTCGGCGAACACCTTGCGCAGCTACAAGACCAACCTGCGGGCGGTGACGCGCCATCTCGGTCACCGGAAACTCCAGAGTCTTGGGTACCTTGACCTTCGCGCCTATCAACGCCGTCGTCGCGAGGAAGGTCGCCACAGCCGGACGATAAACCACGAGATTCTAGTACTCGGCTGCGTCCTGAAGGCTGCGGACCTCTGGGAGCCGCTGAAGCGTTATTATCGGCCCCTGCCGGTAAGCAGGAAGAGCCCCCGGCGCCCGCCCACGAACGAGCAGTTCAACGAGCTTGTCGCGAGGGCGCGCTTGCAGAAGCGATGGGATGTAGCAATGCTCACCGCCTTGCTGGCCGCGAATTCTTCGTGCCGCCCTTGTGAAATCGTCGGCCTGACCCTGGGTGCGCTCCACCTGGAGGAGGACCCGCCCTATATCAGCATTCGCCGGGTCACGACCAAGACGGATGCTGGCGAACGCGAGATCCCGCTCAACTCCGTTGCCTTGTACGCGGTGAAGCGCCTCCTGGAGCGAGCCCGGAACCTCGGAGCCAATGCGCCGGAACACTACCTATTGCCGACTGAGCTCGCACGCCACACGCGGCAATCCGATCCGCTGCACGCCAGCGCTGGCAAAGGAGCCGCATTCGACCCAACACAGCATCAAAAGACCTGGCGCACGGCCTGGAAAAGCCTCACAGAGGCGGTGCGCTGTCCATCCTGTGCGCTCCTCCAGCCCCCAGTGGATGCCTGCCGGAAGTGCGAGGCCGATATGCGGAAGGTGGTGAGCTCCCTGAAGGGGCTCCAGTTCTACCAGCTTCGGCACCTGGCGATCACGGTCGCGGCGGAGCAGAACATCCCGCTGTCAGTCACCAAGGCCCTGGCCGGCCACATGGACGAGCAGATGACGGCCTACTATACGAACGCCCGGGAGAAGGCTAAACTGCAAGCAGTGGAGGCCATCGCGCAGGCCAACCCCGAACTCCTGGCAACTCTGGGCCTCGCAGAAGGTGGGGAGGGGAAGCAGTCCCAACCCGAAGTACCCAGGCGAGTTCAGTAGAGCTTTGTGGAGGCTTTTGTGGATACCTCCGTCAGTTTGCTCGTAAGTGATTGAGGCCCCGTAGCTCAGATTGGATAGAGCAGCGGTTTCCTAAACCGCGTGTCGGCAGTTCGAATCTGCCCGGGGCCTCCACCACAACCCTGGAGAATTGTCCCAAGGCCCAGGGGCCATACGAAGTGTCACATCGCCAGGTCAGCTACTCGCTACGCGCGGTGTTCCAAATGGCGCTCACGATCCACCAACGTTGCCCGTCGCAGAACAGTTGCACGCTGTTGGTGCCGCGCTCGAAGGGCTCGCCCTGGGGGTTGCGGAGCGACTCGTAATGGCTCAGGACGTGCGCCACCCGTCCGAAGGTCGCGACCTCCCGGCTGGACTCCCGCTCCCAGAAATCCTCGCGGGCGAAGATGGGCTCGACCCGGCGAATGTAGTCGTCCGGGCTCAGCAGCCGGACGCGCGGCAGCTCCCCCGCCGGCGAGACGACCGGCATCAGGCGCGCCCCCGGTAGGAACAGCGAACGGAACCGGTCCCAGTCGCGCGGCTCTCCGGCCGGCCCGGAGATGACTTCATACATTGCCTGCAGGATGGCGTCGAGGGTGCCGACATCAGACGAGCTTGCGACGGGCATGGGCATCTGCCTCCTTCGGTCGGGGACATCTATTGTGCGCCCACGCTGCCGCTTTGAAAAAACAGTTCCTTGGGACGGCAGAGCGGGAAGCTGAGGTTTTGCCCGAACGTCCTTTCAGGCAGTGCGCGCAGCCCGCTTTCGGCTGCGGTAAGTCGAACGGGCCCGTCGGTAGAAGCGTCGAGCTTTGGCCCGGTTGCCGCACACCTTCATGTCGCACCAGCGGCGGCTGTGGTTGCGGCTATGATCCAGAAACAGCCAGGAACACGTGGCGGACGCGCACTCGCGCACACGGTGACGCTCGTCAGACGTCAGCAATTCCACCGCCGACCGCACCACCGGCCACAGGGGGCGGCGCAGATCGCTGCCCGCCTGCCGCCACTCCCACACGAACCCGCGCTCGCGGTGCACGATCCACTGGCGTGAGAGCGCCTCGGCAGCCATGGCGTTCAGCAGACGCAGGTCGGCCTCAGCGGGGGCCCGGCCCGCAGCCACGGCCGAAAAGATGCGGTACAGCGCCTCGCGCAGACGAGTGGCTAGCCGCAGGGCCGACGATGCCCGTCCTGCGTGGACGCGCGCCAGCCGTGCCAGCCGGGCCACTTCAGGCCGGGGAAGAGCACGCGCCTGGCGGCTCCACGCCAGCAGGCGGCGGTAGCTGGGAAGGAGCTCCTCTTCGCGCCCGGGTTCGCCACGATGGTTGAGCGTATTGACGAAGTCGAGGCAGAGCGCCCCACCGGTCAGCTCAAAAGTGAATCCCTCCGGTTGAGCCATACATCCATTATAACCTGTAACGTGGCATTGACAGGTTACGGTAAGACCCAGACTTAATAACCAGCAATCAGAAGTTGGACGGTTATACATGGCGGTGGCTAAAAACACGCATTCGGCTTCTCTGGGCAAGACGGCGGGGCGGCCCTCCCCGCTCCTGTTCGCGGGTTCGCTGCTGGCCATCCATCTCGTATGGGGTTCCACCTATCTCGCCATCCGCTATGCGGTGGAGACCATTCCGCCGCTGTTGACTGCCGGCACCCGACATCTGGTGGCGGGCATCATTCTCTATTTGGGGATGCGCGCGCGAGGGGAGCGGCCCACCCTGCAGGAGTGGCGTTCCGCGCTGATTCTTGGGGCGCTCTACTTCCTCATCAGCCATGGTGGGCTGCACTGGGCCGAACAAGTAGTCCCTTCGGGGCTGGCCGCGGTGCTGATAGCGATTGAGCCGGTGTTCATCGCTTTGCTCACGCCGCTGCTCTTGGGCGGCCGCCGCCCAGGGGCCATCACCTGGGTCGGTTTCGTCCTGGGCGTGGCAGGCGTAGCTCTGTTGGTGCAAGGAAACGGATTCGCAGCCCGGCCCGGCTACGTGTCCGGCGCTCTGGTCATTCTCCTAAGTGCGTTCTCCTGGGCAGTAGGCGTGGTCTATTCGCGCCGGGCGGCCCTGCCGCGGAGTCCCGTTCTGACCTCGGCCATGGCGATGATCTCGGGCGCCGCGTTGCTCTGGCTGGCCGGCTTCGCGACGGGCGAGCATCGTAACCTGGACCTCGGGGCCATCCCATCGCGTTCGGCGCTGAGCCTGCTTTACCTGATTGTGTTGGGTTCGCTGGTCGCCTTCACCGCCTACAACTGGTTGCTCGACCACGTCTCTCCCACGCTAATCGCTACCCACACCTATACCAACCCGGTAGTAGCGGTGTTGCTGGGGTGGTGGCTGGCCGGCGAAACCCTGAGCGGAAGGATCTTGCTCTCGGGAACGCTGATTCTGGCGGCCATTCTCCTGGTCCGCCGCGGGACTTCAGCCAGCCTGGCTCAGGCTGTACCTACCGGCGGCTGAAATCCTTTGGCGCAAGAGAGAGTCGCAACGCCCTATCGTCCTGAGCCTCTAACGCTTGCCGCACCAGCGACTTACAGCGGTCACCAAAGTTTCGTTACCCGCATTACCCCGGTTATCTTGAGTGAATTCTCGGGTGGCCCTACTCTGCGTTGCGAAGGGTTCGAGGAGGGACCCGGATAATGAAGACCTTGACGGTTGGCATCCTGGCTTCGGACAGCGAGCAGCGCACCCTGTTGCAGGAACAGGCGAACGCGGCCGGCATGTTCCGCACTGTGCTGCGCGGAGAGAACTACCCCGCGGCCTCCAGTGATTCGACGATGCGCCAGCTCGCGCTGGCGAACCCCGATGTGATTCTCATGGACATTCCCGGCGGCGACCCGATGCCGGCACTGCGCGCCATCGAACTGGTGAAGCGCGAGCTGCCGGAGACGGCGGTATTCGCCATCGGCCGCATGGACAAGCCCCAGGTGATCGTGACTGCGATGCGAGCCGGCGCCATCGAGTACCTGGAGCGGCCCATCAGCACGGCGCACTTGCTGGAGGCCTACAGCCGGCTCTCGGCGAGCCGCAACGGCCGCGATTCGAGCACACGCGGCAAGGTGGTTACGGTCGTGAACGCCAAGGGCGGATCGGGCGCCACCACGGTGGCGGTGAACACCGCGCTGGCCCTGGGCTCGGCCCATGGCCGCGTCGCCCTGGTGGATCTGGCCGGAATGGGCCACGCCGCGCTTCACCTGAGCGTGAAGCCCAGCTTCACCATCGTCGACGCGCTGAAAAACCTGCATCGCATCGACCAGGCGCTGCTGGAAGGCTTTATGACCGAGTGCCACAGCGGGGTGCGCCTGCTGGCGGCTCCGAGCAAGCCATACGCTGAACCTTCGGCCGAGGAACTGGCCCGCCTGCTGGACCTGATGGTGACGCATTACAGCTACACGGTGATCGACCTGTCGTCCCGCATGGACCTGGCGATGCGCGCGGTCTGCAACTTCTCCGATCACGTGCTCATGGTCAGCCAGTTGGACATGGCCTCTCTGTGGAGCGCATCGCAGATGCAGGCCTTCCTGAGCGAGACCGCCGGCGCGGAGAAGGTGCGCCTGGTGCTGAACCGCTATCACAAGGTTCCCGGCGTCACCGACGAGGACGTGGAAACCGCCACCCGCTGCCGCATCTTGTGGAAGCTGCAGAACCAGTACCAGACGGTTTCAGGCTCCATCGAGAGCGGCATTCCGGTCAGCCAGCAGAACTCCTCCGAGATTGCCAAATCGTTCCTGGGCCTGGCCTCGCGCCTGACCGGATACGACCTGAGCTCGAAGGCGGCACAGCAGTCCCGCGAGCCGCAGCGCCGCGGGTTGCTGGAGCGGCTGATGGGACGCCCCATGGCGGCTGCCACCAGCGGCAACCGTTGAAGCTTGCCGTTCCGCCGCGCGCCAACCCGCGGCCGGAACGGTTCCTGCAGGCCATCCGCCCGTACCTGGGCGGATGGCCTTCTGTCTTGGGAGATTCTTTCTACTCGGGAATCCCCACCTGCCAGAGCAGAAAACTGTACTCATAGGTCAACTCGCGCAGGTAGTCGTAGCGGCCGGAAGCGCCGCCGTGTCCGGCTTCGATCAGCGTATGCAGCAGGAGCGGGTTCTTGTCGGTGCGCAGCGAGCGCATCTTCGCCACGCACTTAGTAGGCTCCCAATACATCACCTGGCTGTCATTGAAGGAGGAGCGCACGAACATGGCCGGGTAGTCCTTCGCGGCCAGATTGGTGTACGGGCAGTAGCTCTTCATGTAAGCGTACTCGTCCGGTTTGGCGGGGTTGCCCCACTCCTCGAACTCCGGCACGGTGAGCGGGAGACTGGAGTCGAGCATGGTATTGATGGCGTCCACAAAGGGCACGCGTGCGATCACGGCTTTGAACAGGTCGGGGCGCATGTTGGTTACGGCGCCCATCAGCAGGCCGCCGGCGCTGGTGCCTTCGATCACCAGCCGGTCGGACGAAGTGTACTTCTCGCGCACCAGGTGCTCGGCGGCGGAGATGAAGTCGGTGAACGTGTTGCGCTTCTGCAACATGCGGCCCTGGTCGTGCCACGCCTTGCCCATCTCACCCCCGCCACGGATGTGCGCGATGGCGACCAGCACGCCCCGGTCCAGCAGACTGACGCGATTGGAGTTGAACGTGACCGGGTACGCCCAGCCGTAAGCGCCGTACCCGAGCAGATACGCAGGCTGCTTGCCGTCGCGCTTTGACCCCTTCCGATACACCAGCGAGATGGGGATGCGTGTCCCGTCCGTAGCCGTCGCATAGATGCGTTCGGAAGTATAGTTCGCCGGGTCATAGCCGCCCAGCACCGGCGTCCGCTTCAGCAGCTTCGACTCGCGCTTCTTCACCACATAATCGAAGACCGACTTGGGTGTGACCAGCGACTCATAGAGATATCGGAAGGCGGTGGCTTCGAACTCAGCGTTGTTCTCGGTGGAAATCTCATAGGCCGGTTCCGGAAAAGCGACCCGTTGCGTCTCGCCGCTGCGCAGGTCAGTCACCCGGAGCTGCGGCAGCCCGCCTTCGCGTTCTTCGAGCACGTAGAAGTCGCGGAAGAAGTGCATGCCATCAAGCATCACGTCCGGGCGATGGGGAACGATTTCCTGCCAGTTCTCCGGCCTCGGATCGTCAACGGGCGCGGCCGCCAGCCGGAAGTTCCTGCCGCGGTCGTTCGTGCGGATGTAAAACCGGTCGCCCCGATGATCCAGGTAGTACTCGACGCCGGGCCGGCGCTCCGCCACCAGACGCCAGGCTCCGCCGGGCTGATTGGCGGGGAGCCAGCGCACTTCGGTGGCCGTCAGGCTGGCGCTGGTCAGGAACACATAGCGGCGTGAACGCGTTCGGTTGACGGACACATTGAAGCGCTCGTCGGTTTCCTCGTAAAGCAGCTCATCCTGGTTCGCACCCAGCCGCTGCCGCCACAGGCGGTAGGGACGCTTGGCGCTGTCTTTGGTGGTGTAGAAAAGGGTGCGATTGTCTGCGGCCCAGGCGACCGTATCCACATCGTCCCGGTGCTCCGGCATGATTGCGTCGGTCTCCAGGTCCTTGACGTACAAGGTGTAGACGCGGAATCCCGTAGTGTCCGTCGAGTAGGCCAGGTAGCGGCCGTCGTCGCTGACCTCAAAAGCGCTGACCGCAAAATATTGATGTCCCCGAGCCATCTCGTTCAGATCCAGCAGCACTTGTTCGGGCGCGTCCTGATCCCCCTTGCGGCAATAGATGGGGTACTGCTTTCCCTGTTCGGTACGCGTGTAGTACAGGTAGCCATCCTTGCGATAGGGAACCGAGACATCGGTTTCCTGGATGCGTCCGACCATCTCCTTGTAGAGCTTCTCCCGCAGGGCTGCGGTGGGCTTGAGGACGGCATCGGCGTAGGCGTTCTCGGCCTCGACATAGGCACGGACCTCGGGGTTGGTCTTCTCGCGCAGCCAGTAGTAGTCGTCCACTCGCTGGTCGCCGTGCACGACGTCAACTTTGGGGACTTTCTCGGCCACGGGCGGCTTGGGCGCCTCCGCGGGCTGCGCGGACAGGCTCTGAGGTACGTGGGTGGCGGTCATCAGGATCAGGCTCGATATCCAAAGTCTCATGATGCGGGCAGCGCGCTTGGCGCGTCTTCTGCCCACGCCATGCTACAGGTTCGTTCCACCGTCGTCACCCTGGCATCGCCATCACGCGCCGGTGCTAGAAATTCTCCAGCGCCGGTGTTACGGTAACAACTCTCTTATCCCCCTTGACTGGAGATTAGTTCCCGTGCGCGAACGCCTGCTTGTTCTCCCGCTCCTGCTGATGACGCTGCCGGCTCTGGCGCAGAAAGCAGCGGCCCCGAAAGGCTCCAAGCCAGCCGTCAACCGTGCCGCCGCTCACGACCAGCGGATCGCCCAACTTGTAGAGGCCCTGCGCGACAAGACGGTGGAGACGCGTCGTGACCTCCACATGCATCCCGAACTCTCCAACCGGGAGGAGCGCACGTCGCAGCTAGTGGCGGCGCGGCTGCGCGAGCTGGGCATGGACGAAGTGAAGACCGGCGTCGGCCGCTATGGCGTTGTGGCGTTACTGAAGGGCGGACGCCCCGGGCCGGTGGTGGCGGTGCGCGCCGACATGGATGCGCTTCCCGTGCAGGAAGTCAACGATACTCCCTACAAGTCCCTGAACCCGGGCGTGAAGCATGCCTGCGGCCATGACGGGCATGTGGCCATCGGCCTGGCTGTGGCGGCGGTGCTTTCCGAGATGCGCGCCGAGATCCCCGGCACGGTCAAGTTCATCTTCCAGCCCGCTGAGGAAGGCCCGCCCGCCGGGGAAGAAGGCGGTGCCGCACTCATGATCAAAGAGGGCGCGCTGGAGAATCCCCGCCCGGAGGTCATCTTCGGATTGCATCTCTGGTCGCAGTACGAAGTGGGCTCGGTGTTCTACAACTTCGGGCCGGCGCTGGCGGCGTCCGACCGCTTTCAGATCACCATCCGGGGCAAGCAAGTGCACGCCGCCTATCCGCAGGACGGCATCGATCCCATCGTCACCGCCGCTGAAGCGGTGCTGGCGCTGCAGACCATCCGCAGCCGGCGCGTTACGACCATGGAGCCGCTGGTCATCTCCGTGGGTCGCATCCAGGGCGGCAACCGCAACAACATCATCCCCAACCAGGTGGAGCTGGAAGGCACCGTGCGCACCATGAACGAGGAGGTGCGCAAACGCATCCCCGACCTGATGCGCCAAACGCTCGAGGGCGTGACCCGCGCCAACGGCGCAACCTTCGAACTGGAATACGAGTTCGGTAACCCGGTGACTTATAACGACCCCAAGCTGGTGGAAGAGATGCTGCCGGCGCTGCGGCGCGCCGCGGGCGCCGAGCACGTCCTGACGCGGCCCCCGCAGATGGGCGCAGAAGACTTCGCCGAATTCCAGAAAGTTATCCCGGGCTTTTTTTTCTTCGTGGCTGCCGGCAACCAGAGCAAGGGCATCACTGCTGCCCACCACACCCCGGATTTCGACATCGACGAAGACAGCCTGGCCATCGGCGCGCGGACCATGGCGACCGCGGTCGTGGACTACCTGGAGAGGCACGCCAAGTAATGGCCGGGATTACTCGTAGCGCAGCGCCACCACCGGGTCCAGGCGCGCCGCCCGCACGGCGGGGTAGATCCCGAAGAACAGGCCGACGCTCATGGAAGTGACGACGCCGGCCACGACCGCCCACAGCGGTACTACCGAAGGTAGCGAGGGCAGGAAGGCGTGGATGAGCCCGCTGATGGAGAGTCCGAACAGCACGCCGATTACGCCGCCGGCGCCGGTCAGGGTCATGGCTTCGGTCAGGAACTGGGAGATGATGTCGCGCCGGCGGGCGCCGATGGCCTTGCGCACGCCGATCTCGCGCGTGCGCTCGGTCACCGACATCAGCATGATGTTCATCACGCCCACGCCACCCACGAGCAAGCCGATCGAGCTGACCGCCGCGGTAATCAGCGCCACCACCCCGGTGATCTGGCGGAACTGCGTGGCAATCTCTTCCGCGCTCGAGATGCCGAAGTTGTCCGGCTGGTCGAAAGGCACGCGGCGGCGGCGACGCAACAGTTCCCGCACCTGGTCTTCGGCTACCGCCTTCTGTCCGGCATAAGGCAGCACGCCAATGAAGTGCTCGTCGTCGGCAGGGAAGTGCTTGTGGTAGGTGCCGTAGGGAACCAGGGCCACCTTGTCGGCGGCGTCGTTACGCAGGAATTGTCCCTTGCGCTTCTGGATGACGCCCACTACGCGATAGGAGATTCCGGAGATGAGCAGCGTCTTGTCGACGGGATCCTCGGTCGGGAACAGCGCCTCCGCCAGGTCGTGACCCAGGACGACCACGTCGGCCTTGTGCAGGTCCTCGGAGGCGGTGAAGAACCGTCCCTTCTCCACGTGCGCGTTGAACACCTGCTCGTAGGAGACCGTCGTGCCGCGGTGGATGACGTCGTAGACCTCCTTGCCGCGGTAGCGGGCGATCTGCCGGCCGGGGCCGCGCTCGCCGATGCGGGCCAGCACCTGCACCGCCACATTCTTCACCGCGGGGCACGACTCCCGGATGGCCAGGGCGTCCTCCAAACTCAAAGGCTTGCGGGTGCGCTCTTCGGCGGTCAGTCGGCCGGCGCGGAATCCCGGGCTGAACTTGAAGACAAACAGGGTGTCGGAGCCGAAGTCATCGAGAAAAACACGGATGTCCCGATCCAGTCCCACCAGGATGGAAGAGACCGCGATCAGCGCGGTGATGCCGATGACGACGCCCAGCACGGTGAGGGCGGAGCGGGTCTTGTGCTGGCGCAACGTGTCCAGCGCCATGCGCGAGTTCTCACCCAGAGCGATGCGCACGTCACACCTCGAAGCGCAGGGCCTCGATGGGATCGAGCTTCGAGGCCTTATGCGCGGGATAAATGCCGAAGAACAGACCGACGGCGGTGGAAACGCCGAGGGCAATGATCACCGCCGCCAGCGGTACCGCCATGGGGATGGACGTAGTCGCGCCGACCACCAGGGCCAGCAGCCAGGCCGCAGTCACGCCCAGCAACCCGCCGAAGCCTGCCATGACGGAGGCTTCCACGAGGAACTGCAGCAGGATGTCCTTGCGCCGTGCGCCCAGCGATTTGCGGATGCCGATCTCACGCGTGCGCTCGGTCACGCTGGCCAGCATCACGTTCATGATCACCACACCGCCGATGACCAGGAAGACCGACACCACACCCACCATGCTGGTGGCGATGACGCCGGTGAGCTGCCGCCACAGGTCCATGAGCGTGGCGGAGCCGAGGATGCCGAAATTGTCCTCTTCGTCCGGACGCAGGTGGCGGCGGGCGCGCATGAGCACGCGCGCTTCGTCCTGCGTGCGCGCCATCCACTCGGCGCCGCGGGCCTGCACGTTGATGGAAAGGCTGCGGTGCGCGCCGTATACCTTGCGCCACGTCTGGATGGGAATGTAGACAAAGCCATCCTGGGACTGGCCGAGCGCGCTGCCCAGGGGCTTGGCCACGCCCACGATCTCATAGGGGCGGCCGTCGATATCGAGCGTGCGTCCGATGGGGTCGACATGGGGAAAGAGGCGCAGGGCTACCTCCGACCCGATGAAGGTCACGGGCGATCGGTGGTCGTTGTCGGCATCGGAGATGTAGCGTCCGGTGGCGGGTTCCTCCACGTCCATCTCGCCGATGTTGGCGGTGACGCCGCGGATGTCAATGTCCTCGAGCGATTCGCCGCCCGCCTTCACGACGCCCTGGGTGCGGACTTCAACGCCCACGGCTTTAGGAAGCTTCAGGTGGTCACGCAGCGCCTCGTAATCTTCCCAGGTGATCTCCCGGTTGCGGCGCTGCGCTTTCACGAACTCTTCGGCGCTGGTGATCAGGCCGAAGCGGTTCACCAGAAAGACGTTCGAGCCCAGATTGGCCACTCGGTCGGCAATGTAGCGATTCGTGCCCTCGATCAGCGAAACCACCAGGATGAGGGTGGAGACCGAGAGGATGATGCCCAGCAGCATCAAGAAGGAACGGAGCTTGTGGGAGCGCATCGTCTCCAGCGCCACCACAGCGGGTTCGGCCAGTCCGAGGTTGCGGCTCATCCTTCCTCGCCCCAGAAGGATACGTCAGACAAAGTGCGGCGGTTCGCGACCGCCCGGCCGCAGCAAGTCCCCTCGGCCCATCATACCTGTTCGCCCATCGGGTTGCACAAGACCTACGCTCGCGCCGGCTGGCGCGCTAAGCGTTCCTCCCAGCGGATGCGCCCGGTCATCTGCATCACCACGAAGAGGGTAAGGATGGAACCGATGGTCACCGTCAGCCCGGTGAAGCCCTAGAAGAAGAAGGCGTAGGAGAACAGTACCAGGTAGATGAGTTGCGCGCCTCCGGCCTCGACCGCGGCGAATCTGAGTCCTACGACCAGCCGCAGGTAGCTGACCACCAGGAACACGGAAACCACGGAGCAGATGACGAAAGCCAGGTGAATGGAAATGTGGTCCACCAGGTAAGCCAGCAGCAAGTGAAAGGAGAAAAACCCCGCCGCCAGGAAGAAGTAGTTCATAGGATGCAGGTCGATGGAGCGCAGGGTAGTGATGATGAACATCAGGAAAAAAAGAAGAACAGGGAAACGGGCGCGAACATGCTGATCTGCCCGGCCAGCGGGCCGGGTTGCAGCTTTTCCGGCATGGGCATGGCGATCTGGAAGCCGGAGACCAGGTTGCGGTAGTTCCACGCCAGTTCCCATCCCTCGGCAGTCTCGTGCTTGGTGGTGGGAGAGAGGGTGTTCTCGGGGAAGTCGATGGCCTTGAAGTTGGTGCGCATGCGCAGTTCGAAATCGCGCACCTGGGCCACTTCGTCGCCCAGGCGATAACGCCATGCGTCCATCCCCTGCGACCGGTAGCCGACGCGCAACAGCGCGGTCCTGCCGGCCTCGACCGGAGCTTCTACCACCGCGCTCCCCTCTTCCTGGGTCACGGGATACGCCTTGCCGTCCACTTCCAGGATCAGATCGTCGTAGATGGCCTGCGCGGCAGGGAACTTGAGCGCGAAGCGGACCGACTGAGGGTCTTTTCCGGGATTGCGGAAGCCATAGGTTCCCGCGTAGGCGACGCGATAAGTGCTGTACCAGAGCAGACCTTTCTGCCGGTGCTCGAGGTCAAGGCCAACGTCGATGCGGCTGCTGACCAGTTCGAGCGGCACGGGCACGCGGGTCTGGTATTCGCGCTCTACCTTCCTGCCATCCACGAGCGAGACATCAGTGCGGGACTCGCTGCGCAAATACGTGGCCGTCGGCGGGCGCTGCTCCTGCGCCGCGCCCCAGGTGGAGGCCACGGCGCCCTTCAGGCGGCTGGAGGTGTCATATGTGCGGGCGAAGATAGTCGAGCCCAGGATGACCCAGGCGACAGAGGTACAAACAAAGATGAACACCAGCGCGGCGATTCGTTTGAACATGGGAGAACGGCTCCTTGTCGTCGGATTGCATGGCTAACAGGAGAGTTGGACACCGGAAATGGAGGTCTAGACTTTATGACGTAAAGTGTGTGCCGGCACCTGGAAGGGCTTGTGCACTCGGGCATCGGTTAACCTTCGGCGGGGACGGGACGCAGCGGGGAGCGGCGGGCGGCGGAGGAATGCCGCACCTGCTCAAGCGGCGGCAACATGTCCGACAAGGTCTGCAGGTAGTCCTCGAGCGCGGCGCGGCCCCTGGGAGTCAGGCGGTAGGTCGTCCGCGGCCGGCGTTCCTCGAAGCGCTTGGAGCAACGGATGTAACCCGCCTCCTCCAGCTTGCGGGCCTGCACGCTCAGGTTGCCGTCGGTGGTTTCCAGCAGGTCGCGCAGCTCGGTGAAGGAGAGCGAGTCTTGCACGGCCAGGGTGCACACGATCCCCAAACGCAGGCGTTCGTGGATCAACTGGTCGAGCGCGCCCGGTACGGGCGGGTGCTTGCGCCTAGCCATCGTGCCTCCGGGCGATGTAGGCGCCGAAGCCGATGTGCAGCCAGCCGAAACCCAGCGCCAGCAGAGCCAGTCCGGCCGACGTCGGAGCCAGCGCCGCAATCAGGGAAAGAATCAGGAACGAGATGCCCATCCAGCGTACGGGGGAAACGGAAAACACTCCCGTGGACGTAAGGGCAGCGCCATAGCAGCCCATCCACAGGGCAGGGAGCAGCGCCGGCCTTCCGGCGCGCACTACGGCGAAACTCAGGATGGCTCCCACCGCCATGGCCGAGGCGTAGCTCCAGAGCGCCTTCTGCAGCACCGGCGTCCACAGGCGCTGGCCCATGCGGCGGGCCTTGTGATCCATGCTGGCGACGCCCACGGCGAACGAGGCCACCAGGCACACGGCCCACACGCCCAGCGCCTCCATGCCGGCGCCTGCCTGCCAGGGTGCTCCGGTCGCCAAGGCGTTGACGGCCACGGCGCCCAGCCCCAGGAACCCGATCATCACCAGGCCGCGGCCGGAGACGCTGGAGAGCCTGCCGGCGGCATCCAGTGTGCGCCGGATGTAGGCCAGCTCCTCGTGCGGACTGCGATAGGCGGGCGCCTGCTCCATGGGCTCGGGTTCCGGTTTGGAGAGCATGAAGGTTTCCTTGATTGTTGTCAAGTACTTTGTGATATGAAGCCAAATTCCTCGCCGCTATGTTCCCGGAGCGGGCGAGCATATCACGATTCCCGATACCGGCGGACCCGATTGGTCACCGGCCTTGGGGTGTTCCGCGCGCTATAATGGCGAGTCTCATGGCTCGCACCACGCAAACCGAGTTGCGCCTGGCCCGTCGTATGGCACGGTTGGGCACCGAAACGGCCTTCGAGGTGCTGGTGAGGGCCCGCGCGCTCGAGGCCAAGGGTCGCGATGTCATTCACTTGGAGATCGGCGAGCCGGACTTCGATACGCCGGTCAACATCGTCGAAGCGGGTGTGGATGCCCTGCAGAGTGGCTGGACCCACTACGGGCCCGCGGCCGGACTGCCCGAACTGCGCCAGGCCATCGCAGAAGAAGTCAGCCGCACCCGGCACGTCTCTGTCTCGCCGGACGAAGTGGTGGTAGTACCCGGGGGCAAGCCCATTATTTTCTTCAGCATCCTGGCATTGGTTGAAGAAGGAGATGAGGTCATCTATCCCAACCCGGGCTACCCCATCTACGAGTCTATGATCGAGTTCCTGGGCGCGACGCCGGTGCCCATCCGCCTGCGTGAGGAGATGGACTTCCGCCTGGACGTGGACGAGTTCGCTTCCCTCATCACGGACCGGACCCGACTGGTCATCCTGAACTCGCCGCAGAACCCGACCGGCGGCATGCTGGAGGAAGGCGACCTGCGCGCCCTTGCCCGCGCCATCGGCGACCGCGACATCATGGTGCTCTCTGACGAAATCTACAGCCGCTTGATCTTCGACGGTCAGCACCATTCCATCCTTTCGCTCGACGGGTGGAAAGACAGGGTCATCCTGCTGGACGGCTTCTCCAAGACTTACGCCATGACCGGCTGGCGTATGGGATATGGTGTGATGCGCGCCGACCTGGCCACCCAGGTGGCTCGCCTGCAGACCAACGCCACTTCCTGCACTGCCAGCTTTACGCAGGTGGCGGGGATCGAAGCGCTGCGCGGAGACCAAAGCTCGGTGGGCAAGATGTGCGACGAGTTCCGCCGCCGCCGCGATGTCGTTGTGGAGCGCCTCAATCGCATCCCGGGCTTCACCTGTCGCACGCCGCGCGGCGCCTTCTACGTCTTCCCCAACATCACCGGCACAGGCTGGCCCTCCAAGAAACTGGCGGACGCGTTGCTCGAAGAAGCCGGAGTGGCCGTTCTTTCGGGCACCGCGTTCGGCAAATTCGGTGAAGGCTATCTTCGCTTGAGCATCGCCAACTCCATCGAGAACCTCGAAAAGGCCTTGGACCGCATCGAAGACTGGACCAAAAAGAAGAAGGTCTGAAGCGGCCACCCAACCGACGCCGATCCCGGATTCCTCAGCCCTGGAACAGAGCGAAATTGGCGCGCCCGGGCTCATCACGCTCTTCTGTGACCTTGCTCACCGCGCCTGCCGCACCAGGCGTCCTAGGCTTGGCCAGCGGGTGAAGTTTGCCTGCTGGGGGAGATCTATGGCACTTGTGGATTCGAAGTCAGGGAAGCGCATCCGGGACTATTCCATCGAAGAGCTGACCGAGCTGGCCAACCTGATGCGTGGCTATGACTTGGTGGTGCTGTGCGCTGCCGGCTCCGGACATGCTGGTGGAACCCTCTCCATCCTGGACATCGTGGCCGCCCTCTATCTCAAGGTGGCGGACCACGATCCAGCGAATCCTGAATGGGAAGACCGCGACCGCATCATTTGGTCCGCAGGGCACAAGGCGCCGGCGCTTTATCTCGGCCTGGCCTTCGCTGGCTTTTACCCTCCCGCGGAGGTGGTAACGCTCCGCAAGCTGTACTCGCCTTACCAGGGGCACCCGCATTGGCTGAAGGTGCCGGGCGTGGAGGTATCGAGCGGGTCGCTCGGCCAGGGCCTGAGCGTTGCCGTAGGCGTGGCTCTGGCGGGCAAGCTCAAGGGCAAGGATTACAACACTTTCTGCATCATGGGAGACGGCGAGCAGCAGGAAGGCAACATCTGGGAAGCGGTCATGGAAGCGGCTCACTACAAGTTGGAAAAGCTGATTGGCATCGTTGACAGCAACCGGCTGCAGATCGACGGCCCGGTAGCCGAGGTGATGAACATCGAGCCTCTGGAAGCCAAGTACCGCGCCTTTGGCTGGGAGGTGCTGCGCATCAACGGCCACGATATGAGCGAGATCATTGAGGCTTTGGAGACCGCCAAAGCAGGTCGCGGCAAGCCGGTTCTGATCATCGCTGAAACCGTCAAGGGGAAGGGCGTCAGCTTCATGGAGAACGTCGCCGGATGGCACGGCAAGGCTCCCAACCATGAGGAGATGCTGCAGGGCCTGACAGAATTGGGGTTGCTGGACAAGGTCCCGCACCAGGATCTGCTGGAGAAGGCCCGCCGATATCAGGTTGAGGCCGAAGCGCAATTGGCCGCCAAGCTGCCCAAGTTCAGTCGCGACTACTGGTGGAATGCGGGCCAGACCATGCGCGTGAAGATGGAGCCCACGCGCAAGGGCTTCGGGCAGTCCTTGCAAGAGAACGGGGACGACGAGCGCGTGGTCTGCCTCGGCCTGGACATCTCCGGGTCCATCACCATCAGCGAGTTCTACGCCGGCAAGCCGGAGCGCAAAGCGCGCTGGATCAGCCTGGGCATCGCGGAGCAATCTGCCACCGCCGCCGCTGCGGGGCTAGCGAAGGAAGGGAAGCTGCCGGTGTTCGGCACCTACAGCACGTTCGCGGCGGCGAGAAACCTGGATCAATTGCGCGTCTCGGTCTGCTACGGCAACTTCAATGTGTTCGTCGCGGGAGCGCACGGCGGCGTCTCCGTCGGACCCGACGGCGCGACGCATCAGGCCTTGGAGGACCTGTTCGCCATGTGCGGCATGCCCAACATGGTAGTGGTGGTGCCGTGTGACGCGGTCGAGACTAGGAAAGCCTCGAACTACCTGCTACTGCAGCATGTGGGGCCCAAGTTCCTGCGCTTCGCGCGGGAGGCGACGCCCATTGTCACCGGGCCGGAGACTCCTTTCGTCTTTGGCAAGGCCAACGTCATCCGGCTGCGGCGCGAGGCGAATCAGTTTGCCGACGCCTTCGAGACCGTTCTGGCGAGCGACTACCCCGACGAGCAGGAGGACCTTTCCATCGTGGCCTGCGGACCCATGGTGCCGGAGGCCATGCGCGCCGCGTACATTCTCAAACGGGAGTTCGGCTACGAGACGCGGGTGATCAACCTGCACACGCTGAAGCCGATCGATGAAGCCGCCCTGGTGCGCGCGGCGCGCGAGACCGGGATTGTCCTTACCGCCGAAGAGCACCAGATCGGCGCTCTGGCGTGGCGGGTCAGCGGCATCCTGACGGAACGCGCGGACCTGTATGGCCTGCCGGTGCTCACCGGAGCCATAGGGGTGAAGGACCGCTTCGGCGAATCGGGCGCTCCCTGGGAACTGATCAAAGAGTTCGAGGTCAGCGCCGAGCACATCGCCCACAAGGCGGCCGAGCTCATGCGCATCAAGAGAGCGCACGCCTGCGAGGAACATCTGGCGGCGGTACGATAGAATCCCATCCCTAGCGGCCCGGCGCGTCGGTGAGCCCCGGCCGCCTTCTGCATCCCGGCAGAGAAAACTCCCGTTGCAGAGGACCATGAGCGACCACCCCCGCTTCCGTGTGTTTGCCACCTGCCACATCGGCGAGGACGCCGAGAACCTGCTGCGCCAGCGCGGCTACCAGCTCGAGGTCTATCCCAGCCCGGAGGCGCCGCCGAAATTGCTGATCCTGGAAAAAGTGCGCTCCGGCATCGACGGCCTCATCACCACGCTGCGCGACCCGATTGATGCGGAAGTGTTCGCGGCGGGTGCGGGCACGCTCAAGGTGGTGGCGCAGGACGCCGTCGGCTTCGACAACATCGACCGCGCCGCCGCCAACCGCCACAAGATCCCCTTTACGCACACGGCGGATGTACTGACCGAGGCCACGGCCGAGTTCGCTTTCTTCATCCTTGCCTCGGTAGCGCGGAAGCTGTGGGTGAGCGAGCACCTGGTGCGCGAAAACAAGTGGCGCTCGTGGCATCCCTTCCTGCCGTTCCTCGGCGATGAAGTGACCGGCAAGACGCTGGCCGTCATCGGCACGGGGCGCATCGGGCTGGCGCTGATCAAGAAGGCCTCCGGTTTTGACATGAACATGCTGTGCTACGACCCCGTGTACCAGAACCATGCCTTCGTCGAATCCATCCAGGAGTTGATGGATCTGCGGCACGCGCGCGGCCTGCAGAAGGAGAAGACCTGGATCAGGTATGTGACGCTGGAGGAGGCGCTGCGCGAGGCCGATTACATCAGCCTGCACGTGCCGCTGCTGCGGGAAGGGGAGAGCGAGACGCCCACCTATCACCTGGTAAACGAGCGAACGTTGCGCCTGATGAAGCCGACGGCCTACCTGGTGAATACCTCGCGTGGGCCGGTGGTAGATGAGAGGGCACTGGCGCGCGCGCTCAAGGAGCGTTGGATTGCCGGGGCGGCTCTTGACGTGTTCGAGAAGGAGCCTCTGCCGCCGGATTCGCCCCTGCGCGACCCCGAGATCTGGGACCGCTGCCGCATCTTCCACCACTTCGCGTCCGGCGCCCGCATCACGCGGCTCTCCACCGACCCCGATAAGGGCATGGCCGGCCGCTGCATTCAAGGGTTGATCGACGTCTTGGAAGGGAACTATGGCGGCGACGTCACCCGGATGCCGTACGTGGTGAACAAGGAAGCGTTCGCGAAGTAGCTACTTGGTCGCCATGGCGGCGACCATGGACTGAAAGATCTTCAGTCCGTCGGCTGAACCCAACCGGAGTTCGCTGGAGCGGTCGGGGTGGGGCATCATGCCGCAGACGTTGCGCCCCTCGCTGCAGATGCCGGCGATATTGTCCAGCGAGCCGTTGGGATTGGCGGCCGGCGTGACCTCGCCCTCCGGCGTCGAGTAACGGAATAGGATGCGGTCGTCACGCCGCAGGGCGTCCAGCGTCTGCGGATCGCAGAAGTAGTTCCCATCCATGTGCCCGATGGGGATCTGCAAAACCTCGCCCTTGCGGCAAGCATTGGTGAAGGGCGTGTCCGCGTTCTCCACCCGCAGGTGAACCTGGCGGCAGATGTAGCGCAACCCTACGTTGCGCATCAGTGCGCCCGGTAGCAGGCCGGCTTCGCACAGGATCTGGAAGCCGTTGCAGATGCCCAGGACGATGCCGCCGCCGCGGGCAAAGCGAGCCACCGACTCCATCACCGGCGAGAACCTTGCGATGGCCCCGGTGCGCAGGTAGTCACCGAAGGCGAACCCGCCCGGGATGATGATGGCGTCGCAGTTCTCGAGATCGGCCGAGTCGTGCCAAAGGTAGGTGACCGGTTGCCGGGCGACCGCCCCCACGGCGTACCAGGCATCGTGCTCGCAGTTCGAGCCGGGGAAGACCACCACGCCGAACTTCATTGCCGCTTGTCCTCGGTGGCCGCTGCCACGTTTCAGTCTACCATCGGCGGCCAATGCGGCTGAGCGAGGATGAGGGCACGGGTGGGCCGTGCCCTCGTGAGGTCTAGAGCGGTTCCTCGAATTCCATCTCGCCCGGAGGCAGGGACATGACCGCTGGGGCCGGGGCGGCGTGGAAGAAGAACACGCGGTCGCGCTCGCCCTTGATGGATTGCAGCTTCTTCCACTGCTCCACCGTCAGCACCTTGCGGATGGCGAGCATCATCATGGTATTGGCTTTTTCCAGTTGGCCGCGTGCGGCCACCAGACGATCGACCTGTGCGCCTACCTGCGCCTCATCAGGCTGATCGGCCTCTATCAGGGGCTGGAGCTTGGTCTCTTCGCGCTCCAGGTTGGCCCGCAGGTCGATCAGCTTCAGCCGGTGCTCCAGGAACGTCTGCTCGATCTGCTTGATCTGCGCCTCGCTGAGCTGCAGCTCGGCGGCGACCTTCGAGTCCTTCCACCACTTGCCCAGACCGTGGGGATGCGGCTGACCCGGCGGCTCCGGCGGTGCCGGAGTACGCGCTCGCGGATGCCACTCCGGGGCCGGAGTCGCGGCCGGAGCCGGTTTGGCAGCCGGGGAAGGTCCTTGTTGGGCGGCCATCAGGGGTGCCGCTAGAGCGAGGCCGATCAGGACTGACGCGAGTTTCATGGTTTGTTCTCCTGTTTGACTACGGTTTTGCATCCTGGGACTGCGCCGATCGTTCCATTTCCTGGGCCAGCAGCAGTGCCGGGTCCAGGGCCTTGGGCACCGGACGTCGGGTGGCATTCTCCACGCGCAGCAGCAGGTCGTGGTCGGGGTCATATGCCACTCCGCGCGGCATGGGCGGCTGCGAACCGGTGACCATCAGCGCGGCCAGCGTCACCACGGCCAGGGCTCCGGCCCAGGCCAAACGCAGGGAAGAGGAGCGCTCGTGCTGTGCGATGCCGTCCGCGATACAGACCCGCTGGCGGAACCAATACGCCTCCGGCCGCTCGCCCTGCTCACGCACCGATGCGGCAAAGGCCGCCAGCGCGGTGGCCATGCGCTCATCGTGGGATAGTTCGGATTCCCTCACGTCTGCCTCCTTTCACCCAGGCGCAGCCGCACCGCGGCCAGCGCACGCGACAGATGCACCTTGACCGTACCGACCTCGAGGTCCATGGCCTGGGCGATCTCATTCAGCGTCATCTCTTCCGCGTAGCGAAGGACGAAGATGGCCCGCTGCCGCGGGGAGAGCGTTGCCACCACTTGCCAGACGGCCGCCGCCTCCTGCCGTGCCGACGCTTGCTGCTCGGGCGATGGCTCGTGGGCTGCTACCGCTCGTTCCACCCTGTGCAATTCTTCCCGGTCGCGATGGAACAACCGCCGCCAGAACGCCACCCGTGGACTGCGGCGCTGCTCGTGGGCCAGATTCAGGGCGATGCGCACCAGCCATGTCCCTACTGCCGCCTCGCCGCGGAAGCTGCCTCGCTTGCGGTAGGCACGCAGGAAGCATTCCTGGGTAAGGGTGTCGGCCTCGTCCGGATCGCGCAGCAGTGCGAGCAGGATGCGATAGATACGCTGCTGATGCTGCCGGACGATGGCGTCGAACTCCTCCGGCGCAATGCCTTGCGCCACCCGCGCCAGCCCCGCCGTTGTCAGCGCCCTCTCCAAGATGGCCACGATGCTTCCGTCACTGCTATTGGACGGATTGACGCTCCGAGGGGTTTACAACCGGAGCACAATAAGGAGTACCACGGTGAACGAGTTCGAACAGCACGTGCGCACTGCCGCCACTGGCCTGTGGCGTTGGTTCGTAGCCCAGACCCTGGACGCGGTCTTGGTTGGCCTGCTGTGGCTGGCCGGACTCCTGGCTCTGGGTGTGCCTTGGGCGCCGCTGTGGGCGGTGCTGGCCGCAGTACTCCAGTACATTCCGCATCTCGGCCCGGTACTCGGACTGATCGGCCCGGCGCTGGCGGCCGGCTGGAGTTCCGGCTGGGAAGGGGCGGCCCACGTCCTGATTCTCTATGCCGGTATCGTCGTCGTAGACGGCCTGCTGCTTCAGCCCTACCTGCTCAAGCGTACGGCCAGGGTGCCCATCTGGGCCTCGATTCTCGCGCCCATTGTTCTGGGCATCCTGATTCCCTTCTGGGGAGTGCTGCTGGCGCCGCCGCTGCTGGCTGTGGTCTATACGTTTCGGTCAAGAGCCAGGCAAGGACAACCGCTGCGGTGACGGCCATTTCGCGCGTGTTATAATCGCAGTTTGTCTGCACGGATAGCAGCGCGTCTGCCATTCTTCCCGCGCTGGTCCAGTCCTTCAAGATCGAGGTCCTCATGTCCGGCCATTCCAAATGGGCCACAATTAAGCACAAGAAGAGCGCGGCGGACGCCCGGCGCGGCAAGATCTTTACCCGCCTGATTCGCGAGATCACCATGGCGGCCAAGTCGGGCGGCGACCCGGACAAGAACCCGCGCCTGCGCACCGCCATCGCCGCCGCCAAGGCGGAGAACATGCCGGCGGACAACATCAAGCGCGCCATCCAGCGCGGCACCGGCGAATTGCCCGGCGCCGTCTATGAGGAGTTCCAGCTCGAAGGCTACGGCCCAGGCGGCGTCGCCATCCTGGCGGAAATCTCTTCCGACAACCGTAACCGCACGGTAAGCGAGATCCGGCATGTCTTCAGCAAGAACGGCGGCAACATGAGCGAAGCCGGTTCCGTGGCCTGGATGTTCCACAAGAAGGGCTACATCGTTGTGCCCAAGTCAGCGGCTTCGGAAGATGAGCTGATGAACATCATCCTGGAAGCGGGCGGAGAAGACCTGCGCGACGACGGCTCCAACTGGGAAGTGATTACCGACCCCGCAAGCTACGAGGCCGTGCTCGAAGCGGTGAAAAAGGCGGGGCTCGAAGTGGCCGTGTCGGAGATCGCCATGCTGCCGCAGAACTACGTCAAGCTCGAGGGCGCCGCGGCCCAGCAGATGATCCGTCTGGTCGAAGCGCTGGAGGAGCACGACGACGTCCAGCACGTCTACTCCAACTTCGACGTGGACGAAACCCAGCTCGAACAGGTTGCGAGCTGACTTTCCTGCCGCTGCTTCCCGCGCCGCACCACAACAATCACTCGCCTGTTGCGCCGTGTGCTGCTAGAGTACTGCGACTATATCCCGGAACGTCCCATGAAACCACTCATCTGCCTCTGCCTGCTGCTCGCCGGTACCCTCGCTCTCGCTCAAGACGCTTCCTTGGCTCTGGCTACCAAAGGCACCTGGGAGCTCGGACCCTGGGTCGGGGGCGGCACCAGCGTCCCCGGCGGCGTGGAGGATACGGGCTTTTTCAACGCCGGCTTCCGCGTGGGCCGCGTTATGACCGGCCAACGCGGCCCCGGCTTCCTGCGCGGCAATCTGGAAATTGTGGGTGAATTTATTCCCGCTTACGTGGTGTTCCAGCGCACCACTGTCTACGGCTTTGGCCTTACGCCGGGCCTCTTCAAGTGGAACTTCACCAGCAAGCGCCGCGTCGTCCCCTATTTCGAAGCCGGTGGAGGCCTTCTGTTCACGCGCACCTCGGTCCCAGAGTTCACCAGCACCGTGAACTTCACCCCCCAGGCCGCCTTCGGCCTTCAGTTCTTCACCCGCGAAAAGCGCGCCTGGAGCGTGGCCGCTCGTTACGTCCACATCTCCAACGCCGGCCTGGAGTCGCCCAACCCGGGTATCAACAGCGTCCAGTTCACCCTGGGCTACTCTTGGTTCAAGTAGCCGCGCGCCTGTACCTCGAAGCCGCGCGCTAGCCCTCCAGGGCCGGGGTTGCGGCGCCCTGCCTGCACCGCTATGCTTGGGTCCATGTCGACGCTGGTCGAGTGCGTGCCCAACTTCTCCGAAGGCCGCGACCGGGCCAAGGTGGATGCCATTGTCGAAGCCATGAAAACACCCGGCGTCTACCTGCTCGATCGCGAGATGGACGCCGACCATAACCGCTGTGTCATCACCCTGGTGGGCGAGCGCGATGCCATCGCGGAGGCCGCCATCCGCGGCGTGGGCAAGGCGGCCGAACTCATCGACCTGAACCAGCATCGCGGCGAGCATCCCCGCCTGGGCGCAGCGGACGTGGTGCCGTTCATCCCCATCGAGGGTGTGTCCCTGGAGGACTGCGTTGCCCTCGCGCGCCACGTGGGCCAGGAAATCTGGAAGCGTTATCAAATCCCTGTGTATCTCTACGAAGCCGCCGCGACTACTCCTGAACGCGTCAATCTGGAGAACATCCGTCGTGGGCAATTCGAAGGGGTGCGCGAGGAGATTGCAACCAACCCCGCCCGCCGCCCCGACTTCGGCGAGCCGCGCCTGCATCCCACCGCCGGCGCCACCGTGGTAGGAGCCCGCAAGTTCCTCATTGCCTACAACATCTACCTCAATACTTCGGACGTCGAGGTGGCGAAGAAAGTTGCCAAGGCAGTGCGCTTCTCCAGCGGCGGCCTGCGCTATGTGAAGGCGGCGGGATTCCTGGTACGCAACCTGGCCCAGGTGTCCATGAACCTTACCGACTTCGAGCAGACGCCCATTGCGCGCGTATTCGAATTCGTGCGCCGCGAAGCCGCTCGTTACGGCGTCCTGCCGGTCTCCAGCGAAATCGTCGGCCTCATCCCCAAGCGGGCGCTGGAGAATGCCGCCGAATGGTTCCTGCAGATCGGCAACTTCGATTCCTTTCTCATCCTGGAAAACCGTTTGAACGCAGTGATGGGAGGCAAGCTGGCGGTCGGAGGCCTGCGCGCCGGAGTCGAGCCCTTCGTCGAGCAACTCGCCGCGCCCACGGCTACGCCCGGCGGGGGAAGCGCCGCCGCCGCGGCCGGAGCCATGGCCGCGGCCCTCGCCCACATGGTCGCCGCCATGTCCCGCGGCAAGAAGGCCAACGCGCAGCATGAGGCCCGCCTCAGCGACGCCATCGCCCGTCTCGGCCGCCTGCGCGAGGAACTCAAAGCCGCCATCGACGCCGACGCCGACTCCTACAACCAGGTGAGGAAGGCTTACCAGGCGGCCAAGTCCGCTTCCAACGGCGATGCGCTGATCGTTCCGGCACTCAAGGGCGCTACCAACGTTCCACTCGAAGTCGCTCGCCGGGCAAGGGAAGTGGCCGGTCTCGTCTCCGAACTAGGCCCAATCACCAATCCCAACATGGCGTCGGACCTGACCACCGCCGCTGCGCTGGCTCGCGCCGCCCTTGAAGGCGCGCTGGCCAACGTGGAGATCAATTTGCAGTCTCTGGCGGAGAAGGACGCTGCCTTCACTGCCGAGACCCGGCAAGCGATGGCGTCTCTGCGCTCCTGACGCTTCGCGGATGGCTTCCCAGCACCCCGAAGGACACTGGGCAAGCATGAACCGATGATTACCACTGCGGGCAACCGTATGTGCCCCGAAACGCCTCTATAATGGGCATCATGCGAAAGTTGGCTGCTGGTCTCGTTCTGATCGTTCTCGCGGCGCCCGCCTGGGCGGCATCCCTGGGCACAGCGTCCCGCAGCGTTATCCCCGCGCAAGTGCAGCAGATCATCTCGGTGGACTACCGCAAGGTAGGCGCTTCGGCCTCAGCCCTGGCCCTCAAGGAGCGCGCCCTGCCGCAGGAACTCAAGCAGTTCGAGACCACCCTGCGCAAGGTCGGCATCGACCCTGACCGCGATCTGGACCAGTTGACCTTCGCCAGCTTCCGCGTCCCGGAGAAGGGGACACGCCTGCTGGGCATCGCTCAGGGACAGTTCGCTTTGAAGCAGGTGCAGCAGCGCATGCGCCGGCAGAAGATCACACCCCAGAAGTACCGTGCCACCGACATCTATCCCATGGGCGAAGCGGTGCGCATGGCGCTGCTCGATGACTCCACTATGGTCTTTGGCGAGTTATCCGCAGTGCACACCGCGCTCGATACCTTTTTCGGCGAAGGCGAGAGCCTGAACAGCAATCCCCAGGTCGCGGACATGATGACGGCGGTGGAGAGCGGTGCGCTGTGGAGCGTGTTGGATCCGGCCGGCACCCAGTTCATGCTGCGGTCGTCGCTCGGCGAGGCGGCCCGGCTGGCCGATTTTGAGACCGTCAAAAAGCGCCTCCAAGGCTCCCGCTACCGCATGGACTTCGACAGCGGCATCGACTTCGATCTGGACATCATCACCTCCGACAATTTCACCGCCGCCACCCTCTCCTCGCTCATCCAGGCGGGCGTCCTCTACCGCAAGATGAACTCCAGTGGCGCTGACAAGGAGATCCTCGACGAACTCAAGGTGAGCTCCGACGGAGGCAACGTCCGCATGCGCTTCCACACCGACGACAAGCGCTTTCAGGCCCTGATTCAATCGGATCTGTTCGCCGCCGCCGTTCGCCGCTAGCGCCTGCTGTTAACGTAAGAGGCCCGGTGCTCCGGGCCTTTGCTTTTCAGCCACGAACCGCCGACCACTAGCCACTGCTCCTTCAGACGCAGCACGCCTTCTGGAACTCCTTGCCGACGTCCTTCGCATCGCTGGCCTCCTCCGCATCGCCCTTGAAGACGTAGACCTCCCAGCGGTAGCCGGAGGGATCCGTCGCCCAGATCTTGTCCTGCACCGCGTAGCAGCACGTCGTGTTCATCTCGTCCGTGGTCTTGATCCCGGCCTCGGAGAGGCGGCGCTTGTATTCCAGTACTTCCGCCGTCGAATCCACGCGGATGCCCAGGTGGCTCAGGCCCTGCAGGCAACAGTGCTCTTTCTCCTGCATGGTCAGGTTGACGGCCGGTGCGGCCAGATCGAACTTGGCGTACCCCGGCTTCAGCTTGGTGGGCTGAGCGCCGAACAGCGCCGTGTAGAACCTCACCGACTTGTCCAGGTTTACAACGTCCAGCGAAACGTGCAGCTTGTTTTCCATGCTCATCTCCTTTGTGTATCGACTACCATCAATGTACGCGTGCAAACAAAACTCCCAGTCCTCGAGAGGTCCAAGTCAGCTTGTCTTGAGTTTGCGGCCGTGCATTCTCGCCGAGACCACGGCGGAGGCAGCCTCCCGCAGAGCCGCGCGTCCGAAACGCTGCTCGACTGCGATCGCTTCTGCTCCGTGTGCTAGGGCGCCGAGCAGCTCCTGCCCGCTGGTGATTTGCGGCAGGGAAAGCTCGCGGAAGCCGGCTTGGAAGGCCAAGCTCAGATAATCTCCCAGCAGGCTTGCCCCGGCGATGCAGCCCACGTAGGCGTTGATGTCGGCGGCGATGGATTCGGGCAGCGGCCTCAGCAGCACGATGTCGCTAATAGCGAACTGCCCTCCGGGCTTCAGGACCCGGTACAACTCGCGGAATACAGCCGGCTTGTCCGTGCTCAGATTGATGACGCAATTGCTGATGGCGAGATCGACGCTGCCGTCCTCCACCGGCAAGCGCTCGATGTAGCCTTTGCGAAACTCCACGTTGTCGGCGCCCAGGCGGCGGGCGTTTTCCCGCGCCAGGTTCAACATGTCGTCGGTCATGTCCACGCCGATGACCCGCCCGCCCGGCCCCACTTGCTTCGCCGAGAGAAACGCATCGAACCCGGCGCCGCTGCCCAGATCGAGCACCGTCATCCCCGGCTGGATCGCGGCCAGCGCCAAGGGGTTGCCGCATCCCAGCCCCAGGTTGGCGCTGCCCGCCGCTGCCAGATCCTCAGCCGAGTATCCGATGGCCGTCGGCTCGGCCGTGGGCGAACATCCACAACCGCTCTTTTCGCGCGCGATGTTCCCATAGCGTGCGCGTACTGCTTCTACCAGGAGGTCTCTCTCCTGGGCGGTTGCCGCGCCGCTGACGTCTTTCACCGTACCCATGGTTGTTCTCCTTTTACTGACCACTGGCCACTGGCCACGGACCGCTGGCCACTGGCCTTTCACAGTTCTTCTGCCAGCGCCTCGGCAAATTCTTTGAGCGCTTTTTCGTTGCGCCGGTACCACATCCACTGCCCGAACTTTTCAGCTTCCACCAGACCCGCCTTGCGCAATACCGACATGTGGTGAGACACGGTCGGCTGCGAAAGACCTACTTTCTGCTCGATGTCGCAGGCGCACATCCCAAAGGGCTTGCCGATCGAACAGCAACCCTTTTCCTTGAGTGCCTTGAGGATTTTCCGCCGAGTGGGGTCGGCCAGCACGTCCAGCACTTCTCCCACCTTGGTCGTCTTGGTCGTCATATCGACATCCATCTATACAGCATACATTGATGCATGTCAATGTCGAAGGTTGCGAAAAAGTTTGTCTACCCGTTTCTCGGTCGCAACCCTTCCCCGTCTGCCGCATCTCATCGCTACTGGAAGGCGAGGGAAGCCATGCTTTTGGAAGGCGATGAGCGCAAGCAACGGGAGCGGAAAATGCGCGACGAAGGCCGCCTGCCGCCCGGCCAGGCCTTGACCCTGAAGTGGCCCGTGCTGCACTACGGCTCCATCCCTCGCTTCGATGCGGCGCGCTGGGACTTCTGCATGCGCGGGCTGGTTGAGAGCGAAGTCCGGCTGACATGGGAGGAGTTCAACCGCCTGCCGCGCACGCGCTCCACCAGCGACTTCCACTGTGTGACCCGCTGGAGCCGCTTTGACAATGTGTGGGAGGGCGTCGCCTTTCGAGAAGTCCTCAACCTGGTGCGCCTCAAGCCTCGCGCCGCCTACGTCCTGGTCCACGCCGAGCAGGGCTATACCGCCAATGTTCCGCTCGCCGACCTCGACCGCGAGGGCGTCCTGTTTGCCACCCACCATGACGGTCGGCCGCTCACGCCCGAGCACGGCTATCCCCTGCGCCTCATCGTGCCCCATCTCTACGCCTGGAAATCGGTGAAGTGGGTGCGCGGCCTGGAGTTCCTCGACCACGACCAGCCCGGCTTCTGGGAGCAGAACGGCTACCACATGTACGGCGACCCGTTCCGCGAACAGCGCTTCGACAGCGACCTGTAATGGTAGCGCCGGCGTCCTCGCCGGCTGGCGCGCGGGCATCTTGCCCGCGTTCGAACCCAGAAACAAAAACCCCTCCGCACTGGGAGGGGTTGTCCGACTCGACTCAGCCTACTTCTTTACGATTGCTTTGTACCCGTCGTGCCGCAGGCGGTCCTGCATCATGGTGGCCTCGTTGCGCGTGGGATACGGACCCACCTGCACGCGATAGTAGCGGTCGCCGGGCGCGTTCATCACGAACACCGGGTAGTTCTTGCGGTGCAGCGCCTTCACCATGGCATCGGCGTCATCGCGCTTGGTCAATGCGGCAACCTGGACCACGAAACCGGCGGGCATCTTGGGTGTCGTGACCGTCGGAGACTTGGGCGTCTCCACTGCGGGCTTCGTTTCTTCAGGCTTGGCGAGCGCCGGTTGCGCGTCCTTCTGCTCCACGGCCTTATAGAAGGTCAGGTCCTGCGGAGCCGCGCCGCAATCGCTTCCTGTGCACTCGTTGGCTGCGGAAGGCTTGGTGGCGCTGTTGGCGTCGGGCGTTGTCGGTATCGTCACTGCCGAGGCATCAATCGTCGCCGCCTGGGCTGTGCCCGTGCTCCGTCCCAGCGTGTAGCCGAAGCCGAAGAACAACGCGCACACCAGCACCAAGGCGAAAAAGATCCCCAGCAAACGTCCGGTTCCGAGCGTGGTTTCCGGGACTTCTTCGGTTTCCGTCAGCAAGTTCTCGGTCAGTTCCATGCGCCCCATCTTAGGACAAACGCGCGCCGTCTGGAGCGGGCGGAACCTCGTTAGTTATTAGAAAGTAATCCCCTTGGCCCGGACAGCCTGCCGGCTTCGCCTAGCTTTTCTGCGCCTTTTCGATGAGCTTGGTCAGCCCGCTGACGATGTCCACCGGCAGCGGGAAGACGATGGTGGTGTTCTTCTCCACGCCGATCTCGGTCAGCGTTTGCAGGTAGCGGAGCTGCAGCGTGATGGGCTCGGTGGCCAGCACTTTGGCGGCGTCCGCCAGCCGCTGCGAGGCCGAATACTCGCCTTCGGCATGGATGATCTTCGACCGTTTCTCGCGCTCCGCCTCCGCCTGCTTGGCCATGGCGCGCAGCATCGTTTCCGGCAGGTCCACCTGCTTCACCTCGACGTTGACCACCTTCACGCCCCAGGGCGCGGTGTGCTGGTCCAGGATCGACTGGATGCGCAGGTTGAGCTTTTCCCGGTGGGCCAGCAGCTCGTCCAGTTCCACTTCGCCGAGCACGGAGCGCAGCGTCGTCTGTGCGAACTGCGACGTCTGGTAGAGGTAGTTCGAGACCTGGAGCACGGCGTTGTTGGCGTCCACGACCTTCAGGAACACCACCGCGTTCACCTTCAGGGTGACGTTGTCGCGCGTGATGATGTCCTGCGGCGGAACGTCGAACGCCTCCTGGCGAAGCGACACCCGCACCATCTGGTCGATGGGCCAGAAAACGAAGAACAGACCCGGCCCTTTCGGCTGTTTGAGCACTTTGCCCAGGCGGAAGATCACGCCCCGTTCATAGTCCCGCAGGATCTTGATGCAGGTGATGAAGTACACGACCAGAATCAGGATCGGGATGCCGAGAGAACCCATGACAGACCTCCAAGAGGATTGCGTTCGGATGATATAGGAACCGGCCGTGACCGCGCGAACCTGCCGGTGTTCAGGCGGAGGATGCGTGGCTGCCTTGCGATGCGCTCGCCCCCGGTGCCGGCTCCACTTCCAGCACCAGTCCTTCGACCTTGCGGACCCGCACCGCTTCTCCCACCGCTACCGCCGTCGAAGAAACCGCGTTCCACAGCTCGCCTTGGACAAACACTTTGCCGCTCGGCGCCAGAGGCGTCCGCACGATGCCTACGGCTCCCACCAGGGTTTCCGGTCCCACGGCCGTCTTGGCCATCTGGGCGCGGAAGGCGAGCGTCATCAGAAACACGGAGATTACGCCCATAGGGACCGCCACCGCGAGCGCGGTCCATAACCGTACCCGCATCTCCGGGATGGGTGCATCGATCAGCATCAGCCCGCCCAGCACCATGCACAGCACGCCGCCCGCACCCAGCACGCCGTGGCTGGTGAACTTGGCTTCCAGCGCGAACAGCACGAATGCGGCCACGATCAGCAGCAGGGCGGCGTAACGTGTGGGCAGGATGTTGAAGGCGAACAGCGCCAGCAGCACGCAGATCACACCCACCACGCCCGGCAGGATGGCTCCCGGATTGTTGAACTCCGCGTACAGCGCCAGCATCCCCAGCGAGAACAGCAGGTAGGCCACGTTGGGATCCATGATGTAGGCCAGGATCCTCTGCCGCAGCGTCATCTCGAACGGCCGCACCGGATCGCCTTTCAGCTCCAGCGTGATGGTGCTGCCATCGAAGCGCCGGATCGGCTTCCCGCTCAGTTGCTCGAGCAGGCTCTGCTCGTTGTCCGCCACATAGTCGATCAAGCCTTCCTTCAGCGCTTCCTGTTCGGTGAACGACTTGGACTCCCGCACCGCGCTCTCCGCCACTTCCACATTCCGTCCTCGCTTGCTCACGTAGGAGCGCATGAAGGCGGCGGCGTCGTTTTCCATCTTCTTTTTCAGGTTCTCGTCGATGTCCTTGCCGCCCATCAGCACCGGATGGGCCGCGCCGGTATTCGTTCCCGGCGCCATGGCAGCCACGTCCGCCGCCTGCAGGATGAAGAACCCGGCCGACGCCGCCCGGCTCCCGCTCGGGGTCACGTAAACCACCACCGGTACCGGCGAGGCCAGCATCCGTTCCACGATCTTGCGCGTCGAGGTGTCCAGGCCGCCGGGCGTCCGCAGCTCGATCAGCAGCGCGTCTGCCTTGCTGGCCTTGGCCTCCTCCAGCGCCCGCTCGATGTATTCCTCGGTGATGGGATGGATGATGTCATCCACCACGATCTTCAGCACGTCGGCCGACGCCATGGCCGGAATCACCAGGGCGGCTACGAGACCAACCAAGAATGCGAACCTGCGAGACGTCATGGCTTCTGCCCCGGCGGCGCTTTCTCCGCCAGTCGTGCGGCCACCGTTCGCTGGAGGGCGGCCGCTTCGGCGTTCTGCGGTTCGATCTGGAGCGCCTTGGCGATGCTCTCTGCGGCGGCTTCCACTCTATTCTCTCTCAGGTCCAGGCGCGCCAGCACCAGGAATGCGTCGGCGCGCTCGGCCAGCCGCAGCGCCGCCCGCGCCTCGGCGCGTGCCCCGCTGATGTTATTCAGCCGTTCCAAAACGGCCGCCAGGCCGGCATGCGCCCCGGCGTTGGTCGGATCGAGCACCACGGCTTCCCGCAGCTCGCCTTCGGCATCCAGCACGAAGCCCTGGTCGTAGAGCGACTGCCCCCGCTCCACGTGGAAGCGCGCGTGCGACATCGCGTCCATCGAAGCCAGCCGCTGCTCGTTGACGTTCTGGATCTGCAGCGCCATCTGCCGGTAGGAGGCCTCGTCGTAATTCAGCTTGATGCGCTCCAGCGGCTGTCGCGCTCCCGCCTGCGGTTTGGCCAGGCCTTCCAGCACGCTCTGGACTTCGCTGTCTTCCGGCGCCAGTTCCAGGGCCCGGCGCAGGGAGCGCTGGGCATCTTCCGGTTCGCCCGCGCGCGCCAGCGCCACTCCCAGGTTGAAGTGGTAATCCGGATCCCGGGGATCGGCTTCCGCCGCCTTGCGGAAGTGCTCCACGGCCGCCTTGGCGTCGCCGCGCCGCGCCGCCATCACCCCCAGGTTGTTGTGCACCTCGGTCAGCGGCAGCCGCGAGGCCAGAAACTCCAGCGCATACTGGGCGCGGTCAAAGTGCCCGAGGTAAAAATAGTCGAGCCCAAGATAGAAGTGCGCTTCCCGGGCGAGCGCGTCGTTCCGCGGGATTCGCGCCAGCCACCCCGCCGAAGCTTGATGGTCGCCGGTCTCGTAGAGCACCTTGCCCAGCGCCAGCATGGCTTCGTAGTAGGCCGGGTTGCGCCGCACCGCCTCCCGGAAGTAGCGGATCTTCTCCTTGGTCTCCGCCGCGATGACTCCGCGGATGTAATTCTCCAGCGCATCCAGCCGCACCGGTGGCGCCAGGGCCACGAAGTCGTTGCGCGACATCAACAGGTTGGGCGTGATCTGCCGCAGCAGGTCCCAGGCCAGCGCGCTCTGCACGTCCAGCAGCTTCACCAGTGGCCCGGACTCCTTCGCTTCTGCGCCCAGCCGCAGGGACTTCACGTCCAGCAGTTGCGCCGTGGCGGTGAACGTCCGCCCGTCGAACGCGTAGCGGCCGAGCACGGCGTAGTCCACATCCATGGCCTGCACGATCTTGTAGACCGTCGCCCGCGAGGGCCGCGCCGCCGCCGGGATCCCCATGCGGTCGAAGGCATACAGACGGTCATCGCGCCCCACCACATAGAGCGTCGCCGAGCCCATCCGCTGCCCCAGCACCTCCGGGAACGCCTCCCCGATCCACTCCAGTCCCGGCGCGCCCGACGCGTTCTCGAACGGCAGGATGACCAGCGTCTTGCCCTGTTGCTGCGCCTGTGCACACACCGCCCCGGGCAGCAGGAAAATGAGAAGGGAAGTAAGGAATCTGCAGAATCGGATCAAGATAGAAGAATTATACCGAGCCGGACTTCACAGAGTGCCAATTGCAAATTCAGGCGCGGATTGCCTTGCAGCATCGAGCAGTGACATTGCGGTCATGGTTCGCCGTATGGTTCATCTGTTGCACGGGCCGGCCGATCGTCCAAGGTCCAACGCACGACACCAGTTTCGTCGCTATAGAAGTTCGCCCGCCCGCTGCTCCCGAATGTTCGCGGCCGGGCGAGCACCGCATACCGCGCCCGGCCCTCGGCCTGCGGACCGGGTACATAAGTGAATAGGTATCCCGAAAAATTGCCTGTGGCCCAGAAAGCGGGCAATCCTTCTCCTTCCAATTCCGCTAGGGTGCGCGGCAGGCGGTGCTGCGGATCCTTGAGCTGGAATTGGTCTAACCAATAAGGCAGTGTTCTGAGGGCAGCAACCGCCCGCTCTTCGTTGCTCGAGCGCAGGGGCGGCCAATCCATGCCCAGGACCTTCCCAATCACCATGATCGAGCCCGCAGCGGCGATGTAGGCCAGCACCACGGCTGCAGCAGACAAGAAACCTGGGTAGCCTCGACGGGCCCTGTGTCCCAGGACCGCGCCCGTCACCGCACCCACGATTCCCGCTAGCGTAGGAATTGCGCTGTAGTAAGCCGCGGTGGCCAGCCAGTAGCCCGCTCGGATCTCAAAGCGGCGGATGCCGTAATCGCCCAGCCAGATCCCGGCAACCATGCACACCACCGCCCCTGCGCTTACCAACAGAGGCAGGATCGGTGTCCTGGTGGTTGGGGCCTGCGAACCGGTGCTCCACATGTTGCGGCGAAATATAGACCAGTTGATCTGCGATTGCCAGCGGCTAGAAAGGTACGAGATCGTACCCACCATCACCCCTTCTTGTGACGGCAATCACCGCCAGTTCTGCTTGGTCGCGGTTTAATAACAATGAGAGCCCGCCCCGGGCGTCCCGCTTCCGGCCGGGCTCGGAGGTGAGGTTATGACAACCGTCCTCAAAACATGTCTCGCAGGCATCGCCATCCTGCTGCTGGCTGCCTCGGTGGCTGCGCAGAAACCAGCGTCCGGACCGGTTCCCGAATACAACCTCAAGGAAGAGGTCAGGCTGCAGGGCACGGTCGAAACCATCAAGGAGTACGAGTGCCCGATCAGCGGCACTGTGGGCACGCACCTGGTGTTCAACGTCGATGGCAAGAAGTACGAGGTTCACGTTGCCCCTCTCAAGTGGCTGGAGGAGTACGGCATCCACCTGAAGCAGGGGGACAGCATCATCCTCATTGGCGTGAAGACCACGTACCGCGATTTGCCCGCCATCCTGGCCCGCGGCATCGAGCGCGAGAACGACGTCTTCTTCTTCCGCGATAAGAAGGGCCGCCCGCTCTGGCGCTGAGCGCGGGACGCTTCCTTGCCGCCTCGGAGGCGCGGCCCCCCCCCGCGCCTCCGTCTTCATTTCCGGTTGTCATGCCGTGAGGACCCGCAAAAGCGGGAAAATGAGGACCGTGCTGCCGCGCTGCAGCGGCACTCTCGTCTGTTCACCTGGAGCGGGAGACGGGGATCGAACCCGCGACATCCAGCTTGGGAAGCTGGCGTTGCTTCCGCTCCCTTGCCGCAATGCTATCACTTCAAAGAGATTAGCGCGTTTGTGTAGTAATAATGCGGCTTTCGCCAGCTTCTACGGCTTACACACAAAACACAGCGCACACACGTTTAGACGCGTTTGCGCCTTTTTTGGACAGTGTGGACAGTGCGTTATACTTGCTCTGACGAGCGGGTGTGGCGCAATGGTAGCGCATCGGCTTCCCAAGCCGAGGGTTGCGGGTTCAAATCCCGTCGCCCGCTCCAGTACCCTTCCCTTCGCGCGCTAGTTGTTTCTTCCAAGCGTTAGTGAATTTCCCCTCGACATCTTCTACAAGCGCGTCGAACTTCTTTCCGCATAGCGCGTTGTAACCCTTTAGTGCTTGCACAAAACTCCCCATTGCCAACATGAGGGCTTCTCCGGCCCAGTGGTCTGATGGCGCAACATCGAAGTCAACGATTGTCTCGTCAGCAGAGACTTCAAGTTGGCTCGAAAGGGCTTGAACATTGGCGTGGTGCATGGAAGACGCTTGCTCGTAATAGGAATGCAGGTCAGCCATGCCAATGTCTTCCGCCATGTTGCGTAGCGGCGTTTTTGACCAAGAATCACGAATCTTGCCTTTTTCCGTTTGATAATTCGGCTTCACTCGCGCGAAGTTGTCCTCAATCTCCTTCACCTTCTTCGGGTCCAGCTTCTTTAGTTCTTCAGGGGCGTGTTCAGTCATCCAGTCAACGGATCGCTTCGCCAACACCCAGTGGAACTCGTAATAGGTGTCGAACACCTCTGGATGTTTTTGGATATATCCGACGATAACCGCGCCTTCGTACATGCTACGAGCGACACGCAATGCGTCGCCACCGTAACCATTGGCGACAAGAACTACGACGGCGCCAAAGGAATTAGCGACCATCTTTGTTAGCAACCGGAGAACCCATTGCTTCTTGTCAGCCGCTGCCTCCGCGAGGATTGCATTGAGGGCCTTTTCGCACTCTGCTGCTGCCGCGAAACAATCGGGAAATTTCTCTGCCGTGGGCTTCCAGTATTCTGGAAAACCAGGAATGAATTCTAATCTCGCCAGTCATGGTCACTCAATAAAGAACGTCACCGGTCTGCCGTACAGGTTCGCAAACGCCGATAGTTCGATAGCGTCCACCCGCCGCTCGCCTGACTCGCATTTTGAAACATAGGATTGCGGCTTTCGCAAGGCGCGTGCCACTGCCGCCTGTGTCAAGCCAGCTTGCTGACGGGCGGTCTTCAGTCGCCGAAGCAGCAAGCTGTAGCGGCGAGTTTCGCTCTGGTTCTTCAAGCTAACTCACCGTACCAACCTGTGCTACAGTATCCCAAACTAGGATATGCCAGTGGGACTAATAGAGCAGTTGGAAGCCCGCGAGCGGGCGATGACAGTGGGCGAAGTAGCCGCCCTGCTCCGTCTCAGCGGCAGCGCGGTTTACCCTCTTGCCGCGACAAACCGCATCCCCTCTTTCAAGATTGGCGCGGCGGTCAGATTTGATCCTGGGGACGTCGCAAACTGGCTTAAGTCAAAAATGGGCAAGAAACCCAGCTTTTCACCTTAGCTTGCTGGCGTTCTACCGCTGAACTACTCCCGCTCGCCCAGCCAGCATAGCATCGGCGCAAGAGAAGGCACAACGCAGTGCTCTGCGCGCCGTTATAATCGTCCGTCCACTTTTCCCGTGAGAGGGTCGGGGTTGGCCTATAACGATCTGCGTGAATGGATGGCAGCGTTGGAGCGCGCGGGAGATCTGAAGCGCGTGCGCGCCGAAGTCGATCCCATCCTGGAGATCACCGAGATCACCGACCGCGTGTCGAAGTCCGGCTACGGCGGCCGGGCGGGGAAGGCGGGCGGGCCGGCGCTGCTGTTCGAGAACGTCAAGGGACATCCGGGCGCGCGGGTGCTCATCAATCAGTTCGGGTCGGCGCGGCGCATGAACCTGGCGCTGGGCGTGGAGTCGCTCGACGAGATCGCGGCGCGCCTGCACGCGTTCCTCGACGTCAAGTCGCCGCAAGGCCTGCTCGACAAAGTGAAGATGCTGCCCATGCTGGCGGAAATGGGCAAGTTCTTCCCCAAAACAATCTCCAGCGGACCATGCAAGGAAGTGGTGAAGAAAAGCGGCTTCTCGCTGCTGGAGTTTCCCGTGCTCAAATGCTGGCCCAAGGACGCCGGACGCTTCATCACGCTGCCCTGCGTCGTGACGCGCGATCCGAAAACAGGGAAGCGCAACGTGGGCTGCTACCGCATGCAGGTCTACGACGAGCGCACCGCCGGCATGCACTGGCAGCGGCAAAAGATCGGGGCCGAGCACTACCGGGAAATGCTGCGCGCGGCGGCCGCGGCCGGCGAAGCGGGCAAGGCCGCAGCTGCGGTGGACATCATGGCGCGCTCAGGCGGCGGCTCCGTCCCGCTGGCCGGCGCCCCGGCGGGGAAGATGGAAGTGGCGGTGGCCATCGGCACCGATCCGGCGCTCACGTTTTCTGCTATTGTCCCGGCGCCGCCGGACGTCGAGGAATATCTCATCGCCGGGTTCCTGCGGCAGGCGCCGGTGGAGCTGGTGAAGTGCGAGACCGTGGACCTGGAGGTTCCGGCCACGGCGGAGATCGTGCTCGAAGGCTACGTCCAGCTCGACGAACTGCGCACCGAAGGCCCCTTCGGCGACCACACGGGTTTTTACTCGCTGGAAGATGAATATCCTGTGTTTCACATTACCTGCATCACGCACCGCAAGGACCCGATTTACGCCACCACCATCGTGGGCAAACCGCCGATGGAAGACGCCTGGATGGGAAAGGCGGTGGAGCGCATCTTCCTGCCGCTGATGAAGCTGACCATCCCCGAGCTGGTGGACATCAACCTGCCGGTGGAAGGCATCTTCCACAACCTGATGCTCGTGTCCATCCGCAAGTCGTACCCGGGGCAGGCGCGCAAGGTGATGAACGCCATCTGGTCGCTGGGCCAGGCGATGTTCACCAAGGTCATCGTGGTGGTGGACGAAGACGTGAACGTGCAGGACCCGGGCGAGGTGGTGCTGAAGGCGCTGAACCATATCGACCCGGAGCGCGACATCCAGTTCACCCTCGGACCGGTAGATTCGCTGGACCACGCTTCGCGCCTGCCCAACTACGGCTCCAAGATGGGCATCGACGCCACGCGCAAGTGGCCCACCGAAGGCTTCACGCGGCCCTGGCCGGACGAGATCGTGATGGATGAGAAGACCAAGCGGCGGGTGGATGAGATGTGGAAAAGCCTGGGGTTAGATTTGTGAACTACGAACTATGAACTGGGAACTGAAAAGCTTTGAGCTGAGAACTGAGAACTGGGGTCTGCGAACTGAGAACTGACAACTGAGAACTGAGAACTGAAAGACGGAGGCATTATGGGCAAACATCTGGGAATCGGGTTGGTGATGGGGTTGATCGTGGGCGTGGCGGCGGGCCAGTCCATGGGCAACATGAAGTTCGGGCTGGTGGTCGGCGTCGTGGCCGGCCTCATCATGGGCGTGGTCATGGGGATGAGAAAGAAGTAAGAAGTTCGAAGCGTCGAAATGTGAGGCGTGGAAGCAGAGAGGCAGGCGGGTTGGCTCATCCTTTCGGTCGTGATTCTCTCTGCGGTTGCCCCACCCTTGTCCCTCCCGGGTTTGGAGGGACAGGGCGCGCGATTCCTTCGCGCAGCGAAGGTGGCATGAGACAAAGCCTCGTTCCACCTTCGGAACGGATTGAGGCCGAGTCGCAGCTCTTGCGTAGGATTATGCTCCTGCTGCCCTGAGCCCAAGACGGAAGCGCTATTAGGGCGAGGACATCTCCACTTCCTCAATCTGTTCGTAGAGACGCAGCTTGCTGCGTCTCTGAGACGTTGCAAGCAACGTCTCTACGCAGTTGTGTTTGGCTCTTCTCGACGGGTCGATCCGCGCTTCCCGCGCAGCTACGCCCTGCGAGGGCGCGCGATTCCTTTGCGCCAACGAATGGTGGGATGAAACAAGATCCTCGTTCCACGTTGGTAGCAGCTCGCTTTTTTTCTTGACAACCCTCACAGGTGTGATATAGCATGTACGTTAGACTTATCACAATGATAAGTCATCTGTTTTGAATATTTTGGCTCTAAGCTCTTTGACATCAATATTTTGCCTGACCCCAATCGGCTAAGTCCTTCTCATGGAGGATTTTGCAGAAAATAGGGGGTGGGGGGTACCCCGTGGCGGGCGGCGCCTCGACAGGGGATTGCGAGGCCGGCGGTTATACTGACAGGCATGGCGGTGATCAAGGACATCGCGGGGATCGCCAAGGGCATGTCGGTCACCCTCAAGGAGATGTTCCAGCCCACGGTGGTGGAGAACTACCCCGACGGCCCCGGGCCGCTGAAGGGAGCGGTGTTCCAGGAACGCTACCGTGGCGTCCACGTGCTGCAGCGGGATGAGAACGGCCTGGAGAAGTGCGTGGCCTGTTTCCTGTGCGCGGCGGCGTGTCCTTCGAACTGCATCTACATCGAGGCGGCGGAGAACACCGCCGAGCGCCGCATTTCCGGCGCCGAGCGCTACGCCGCGGTGTACAACATTGACTACAACCGCTGCATCTTTTGCGGCTACTGCGTGGAGGCGTGCCCGACGGACGCCATCACCCACGGCCATGGGTTCGAGATCGCGAGCTTCGACGCTTCCACTCTGGTCTATCGCAAGGAGCAGCTGCTGGCGCCCATGCCGGCGCTGGCGGAGAAGGCCGAGTCTTCGTAACCGCAGTTCACGCCTTATTCTGCGCCGTTCGCCGCCCGTCGGCTTGCCCGCGCTTGGGGCCGGGTGTTAACTTCTTGGACAGCATCAGGGAGCGACCCGCGCAGGCGGGTCCGGCAACCTGGCCGCGAGACTGCCAAGGTGCCCTGAGCGCAGCAGGCGCTCGATGTGCGGAGAGAACTCCGAAAGAAAAGTCTCGAGAGTGGCCGCCCTGATGTGTGGGCGGCATTTTATTTGCGAACTATGAACTACGAACTGTGAACTATGAACTGTGAACTATGAACGAAAAATGAAGCGTTGAGGCAGCGCACCAAAGCCTTTGCGTTGCGAATCATCAGGCTGGTGCGCAGCCTGCCGAAGACGGATGAAGCGCGCGTGATCGGGCGACAGTTGCTGCGTTCCGGCACTTCGATCGGGGCGAACCATCGGTCGGCGGGACGCGGGCGCTCCCGGGCAGAGTTCGTGGCCAAGCTGGGCGTCGTGCTCGAAGAGGCGGATGAGACGGTGTACTGGCTGGAGCTGCTGGCGGAGAGCGGTATCGTGCCAGCCAAGCGAATGGAGGACATTACGCAGGAGGCCAACGAGTTGGTGCGAATCTTCTCCGCTTCCCGGCGAACGCTGCGGCAGTAAGGTGCCTGTGGGCGCGCATTGTTTGTAAGTTCACAGTTCATAGTTCGCAGTTCATAGATGACTGATGGCTGATTTTCTCCAAACCGTACGCGAGCGCGTGGTGATCTATGACGGCGCCATGGGCACGCAGATCCAGGAGCGCGCGCTCACGGCCGACGACTTCCAGGGCAAGGAGGGCTGTAACGAGCTGCTGGTGCTGAGCCGCCCGGACGTCATCCAGGACATCCATGCGGCGTACTTCACGGCCGGAGCCGATGTTGTGGAAACCGACACGTTCGGGGCGACGCGCATTGTGCTGGCGGAGTATCAGCTTGAGGACCAGGTGCGGGAGATCAACCGGGCAGCGGCGCGGATCGCAAAAGAAGTCGCACGGGACTTCTCCACCAACGGGAAGCCGCGGTTCGTGGCAGGGTCGATAGGGCCGACCACCAAGCTGCCGTCGCTGGGGCACATCGGGTTCGACGAGATGGCCGCGGCCTACACCGAGCAGGCCCTGGGGCTGATTGAGGGCGGCGTGGACGTGCTGCTGATCGAGACCTCGCAGGACCTGTTGCAGGCCAAAGCGGCTCTGGCGGGCGTGTTCGACGCCATGCGGGCGGCAGGAAAGCGCCTGCCGGTGACGGTGCAGGTGACGCTCGAAGCGACCGGCACCATGCTGCTGGGGACGGAGATCGGCGCAGCGCTGACCGCGCTCGAACCCTTTGACGTGGACGTGATCGGGATGAACTGCGCCACCGGGCCGCGCGAGATGAACGACGCGGTGCGCTACCTCTGCCACAACTCCACGCGGCAGGTTTCCGTGCTGCCCAATGCGGGGCTGCCGCAGAACGTGGGCGGGAAAGCCGTCTATTCGCTGACGCCGGAAGAGCTGGCGGAGTTCCACACCCTGTTCGTGAAGGAATACGGCGTGCGCATCGTGGGAGGCTGTTGCGGGACAACGCCGCGGCACATCCGGGCGGTGGCGGAAGCGGTGGCGAACCTGGAGCCGGCAAGGCGGGAGGTGCGGCCCGCGGCGGCGGCGTCGAGCGCGTACACGTCGGTGCCGCTGGACCTCGAACCCAAACCGCTGATCGTGGCCGAGGAAATGAACACGACTACGCGGGTGGAGAGATTCCGCAACCTGGTCCGCGGCGGTCACTATGACGACATCCTGGCGCTGGCCAAGAAGCTCGTGGCCGAGGGCTCGCACATGCTGGACCTTTGCTGCGCCATCGTGGGCGAGGACGAAAAAGGCTACATGACGCGGGTGCTGGAGAAGATCGCTACCCGCGTGCCCGCGCCCGTGCTGGTCGACTCGACCGAAGCCGATGTCATCGAGCAGGCGCTGAAGCGCATTCCCGGGAAGGCGATCATCAATTCCATCAACCTCGAGGACGGAGAGAAGAGGACTTCGCGGGTGCTGCCCATGGCCAAGCGCTACGGCGCGGCGGTGATCGCGCTCACCATCGACGAAGAGGGCATGGCGCTGACGGCGGAGAAGAAGACCGCCATCGCGCGACGCATCTTCGAGCTGGCGACCGGGAAGTACGGCATCCGGCCGGTGGACCTGATTTTCGACGCGTTGACGCTGCCGATTTCCACGGGGCAGGAGGAGTACCGCACGGCGGGGCGGGAGACGCTGGAAGCGGTGCGGCGCATCAAGCACGAGTTGCCCGAGGTGACGACCATCCTGGGCGTCAGCAACATCTCGTTCGGGCTGGACGTGTACGCGCGGCGGGTGTTGAACAGCGTGTTCATGCACGAGGCGGTGAACCACGGACTGGATATCGCGATCGTTAACTATTCCAAGATCTACCCGTTGTACAAGATCCCTGAAGCAGAAGTGGAGATTGCGCGAAAGCTGATTTACTACGACACATCGGCGGGGGATCCGCTGGCCAACTACCTGGCTTACTTCGCCGGGCATCAGAAGACGCAGGAAGTGGCGCCGGTGGACGTGGTGCACCTCGAGGTGGAAGACCGGCTGAAGCACTGCATCATCCATGGCGAGAAGGCGATCGGCGAGGGCGCGGCGCGCCAGACGCTGGAACAGGTGCTGGACGAAGCGCTGAGCAGATACACGCCGCTGGACCTGATTAACAACGTGCTGCTGGACGCCATGCGCACGGTGGGCGACCTGTTCGGGGCGCGCAAGATGCAACTGCCTTCGGTGCTGGATTCGGCCTCGGTGATGAAGCAGGCCGTGGCCTACCTGGAGCCGAAGATGGAGCGCGCCGCCGGGTCGCAGAAGGGAACCATCGTGCTGGCGACGGTGAAGGGCGACGTCCATGACATCGGCAAGAATCTGGTGGACATCATCCTGACGAACAACGGCTACCGGGTGGTGAACCTGGGCATCAAGCAGCCGGCGGACTCGATCATCGCGGCGGCACTGGAGCACCAGGCGGACGCCATCGGGCTCTCCGGGCTGCTGGTGAAGTCCACGGTGGAGATGAAGTACGTGCTGGAGGACCTGGAGCGGCAGAAGCTGGAATTTCCGGTGATCTGCGGGGGCGCGGCCCTGACGCGCAAGTACGTGGAAGACGATCTGCGCCGGGAGTATTCGAACGGCGTGTTCTACGGCGAGGACGCCTTCGGCGGACTGCGCCTGATGGACGACCTGACGGCCAGCGACGGCTCGCGGCAGGCACGCCTGGCCGAGGGACGCACGCGCAAGGAGGCGGCGCGCGCTGCAGTGGCGGTGGCTGAGGCGCCGGCGGAACGCTCGAAGGCCGTGCGCGCGGACGTGGAGATCCCCGCGCCGGCGTTCTTCGGCCGGAAAGTGAGGAAGGACTTTGACCTGAGTGAAGTCTTCCGCTACATCAACGAAACCGCTTTGTTCAAGAACCAGTGGCAGCTGAAGACGGCGTCGGCTGCGGACTATCAGAAGCTGGTGGAAACGAAATACCGGCCCACGCTGGAGAGGCTGCAGCAGGAAGTGATGGCTGCCGGCTGGTTCGAGCCCAAAGCCGTGTATGGCTGGTTTCCGTGCCAGAGCAACGGAAACGACGTGATTCTATATGAGCCGCAGGATGAGCGGAGGGAGCTGTTGCGCTTCACCTTCCCCAGGCAGAAAGAAGGCCGCCGGTTGTCGATTGCGGATTTCTTTGCAGCCCAGGATTCCGGGCGGAAAGATGTCATCGGTGTCTCGGTGGTGACGATCGGCGCGCGTGCGTCGGAGGAATGCCACCGGCTGTTCGAGCACGGCGAGTACACCCGCTATCTCTACCTGCACGGTCTGAGCGTGGAGACGGCGGAAGCGCTGGCCGAGCTGCTGCACAAGCAGATGCGGGCGGAGCTGGGCATCGGGAAGGACGACGCGGAGCGCATCACCGACCTGTTCCACCAGAAGTATCGCGGCTCGCGCTACTCGTTCGGCTACCCGGCGTGTCCGAACCTGGAAGACCAGACCAAGATCTTCGAGCTGCTCGACCCGGAGCACACCATCGGGGTGCGGATGACCTCCGGCTTCCAACTCGAGCCGGAGCAAAGCACGTCAGCCATCGTGGTGCACCATCCGGAGGCCAAGTACTTCGTGGTGTAAGCGCGGAGCTTCTGCGCACCGTGCGGCGTCAGGTCGGGGCGGGGTTTTTTCGTTCGTGGAAATCCGAAACTCCAGCACCCTTGCCAGCCTTCTGGAAGTTGCGCTTGCGGACTTCGTTTACCGCGGAGAAGAGGGAGGAAACTAGCTGGCGGAGAGGGAGAGATTCGAACTCTCGATACCCTTTCGGGTATGTCCGCTTTCGAGGCGGATCGTTTCAACCACTCACGCACCTCTCCGCGTGAAAAGCAGTGGTCCGTGGCCGGGGTCCGTGGCCAGTGACCGTCGAATTTTTGTTGTCCTGCCCTCAGGGTGGTCATCCCCGAAGGAGGAGCTTCATTTTGTGCCCGTTTTCTGCTCCTGGCGGCGGCCGGCGAAAAAAGCCTTCAGGAGGGCGGCGCAGCGTCCCTCGAGCACCCCGGAAGCGACCGCCATCTTGTGGTTGAGCTTGGGGTGATTCAGGACGGTGGTGACCGAGCGCACGGCGCCAGCCTTGGGATCGTCGGCCCCGTAGACCAGGCGCTGCAGCCGGGCCAGCACCAGCGCGCCCGCGCACATCGGGCACGGCTCGATTGTAACAAACATCGCGCAATCCTCGAGGCGGTAGTTGCCGAGGTGGCGGGCGGCGTCGCGCAGGGCGACGATCTCGGCATGGGCGCTGGGATCGGCATCGGTGAGATTGCGGTTGCAGCCCCGGCCGATCACCTTGCCGTCGCAGACCACCACCGCGCCCACTGGGACCTCGCCCAGGGCCTGGGCACGCAGGGCTTCGCGCAGCGCCTCCTCCATGAAGAGTTCGTCGGCAACCGTGCGGCGCGCGGGCATGACGGTAGAGGATATAGCAGGGAACAGACTTCCGTGCATCTGGTCATGTAGTCATCTGGTCATCGCGTCATCTGAACACCCTGGATGTCGAGATGACAGAATCACCCGATGACCACATGACCACATGAGGCTCTGTTCACATCCGCAACCGGGGTTTGGGCAGGAAATGGCGGAAAACCAAGGTCCCTCGGGCCCGCTCGGTCCGCGTCGCTCCCTCGCGGGCCCTCGGGATGACAATTCATTTGGGGAGGGGCGCTTACGGCGCGGCTGAAGCCGCGCCCTTTCAAGACAGGATGTCAACAGAACCGGGTCATCTCGTCATCTGAACAACTTGGATGTTGAGATGACAGAATCACCCGATGACCACATGACTGCATCAGGTCAAGGGTTGTTGCTGGGTCATGCAGTGAATAGCACCAAGTCCCCAGATGAAATCGCCGCAGTAGATGGGGACGATGCGGCGGCCGGGAAAGAGCGAGGCCAGAAGGTCGAGCGCCACGCGGTCATTGGGATCGTTAAAGACAGGGACGAGCACGGCGCGATTGGCGATATAGAAGTTGGCGTAGCTGGCGGGCAAGCGCTGGCCGCGGAAGACGACGGGCGCAGGCAGGGGCAACTTGACGACCTGCAGCGGACGGCCCTGCTGGTCGGTCATGCGGCGGAGGCGGCGAAGGTTCTCCGCCAGCGGGAGATGGTTGACATCGGCGGGATCGGGTTCCCAGGCAGCGAGGACGGTGCGGGGCGCAACGAAGCGGGCGATGTCGTCCACGTGGCCGTGGGTATCGTCGCCGGCGATGCCGCGGCCAAGCCAGAGGACCTTATGCACACCCAGCCAGTCCCGCAGGAACTGTTCTACTTGTTCGCGCGACAAGCCGGGGTTGCGAGCCTGTACCGGGCTGAGCAGGCATTCTTCCGTGGTGAGCAGAGCGCCGCGGCCGTTGACGTCGATGGAGCCGCCCTCGAGCACGATGGGTTGCGTACGGCCGCCGATTTGCGTCACCGGCCGGAAGGCAGGCACGCGCAAGCGGCGGGCGATGCGCGAAGGAACGCGGTCGTCCTGCTGCCAGTTCGAATACTTCGCCCAGGCGCTGAAGCGCCAGTCGGTGAGCGCAAGCCGGGGCGGGCTGCGACGGGTGAGAAAGATAGGGCCGCAATCACGGGTCCAGCCGCGATTTGTCGGGCAGCGATGGAAGCGCAGGTTGCGGAGGGGAACATGCGCATCGCGCAGGATTCGGCGGGCGCTGGTTTCCGAGGCAGCATTGTTCACCAGAATCTCGACGCGCTCGGAGGAAGCCAGGGCGCGAACGATTTCGGCGTAGACCCAGGGGATGGCGGCGAACTTGCCCGGCCAGTCGGGAGTGTGGTGCGGCCACGCGATCCAGGTGGCGGCATGGGGCTCCCACTCGGCGGGCATGCGGTAGCCGAGAGCGGCGGGCAATCTGGCGGCCATTGCTAGTCGATGAGCCTTTGCGAGATGCCAGCGTAGGTGTCGATGCGACGGTCGCGCAGGAAGGGCCAGTTGCGACGCACGTCCTCGAGCTGCTTCAAGTCCACTTCGCCGAGGAGGATGGCTTCGCGGTCGGCGGGAGCTTCGGCGACGATTTGGCCGAAGGGGTCGGCAAGAAAGGATCCGCCCCAAAACTCGAGGCCCTGCCCGGGAGCTGCGTTGCCGTTGACGTTTCCGGTCTCGTGCCCTACGCGGTTTACCGCCGCCACGTAGACGCCGTTGGCGATGGCGTGAGCGCGCTGGATGGTACGCCAGGCGTCGTGTTGCGCTTTGCCGGATTCCGCTTTTTCGACTGGATGCCAGCCGATGGCGGTGGGATAGAAGAGCACATGCGCTCCCTGCAGCGCCGTGAGCCGCGCGCCCTCCGGATACCACTGGTCCCAGCAGACCAGGGTGCCGATCTTGCCGTAGCGCGTAGGGAAAGCGCGAAAGCCGAGGTCGCCGGGCGTGAAGTAAAACTTTTCGTAGTAGAGCGGGTCGTCGGGGATATGCATCTTGCGGTAGAGGCCCACCAGCGCGCCGTCGGCGTCGAAGACAACGGCAGTGTTGTGATAGACGCCGGGCGCGCGTCGTTCGAATACCGAACCTATGATCACCGTCCCTGTTTGCTTGGCGGCGGCGGCAAGCTTTTCTGTGGTGGGGCCGGGCACGGGCTCAGCGAGGTCGAACAAGGCGGCGTCCTCGCGCTGGCAGAAATACTGCGTGCGGAAAAGCTCGGGCAGGCAAATGACCTGGGCTCCCTGGCCGGCGGCTTCCCGGAGGCGGTCCAGGGCATGAGCGAGGTTCTTTTCCGGATCGGGGCCGGCGGAGAGCTGGAGAAGTCCGACAGTGAAGCGTTCTGTCATCGAAGCGACGATAGCATAGCATCGGCAATCGGATGAGTTGATCTGCGAACTGCGAACGGCTACGTGCGAGGAGCGGCGCTTGGGGCGTTGACGGGTGCGGCCGGACGCTGTAGCTTTCAGAGTTCGTTGTGCGAGGCGGAACTCCATGAAGACGCGCTGGGCGTTGCCCGGAGTGGCGCTGCTGTTGTGCGCCGTGGCGGCGGGACAGAAAGACCGCGGCCCCAAGGTCTACATCTCGGTGGACATGGAGGGGGTTGCGGGCGTAGTGGATGAAACCCAGACTTCACCTGCCGGGCGCGACTACGCTGTGGGCAGGAGGCTGATGATTGCGGAAGCCAACGCGGCCATCGCGGCAGCGTTCGAAGCAGGAGCCACTGAGGTGGTGGTGAACGACTCGCATTGGGACCAGACCAATCTCCTGCCCGACCAGGTCGACAGTCGCGCTACTTTGATCACCGGGGCGCCCAAGCCCTTCGGCATGATGCAGGGCCTGGACAACTCATTTGCGGCCGCGATCTTCATCGGTTATCACGCGCGCGGTTCGACGGCGGACGCGGTGATCGACCACACCTATAGCGACCAGCTCAAGCATGTGCGCCTGAACGGACGCGAGGTCGGCGAATACGGACTGAACGCTGCTCTGGCCGGACACTACGGCGTGCCGGTGGTTTTTGTCTCCGGCGACCAGGCACTCAGCGAGCAGGCACGGGAGTTCATCCCGGGCGTTGAGGTGCTGGCCGTGAAGGAGGGTATCGGGAGGACAGCGGCGCGCACCATGCATCCCGAGGAAGCACGAAAAGCCATCGCGGCGGGCATCAGGACAGCCATGGCTCGCCGTGCGCAGATTGCGCCCGTACGGCTCAGCCAGCCGGTCACGCTGGAAGTCGAGCTGGCAAGCTCCCGCCAGGCGGATTCCTGCATGATGGTCCCCGGCATGAAGCGGGTGAGCGGACGAGTGGTGAGTTACACCGCGCCGGACATGGCCGTGGCGTATCAGGTGTCGCGACTGATTTCGCGTCTTGCCGGAAGTTAGTGCACTACAGAGATCAAGAGAGGAACGAATTGAAGAAGAAACCCAACCAGGGGCACGGGGTGGAACGCAAGCTGCATGATCCGGTGGAAGACCGGCTGATTCCGGTGTATCCGTTGGATCTTTCCAGGGCGCGCACTGTGGACGACCTCTTGCGCGGCATGGCGGACACCGCCTTCACCGGCCGGCAGTTGGGCGAGGCGGCAGACGTGCTCGAGGCCATGGCGCGCGACAAGGACTGCTTCGTGGTGATGACGCTGGCCGGTGCCCTGACCGTCGCCAAGCAGGGGCTGGTGATCTGCGACCTCATCGACCACGGCATCGTGCATGCCATTGTTTCCACCGGTGCCTTGATGGCGCATGGGCTGGTCGAGGCCACGGGGCGTTCCCACTTTCGCTGGAACACGGAGGTGAGTGACGAGGAGCTGTACCAAGCCGGCTACAACCGCGTCTACGACACGCTGGAGCCGGAGAAGAATCTGGACGATGTCGAGGCCCTGGTGTTCGAAGTCCTGGAGAAGTGGAACCCGAAGGAGATCCTGTGCTCGTGGAGGCTGAACCAGGCGATCGGCGCGCATCTGGACAAACATGCCAAGGGACGCGGCATCCTGAAGTCGGCGTTTCGGAAGAAGGTGCCGGTGTTCGTTCCGGCGTTCACGGATTCGGAGCTGGGGCTGGATGTGGCGCTGGCCAACCGCATCCGGCGGCGCGACGGCAAGCCGGCGCTGCGCTTCGATTCCTTCCTCGACCTGGAGCATTTCACCGAAACCCTGCTGGGGCAGAAGAAGCTGGGCATCTTTACCATCGGCGGCGGAGTGCCGCGCAACTGGGCGCAACAGTTCGGACCCTACGTCGAACTGATGCACCGCCGCGCCGGCGAGAACGTCCCCATCAAGCGCTATCACTACGGCGTGCGCATCTGCCCGGAACCGGTCTATTGGGGCGGGCTTTCCGGCAGCCCGTACAGCGAGGCGGTGTCGTGGGGCAAGTTCGTACCGCCGGCCGAAGGCGGACGATTCGGCGAGGTCTTTGTGGACGCCACCGTCGGGTTGCCCATCATCGTGGCGGCTGTGCTGGAGCGGCTGGGGAAAAAGAAAAAGGCGTAGTTTCCAGTTTCGAGTTTCAAGATTCCGAACTGGCGGAGTATCAAGGCAGACTGGCCGAGTCGTCTACGGCAGAATCTCCGGCACCAGCATCCAGCGGACGGCCCACTTTCCGTCCGCGTCACGTTCCAGACAAACGCATCCTCCCATCTGGAAGCGGACTGCCGGTTGGTCAAGGGGCAGGCCGAGCAGGGAAGAAGCAAGCCGGCTGAGGTGCGGCAGGTGGCCGACCAGCATCAGGTTGCAGGCTTCGTTCTGCAAGCGCGCCGCGGTGAGGGCCGCGTTATCGTTGGGCGCAAGTCCGGAGACCTGGCGCGCGTCCTGCGCTGGACGGAGTTGCGCATTGAGAATCTCCGCCGTCTGCCGGGCGCGCAACTTGTCGCTGTGCTCGATGGCATCCAGCGGAATGCGCTGACGTGCGAGGCAGGCCGCCAAACGCGCCACCGTCTGCCTGCCCTCCTCGTTGAGCGGGCGTTGCGGATCTTCCGCTTCCAGCTTGGAGGCACCGTGCTGGACTAGATAGAGGAGCACAGTGGAATTGTAGTCCTGATTACGGCCGATGGAAGGCCACGCGACCTCACTCGAAGATCATGATGGCCGAGGCGATGACCGTGGTCCACAGGCCGCGCTTGTCGCCCACGGCGGACTGCGTGATGTTCATGGTGCGCACGATCTTGTTGGAGATGCGGTAGATCTCTTTTTTCTCGTCCCAGGAGCGGTCGGGATCGAACTCCACGTTGAGCGTGGTGGCGAGCATCTCGGCCGCCAGCTCTTCGGCGTACTCGCCGGCGGTGAAGTCATCCTCGCCGAAGGAGTGGTGCTCGCTCAGGTAGCCGTAGGTGGAGCGGTCGGCAGGGATGGCCAGGCCGATGCTGGCGGCCATCAGGCGGTGCGGTTCCTTGGTGGAATTTTCCGCGACGACTGCGAACACCACTTCGCCGTGGTTCAGGTACTTCAGCCCCTGTGTGCGGGAGATGAGCTTGCAATGCGGGGGAAAAATCGAGGAGACGCGGACCAGGTTCTGCGAAGCGATGCCGGCATCGCGCAGCGCCAGCTCAAACGACGTCAGCCGTTCCCGGTGTTTTCCCACTCCCTTGGTAAGAAAGATCCGCTTGGGGACCATGTCCTTGCCCACTGCGCGCTGCCTCCGGAAACGGGCTGGATTACAAAGTGAGAGAATGTAGCACAAACACGCCCGAAAAGAATCCGGAGAAAATCAGGAGCCCACGCTCGGTCAGCCCGCCTGGGTCTGTGCCGGCTTCAGCTTCACTGCAATATCGATAAAGGCCAGGGCGGCGCGGCTCAGGGCCTTGTCTTTGCGGAAGACCAGAGCCAGGTCGCGGCGAATGTGAGCGTCGGCCAGGGGCAAGGCGACCAGGGCTCCGGCACGCACGTCTTCCAGCACGTTGGAACGGGCGATGAATCCCACGCCCACGCCGGCGGCTGCGAAGCGCTTCAGCAGCTCGCTGGAATCCAGCTCCATGGAGATGTTGGGTTTGAGGCGGAGCTGGTCGAACAGAGCCTCCAGCGCGTCCCGCGTGCGCCCAACTTTGGGGAGGAGCAGGGGGTAGCGCACGACGTCGCTTGCGCTGACCGCCTCCAATTTGGCCAGGGGATGCTGCGGAGCTGCGATGGCCACCAGTTCATCGCGGTGAATCGGCACCACCGTAAGACGCGTGTCGTTCACCGGCATGGAAACCACGCCGAAGTCCACCGAGTTATCGATGATGGATTCCAGGACGCGGGCCCGCTCCGAGCGCTGGATGCTCACCGAGACGCTGGGGTACTGCTTCTTGAACTCGGCGAAGACCTCCGGCAGGATGTGGAGGCAGGTGCCCTCGTTGGCGCCCACCACGATCTCGCCGCGCGGGACGCGCTCCATCTCGGCCAGCGAAGTCAGGATTTGGCGGCGGGCGGCCAGCGCTTCCTCAGCAAACTTCTGGAAAGCCTTGCCCGGGGCGGTGAGTGACACTTTGCCGCCGGAGCGGTCGAGCAGCTTGGCGCCCACTTCCTCCTCGAGCACGCGGATCTGGGCGGAGATAGCCGGCTGGGTGCGGAAGCGTTTCTCCGCCGCGCGCGAGAAGCTGCTCAGCCGCGCGACTTCGAGGAAGGTTTCCAGTTGGTCGTAGTCCATAAGAGCAGCCGTCAGTCGTCAGCCATCAGCCCTCAGCAGAATCAGAACTTCCACAGTCCATGTTTATGAATGCAGAAGACTTACGCGCTCATAAGCCCGAGTTATCGGGCTCATAAAAACAATCGATTTCACAAAGCCTGTACCAAACGCTAGCTTCAGAATATCGGGCGGCGCTTCTGGTAGAGACATTGCCCGCAATGTCTCCGGGAGACGCGGCCAGCCGCATCTCTACAGAAGTGTAACAGCCCGAGCCCGGAACCGGTTCCCATGCCCAAGTCCCACGAGCGTCGAGCAGGCCGAAGCCGAGTGTTGGCCGCCGACGCCCCAACCGCCCGCGTCAGCGGACGTTAAGGAGAAAACATGGCGACGCCCAAAGAAGTCCTGGAATTTGCCAAGCAGAACGGGGCCAAGCTGCTGGACCTGCGATTTACCGACATCCCCGGCCTGTGGCACCACGTTTCCTTTCCCATCGACCAGTTGACGGAGTCCTCGTTCGAAGAGGGGTTCGGCATGGACGGCTCCAGCATCCGCGGCTGGGCGGCCATTCATGAAAGTGACATGCTGCTCATTCCCGATCCCGCCTGGTTCATGATGGATCCCTTCACCGACGTGCCCACCCTGGTGATGGTGTGCGACGTCATCGACCCGGTGACCAAGCAGCGCTACGACCGCGATCCGCGCTACATCGCCAAGAAGGCGGAACTGTACCTCAGCTCCACCGGCCTGGCCGACACGGCTTACTTCGGCGCGGAAGCCGAGTTCTTCATCTTCGACAACGTGCGCTTCGACCAGCGTGAACAGCACGGCTTCTACTTCATCGACGCCGAGGAAGGGCGCTGGAACTCCGGCCGCGAGGCCAACAACCTGGGCTACCGGCCGCGTTTCAAGGAAGGCTACTTCCCAGTGCCGCCCACCGACCACTATCAGGACCTGCGTAGCGAGATGGCGCTCACCATGCAGAAGTGCGGGCTGGAAGTGGAGTGCCACCACCATGAGGTGGCAACCGGGGGACAGACCGAGATCGACCTGAAGTTCAACTCGCTGGTGCGCTCGGCCGACAACATGATGGTCTACAAGTACGTGGTCAAGAACGTCGCCAACCAGTACGGCAAGACGGTCACCTTCATGCCCAAGCCGCTGTTCAACGACAACGGCAGCGGCATGCACACCCACCAGTCGCTGTGGAAGGGCGGGAAGCCGCTGTTCGCCGGTGACGGCTATGCCGGGCTTTCGCAGACGGCGCTGTGGTACATCGGCGGGCTGATCAAGCACGGCCCGGCGCTGGCGGCCATCATCGCTCCCACCACCAACAGCTACAAACGCCTGGTGCCGGGCTTTGAGGCGCCGGTGAACCTGGCGTACTCGCGGCGCAACCGCTCCGCGGCCTGCCGCATCCCCATGTACTCGGCCTCGCCCAAGGCCAAGCGCGTGGAGTTCCGGCCGCCCGACCCGAGCTGCAATCCTTACATGGCCTTCGCGGCCATGATGATGGCCGGCCTGGACGGCGTCGAGAACAAGATCGATCCCGGCCAGCCCCTCGACAAGGACATCTACGACCTGGGTCCGGAGGAGCTGGCCAAAGTGCCCTCCATGCCCGGCTCGCTCGATGGCGCGCTCGAGGCCCTGGAAAAGGACCATCAGTTCCTGCTCAAGGGCGACGTCTTCACCGAGGAGCTGATCCAGACCTACGTCGAGTACAAACGCGCCAAGGAAGTGGACGCCATCCGGCTGCGCCCGCATCCGTACGAGTTCGCGCTGTACTACGACATCTAGAACCAGTGGCCAGTGGCCAGTCGCCAGTGGTTAGTGGTTAGAAAACCTTAGGGCCCGGTGATGAGCCGGGCCCTTCTCCTTGCCACCGGGCGTTCGGCGTATGATCGAGGCCGCGTTTTCTAGGGAACAAGGATGAAACGCCGCATTGTGCATGCGCTGCAGAAGTACGTGCTGAATCCGCCGATCAAGCTGCTGTTCGCTATCGGTTTGGTGCCGCCTGGTTATGCGCTACTGGAAACCACCGGCCACCGTAGCGGCAAGCCGCGGCGCACGCCGGTGGGAGACAGCCGCATCGGCGACCAGTTCTGGATCGTCGCCGAGCATGGCATGGAGGCAGGCTACGTGCGGAACATTGCCGCAAGCCCGCGCGTACGGGTCCGGGTGCGCCACGGGCTGCGGCTGAGGTGGCGGAGCGGTACGGCGCACCTCCTTCCGGAGGATGACCCTCGTGCCCGCCAGCGCTGGCTCGCGCGTCAGCGTCCCAGCACCTTGCTGAACAGCCTGGCCGTCCGCGGATTCGGCACCAGCCTGCTGACAGTGCGCATCGATCTGGAGCCGCTGTGATGCTACTGCGGGCCGGTCGAGCTTAACGGCTACCGTGCTATGCTGGCCGCAGTCATCACTCCTGTGGAGAGCGGTGAAGGGTGAACCCAGCAGCCGCGCTGTCCCACATCGCCTTTCAGGACCCGGAGCGCGCTGCGCAGAACCTGGCGCGTGTTCGCGCACACGCACCGGCAGGCGTAGCCGAGTCGCTGCCCACACTGCTTTCTGATTCGCCTGATCCTGACTCCGCCCTCAACCTGTTCGAGCGCCTGTGCTCCGCAGGCAACGCGGAAGTCCTTCGGCTCATGGACCGGCACCGTTACCTGGTCCACTACGCTGTCGCCGTATTCAGCCACAGCCTGTACCTGGGCGAGACGCTCCTCCAGAACCCCGACCTGTTCCACGCGCTCGCGCGCGAGCGGCATCTGGACCGCACCCACTCCCGCGAGGACCACGAGGAGAGCCTGGCGCGCTTCCGCTCGCGTTCGTTTGAGAGCGATGCCGCGCTGCTGCTGGCCCGATTCAAGCGGCGCGAGTACATCCGCATCATGCTGCGCGATGTGCTGGGCATCGCGACCCTGGCCGAGACCACGGCGGAGATTTCCGCTTTGGCGGACGTGCTGATCGAAGAAGCTGTGCGGGAGTGCGATGCCGCGCTGCGAGCGCGCTTCGGCCCGCCGCTCTCCGCCGACCGCGAAGGCCGCATTGCAGAACCGCCCTTCGCCGTGCTCTCGCTCGGCAAGCTCGGCGGCATGGAATTGAACTACAGTTCCGACGTCGACCTGCTGTTTCTCTATGGCGACGGCGAACCCGCTGACCCCGGGCCCATCTCCAACCGCGAGTACTTCATCCGCCTGGCCCAGGACGCGACCGCACTGCTTTCACGCGTGACGCGCGAAGGCGCCGTGTTCCGCATCGATTTGCGCCTGCGGCCACAGGGACGCGAGGGCGAACCCGCCGTCCCTCTCTCCCACGCGCTGCGTTACTACCGCGAGCGCGCCCATGACTGGGAACTGCAGGCCATGATCAAGGCGCGTCACTCGGCGGGGAACCAGGCGCTGGCCCGCGAGTTCATCCGCGGAATCCAGCCGCACATTTACCGCAAGGAACTGAATTTCGCCGCCATCGAAACCGCGCTCGACACACGGGAAAAAATCAGCGCCCACCGGCGCCGGGTCACTGCGGCCAGTGGCCACGGCCGGCTGCATTTGGACGTCAAGCTGGAGCGTGGGGGCATCCGCGATATCGAGTTCCTGGTGCAATGCCTGCAGCGCGTCTACGGGGGCTCCGAACCCTGGCTGCGTTCCGGCGGCACGCTGTTCTCGCTGCACAAGCTGCATGACAAGGGACACCTCGCCGGCAAGGACTTTCACGATTTGAACAGCGGCTACGAATTCCTGCGCCGGGTGGAGCACCGGCTGCAACTGCGCCGCGGGCAGCAGACGCACCGCCTGCCCGAGTCGGAAGCCGAGCTGCGAGTCATCGCGCGTGCCGTTATGGGCGCCGAGCACGGCGAAGTCTCGCCGGAAGACTTTGTTGCCACCGTCCGCCAGCGCATGGCAGCCGTGGCGGAGATCTACCAGCGCATCATCCATAGCCAGCAGCAAGTGAAGCTGCGCGAAGGCCCGGAAGCCGGCTTCCGATTGCACATGCCGCTGGCCGAGCTGGGTCGCGAGCTCACCTACGACCAGATCCTGCACCGGCTGGCCGTGGACGCTCCGGCGCTCTACGAGATTGCGGCGCGCCGTGAGCTGGCCACCCACGCCCGCCGCAACCTGCATCGCTTCCTGAGCGCGTCGTTCACCAGCTCGGAGCGCTACGCCGCGGTTACTCGCGATCCTCAGGCCGTGGAGCGCGCCTTGCGCATCTTCGCCGTGAGCGATTATCTGACGGACATCCTCATTCGCCATCCGGAGGAAATCGCCACCATCCGTGAGATTGGCGAGGGCCCTGAAGCCAGGGCGGAGAGCGAACTATTCTCGCCGGAGGCGCAGCGGCCGGAAACGGACGCTGACCCGGTGTTCGCGCACATCGCCGAATCGGAGGCATCGTACAGCGAGAAGCTGTCCCTCTTGCGCCAGCACTACCGGCACCGCGCTTTTGCCGCCGGAGCGCGCGACCTGGTGGAAGACCGGCCGGTGTACGACTCGCTGGCTGAGACCACCGCCATCGCCGACGACGCCATCCGTGCTGCCGCTTGGATCGCCGGCGCGACCCAGGGGTTCAGCGTGCTTGCGCTGGGTCGCCTGGGGAGCTGCGAGTTCGATATCGCCTCCGATGCCGACCTGCTGTTCGTCCGCGACGAATCCCTGCCGCAAGCCCAGGGCGTCCGGGCCGCCGAGCAGATGGTCGAGGTGCTCTCGGCCTACACGCGAGACGGCACGGTGTTCGCCGTTGACCCGCGCTTGCGTCCCCGGGGCGCCGAGGGCGAGCTCGTCCACACGCCCAGGCTCCTCGGGGAGTATTTCGCGTTCGACGCCCAGGCCTGGGAGGCGCTCACCTATACCAAGTTGCGGCATGTAGCCGGATCGCCGGATTTGGCGGAGAGCGCGTGGCAGGCGGTGGAACGCGGACTGGATCGCTTCGCCGCTCATCCCGATTTTCCCGCCGCGGTGCGCGACATGCGTGGCCGCCTGGAAAAAACCGAGGCGGGCGAGCGCAACTTCAAGACCGCTCCCGGCGGTTTTTACGATATCGACTTCATTGTTTCCTACCTGGTGGTACGACGGCGGGCGTACGACGTGCGCGGAAACATCCGCCTGAAGCTGCACCAGTTGGCCACACGCGGCCTGCTGAGCGATAACGACTGCGCCACCCTGGATTTCGCCGGCGAGTTGCTGCGCACCCTGGAGCACGTCATCCGCCTGGTGCAGGGGCGCGCCCGCAAATCGCTCCCCGCCTCCGAGCAGGCACGGGAGACCACCGAGCGACTCACCGCCAGGCTGCTGGGGCGGGAGCTGGTCGGCGGCCTGGAAGCCGAACTGGAGCGCACCTTCCAGGGCGTGCGGCGGGTGTACGAGCGCATCATCGTGTGACGTGGCGCACAGCAGCCATGCTGTGGCCTGCCTTTATAATTGCCTGTCTTTTTGGCGGAGGTCGTATGGCGAAGGCTTATAACGGCGTCCCCGTTCCGGCGGACGGGCAGAAGATCACCTACCGCGACGGGCGGTTCCACGTTCCGGACAACCCCATCCTTCCCTTCATCGAGGGTGACGGCACGGGCCGCGACATCTGGAAGGCCTCTCGGCGTGTCTTCGACGCTGCCGTGGAAAAGGCGTACGGCGGCAAGCGCCGCGTGGCCTGGTACGAGGTCTTCGCCGGCGAAAAAGCCTTCACCCAATTCCAGACGTGGCTGCCGGACGACACCGTGGAAGCTGTGCGCGAATTCCGCGTGGCCATCAAGGGCCCGCTCACCACGCCCATCGGCGGCGGCATCCGCTCGCTCAACGTGGCCCTGCGCCAGATCCTCGACCTCTACGCCTGTGTGCGTCCCGTGAAGTACTACCAGGGTGTGCCGTCGCCCGTGAAACATCCGGAGCGCATGAACGTCATCATCTTCCGCGAGAACACCGAGGACGTGTACGCCGGCATCGAGTGGAAGCAGGGAACACCGGAGGTGAAAAGGCTCATCGACTTCCTCAACAACGAGATGCTGAAGGGAACCGGGAAGAAGGTCCGCGAAGATTCCGGCATCGGTATCAAGCCCATCTCGGTCACCGGCACCAAACGCCTGGTGCGCATGGCCATCCGGCACGCCATGGCCAACGGCCGCAAGGTGGTCACGCTGGTCCATAAGGGTAACATCCAAAAATTCACCGAGGGCGCGTTCCGGGAGTGGGGATACCAGCTGGCCCAGGAGGAATTCCGTGACGCCATCGTCACCGAACGCGAAAGCTGGATCCTCGACAACAAGGACAGGAACCCGGACCTCTCCATCGAGGACAATGCCCGCATGGTCGAGCCCGGTCTGGAGTTTGCGACCGAGCCGTTCCGCCAGCAGGTGTATGCTGAAGTCCGCGGCGTGCTCGACGCCATCTATGCCACGCACGGCAAGGGTGCGTGGAAGAAGAAGATCATGGTGAACGACCGCATCGCCGACTCCATCTTCCAGCAGGTCGTCACCCGGCCGGACGAGTACCAGGTGCTGGCCACGCCCAACCTGAACGGCGACTACATCTCCGACGCCTGCGCAGCGCAGATCGGCGGCCTGGGCATCGCTCCCGGGGCCAACATCGGCGACGAGTACGCCTTCTTCGAGGCGACTCATGGCACCGCACCCAAGTACGCCGACAAGGACGTCATCAACCCCAGCTCGGTCATCCTTTCCGGCGTCATGATGTTCGACTTTCTGGGATGGAAGGAGGCCGCCCGGCTCATCGAAGATGCGCTGGAGCGCACCATCCAGCAGAAGCTGGTGACTTATGACTTTGAGCGTCTGATGGAAGGCGCCACCAAGGTCAAGACGAGCGAGTTCGCCGGCCACATCATCGCCAACATGGACCGGGTGAAGGCTTCGACGGCCGCTGACTAGGCCGTTCGCGGACAGGATGAAGTAACACATCAGAGAGAGGGTCTATGCGCAAGAAAGTAACCATCGTAGGTTCCGGCAATGTAGGCGCAACCGTAGCCCATTGGATGGCGGCCAAGGAACTGGCTGACCTGGTGCTCATCGACATCATTGAGGGCGTGCCCCAGGGCAAGGGCCTCGACCTGCTCGAGGCCATGCCCATCGAAAAGCGCGACGTGCGCGTCCTGGGCACCAACGACTACGCCGATACGGCCAACTCGGACATCGTCGTCATCACCGCCGGCATCCCGCGGAAGCCCGGCATGAGCCGCGACGACTTGCTCAACACCAACTACAAGATCATGCAGGACGTAGTGGGCAAAGTGGTGGCCAATTCGCCCGACTGCATCCTCATCGTGGTCTCGAACCCGCTGGACGCCATGGCGCAGGCGGCTTACAAGCTCTCCAGGTTTTCCCGCAACCGCGTGATCGGCATGGCCGGCGTGCTCGATTCCGCCCGCTTCCGCACCTTCATTGCCGAAGAACTCAAGGTCAGCGTGGAGAACGTGACGGCATTTGTGCTCGGGGGCCACGGCGACACCATGGTGCCGCTGCCACGCTACTCCACTGTGGCCGGGATCCCCATCCCTGAGCTGATGGACAAGGCGACAATCGACCGACTGGTGCAGCGCACTCGCGACGGCGGCGCCGAGATTGTCAAATACCTCAAGACGGGCAGCGCCTACTATGCGCCCGCTGCGGCCGTAACCGAGATGGCTGAAGCTATCATCAAGGACAAGAAGAAGATCCTGCCTTGCGCCGCCTATTTGGAAGGCGAGTACGGCATCAGCGGCCTGTTCGTCGGAGTGCCTTGCAAACTGGGCGCGCGCGGCATCGAGGACGTCATCGAGATCAAGCTGGCGTCCGAGGAAGCCGCCGCACTCAAGAAGAGCGCGGATGCGGTGAAGGAACTGGTGACGGTGATCGGCGTCTAGCGGGGGTTCTCAAACGAGGTCGGCCGGAGGGCAGGCCTTTTCCTTTTCTGCCCGAAACAGCGGATCGTTGGGCTCCGCGTAACGCTCCAGCACGGCCCGCAGAATCGTCGCCAGGTCGAAGCGCTGCACGATGATGGCGCCGTCGCCGTACACGAACTCGCTGCGATCTTCCTGCATCACCCGTTCCAGACCCTTGGGTGTGGCGATGTGGAAACTCGTCGTCCAGCGATGTTCGTGCTCAGGGTTCTCCATCTCGACGAAAAACTCGTCGTAGAAGTCTTCCGGATCGGACGGCCCCGCGACCATGTCCGTCTCGCGGCAGTAGTAGTTGAGGATGTTGGGGCGGGCAAAACCGGGGCCGTACTTGGCCTCCAGCTCGCGCACGTCCAGCGGAAACGGAAGTTCGTAGCCCACCAGCGGGACAGCCGGTTTCGTCGCCTCCGGGAAAGCGACCGGCTCGGGACCGAGGGAGTTGGGAAGCTCTGTCGCATTGGGCGCTCGCGAAAGATGCCGCGCCAAAAGGTAAAGCACGCCCGCCACGCCGCCCAACAGCGCGATCTTGCTTAGATCACTGTCGAGTGCCGGGAACATAAGCTCTCGTGACGCTCAGGGCGATTGTAGCGCCCGGGCCAGCCCGTGAGCCTCAATTCATCTGGCATCCCGCGCGAAGCGGGGGATCCTACACCCGGAAGACATGCGTGGCGCGACTATCCCTGCCCACCACCTGGGTCACACTCTTTCGATCGTCACCGTGTTCAACACCACGTCCGTCTTCGGCTTGTCGTTAGCGCCACGCGGCACGTTCACGATGCGCTCCACGACCTCTTGGCCCTCCACCACCTCTCCGAAAATCGTGTGGTTTCCGGTCAGCCAGTCCGTAGGCGCCACCGTGATAAAGAACTGCGAACCGTTGGTGTTCGGTCCGGCGTTGGCCATGGCCAGCTTGCCCGGCTTGTCGAACTTGTAGGGCGAGCCTTTAGTCTCGTCTTCGAACTGATAGCCGGGGCCGCCGTAGCCGGTACCCATCGGGTCGCCGCCCTGGATCATGAACTTGGGGATCACCCGATGGAAGATGGTTCCATCGTACAGCCGGTCGCGCGTCTTCTGCCGCGTGCGGGGATGTGTCCACTCGCGCTTGCCCTCGGCAAGCTCAGTGAAGTTGGCGACAGTCTTGGGCGCTTCTTTCTCGAACAGGCGGCAGACAATGCGTCCCTCGGTGGTGTCGAACACGGCGTAGGTTCCGGGTGTGCGGGCCATGAATCTCCTTTGTCAGCTACCGAGGCACATCAACAGAGAGGTATTCATCATAAGAAAGTCGAGACCTGGCAGCCTCTCACCGAATCTCCCACACTCTCTGCATTCTCTCAGTGTTCTCAGTGTCTCTGTGGCTATTTCGTTTCCGCGCGCATGATGGTGATCTTCTCAATCTTCACCGGCTTGAAGGGCTTGTCGTTGCGCTCGTCGCGGGGCACGCGGGCGATCTTGCGCACCAGCGCGACGCTGGCCGCGTCACACTGCCCGAAAATGGTGTGCTTGCCGTTCAGGTGCGGCGTCGGCACCTCGGTGATGAAGAATTGCGAGCCGTTGGTGTCCGGTCCGGAGTTGGCCATGGCCAGCCGTCCGGGGCGGTCGAACTTCAGCGTGGGTACGATCTCATCCTCGAAGCTGTAGCCCGGGTCGCCCGAGCCGTTGCCCAGCGGGTCGCCGCCCTGGATCATGAAGTCCGGGATCACGCGATGGAAGATGGTGCCGTCGTACAGAGGCACGCCGACTTTCGGCGACTTGGTGAGCGGATGCTTCCAGTCGCGCGTGCCCTCGGCCAGTCCGACGAAATTGGCCACCGTCTTGGGCGTTTCCTTGGCGAACAGCTTGCACGTCAGCTTGCCCATCGTGGTTTCGATCACGGCCGTCGCCCCGACCAGGGTAGCGGGGTCGGGACCCATATTCGGTTTGGCCTCGGCAGCGGCCGGGGCCGGTGTCGACGGGGCGGCGGTCGCCGGCTTTTGTGGTGCGGACTCGCAGGCGATCACGGAAACGAACAGAAGTGCAGCAACAATCAGTCGGGACATTCAACCTCCAGAGAGCATCTGATTCTACTTTGTGCGGCGGCGCGCCTCAACGCTTCGTCGCGGCCGCCGCTGCGTCGGCTTTCTCCTCTGCCTGCATGTCGTGGCTGACGCGCTCCACGTCACGGAACACGCGCATCAGGTTGCCGCCCAGGATCTTGTGAAGCTGCTCGGCCGTGTAGCCGCGGGCCGCCAGCGCCTCGGTAATCTTCGGCAGGTCAGCGACCGAGTCGATGCCCTGGGGCAGGGAAGTGATGCCGTCGAAGTCCGACCCCAGGCCCACATGGTCGATGCCCGCTATCTTGGCCACGTGGTCGATGTGGTCGATCAGTGACTTCAGGGGCGGCCTCGGCACGCGGGCCGCGAACTCGCGGTGCAGTTTGTTGAACGCCCGGTAATAAGTCACCGCGTCGGCATCCTTGAGCTGGGCGCGCAGCTTTTCTTCTGCGGCGTTGGCCTCGGCGTTGAGCTGGGCGGCCTCGCGCCGGTAGTCCTCGTCCACGAAGCCGGAATAGAAGTTCACCATGACGACGCCGTTGTTGCGGGCCACGGCGCGCAGCATGTCGTCGGTCATGTTGCGCCGGTGGTTGGTCAGCGCCCGCGCCGAAGAATGCGACGCGATCACTGGCGCCCGGCTGATCACCAGCGTCCGGTAGAAGGTGCGGTCGGAGACGTGCGAGATGTCCACCATCATACCCAGCCGGTTCATCTCACGGATCACTTCCTCGCCGAATTCGGTCAGGCCCTTCTTGGTGTGCGGTACGCCGGCCTTGTCGATGTCGCCCGAGGAATCGGCCCAGTCGGTGCTGTTCGACCAGGTGATGGTCATGTAGCGCACTCCCAGCCGGTAGTAATCCCTGAGCAGCGCCAAGTTGTTCTCGATGGAGTGTCCGCCCTCGATGCCCATCAGCACGGCCAGCTTTCGTCCGGCATGGGCCCGCTGGATGTCGGCCGGGCTGAACGCCATCATCATGCGATCGGGATGCCGCGCCACCTGGCGGTACACGGAATCGATCTGCTCAAACGTGCGGAGCGCAAAACGTCCCTGCGAGCGCGGCGCTTCCGGGTCCACCCAGATGGAGAAGAACTGCGCGCCCAGGTTGCCTCTGCGCGCAAGTTCCAGATCAAGGTGTCGGCCCTCGGCCAGAGCGCCCTTGGTGATGTCGAAGTCGTCGTTGAAATATTGCGTGGTGTCGGCGTGCGTATCGATGATCAGCGCCGAGTTGTGAACGGCGCGCGGGTCGGGTTTGGCGGCAGGTTTCGCGGCCGTTTGCGCAAGCACCGGCGACGTCACCAGCAACCACACGAACAGACGGACATGCGCTCTCATCTCAAGGGACTCCTGGCGATAGGGACTGGCGTGATTCGACGGTTCGAATGCTCGGGAGGATTCTTCGGACCGCGCATCAAGCAGCTAGCTCCGGAACAGGTCGCGGATGGCCTGCCGCATCACCTGACCGGCCACGCTGGAGATGGCGCGCGTCAGCGGGATGTCCTTGGGACAGGCCTCGACGCAGTTCTGGGCGTAGGCGCAGTCAGCGACGCCGCCGTCGCCCATGAGCGCCGCCAGCCGCTCTGGCGCCAGCACCTTGCCCGTAGGATGTTCGTTGAACAGCGCCACCTGGCCGATGGTCGCCGCGCCCACGAACCCGGTTCGCTCGTTGAACTGCGGGCACACCTCCATGCAGCAGCAGCAGGAGATGCAGCGCGAGTACGGATACGCCTCCTCCTGCTGACGCGGATACACGCGCGGCCCGGAACCCAGGTCGTATGTGCCATCCACCGGCACCCACGCCTTCACGCGCTTCAGGTTCTCGAACAGGACGTTGCGGTCCACCGCCAGATCGCGCACCACGGGAAACTTCGACAATGGCTCCAGCCGTATGGGCTGTTCCAGCTTGTCCACCAGCGCCGAGCACGCCATCTGCGCCCGGCCGTTGATGCGCATGGCGCACGAGCCGCACACTTCTTCCAGGCAGTTCGAGTCGTACGTGATGGGCGCGGTGGCCTTGCCCTGGCGGTTCACCGGGTTGGCGGCGATTTCCATCATGGCGGAGATCACGTTCATACCCGGCTTCCAGGCCAGCTCAAACTCCTCCCAGTAGGGCTTGGCCCCGGGATCGGCCTGTCGCTTGATCTTGAGAACGACCGTCTTCTCGGCCATCGGCTTGTCGTCAGGTCCTCAGGCTACGCCGCCACATCGTACCGGCGCGGCCGCGGCGGAAGCAGCGACGTATCCACCGGCTCCATCTCCAGCCGGGGTTCGTCGGCATCGGCCGCAAAGTACGCCTTGGTTGTCTTCAGGAAATTGGCGTCGTCGCGCTCGGGAAAGTCCGGCTTGTAATGCGCCCCGCGCGATTCGTTCCTCATCCGCGCTCCCTGGGCGATCACCCGCGAGAGCTGCAGCATGTTGTAGAGCTGGCGGGCGAACGCCACCGTCGTGTTGGCCCACTGGTTGCGATCGCTCAGGTTGATGCGCCGGTAGCGCTCCAGCAGTTCCACCAGCTTGGCATCGGTTTCCTCCAGCGCCTTGTTGTAGCGGATGACCGTGCAGTTCCGCGTCATCATCTCGCCCAGCTCACGCCACAAGCGGAAGGGATTCTCCGACCCGCTCGACCGCATCAGCCCGGCGTTGATTTCCTCCTGCCGTTTGCGTTCGCTCTCGAACACGCCCGAATCCACTGCCTCCGCTGACTTGGCGACCGACTTGGCGTAGGCCAGCGCTGCCGGTCCGGCCACGAATCCGCCGAAGATGCAGGAGACCAGCGAATTCGCTCCCAGCCGGTTGGCGCCGTGATACTGGTACTCGCATTCCCCGGCGGCGTAGATCCCCGGAATGTTCGTGGCTTGCTTGAAGTCCACCCAGAGTCCGCCCATGGTGTAGTGCATGCCGGGAAATATCTTCATCGGCACCTTGCGCGGATCGTCCCCCACGAACTTCTCGTAAATCTCCAGGATGCCTTCCAGCTTGCGGTCCAAAATGGCGGCGTCGATATGCGTGAGGTCGAGATAGACCATGGGCTTGCCGTCGATGCCCAGCCCATGCTCGTACACCACCTTGTGGATGGCCCGCGTCGCCACGTCGCGCGGCACCAGGTTCCCGTACTTCGGATACCACTCCTCCAGAAAGTACCAGCGCTCGGATTGCGGGATGGAGAGCGGCTCGCGCTTGTCTCCGGGGTTCTTCGGCACCCACACCCGTCCGCCCTCGCCGCGCGCCGATTCCGACATCAGCCGCAGCTTGTCCTCGCCGGGGATGGCCGTGGGATGTACCTGGATGAACTCGCCGTTGGCGTAGTAGCAGCCCTGCTGGTAGAGCGCGCCCTGCGCCGAGCCCGTGCAGACCACCGAATTGGTGGACTTCCCGAAGATCGCCCCGATCCCGCCCGTGCACACGATGATGGCGTCGGCCGGAAACGTCCGCACTTCCATGCTGCGCAGGTCCATCGCGCAGATTCCCCGGCACACGCGGTTGCCGTCCAGCACCGCGGAGAGGAACTCCCAGTGCTCGAACTTCTGGACTTTGCCTTCGGCCTCAAACCGCCGCACCTGTTCGTCGAGCGCGTAGAGCAGTTGCTGGCCGGTGGTGGCGCCGGCGAACGCCGTGCGGTGATACAGCGTTCCCCCGAAGCGCCGGAAATCCAGCAGCCCTTCAGGCGTGCGGTTGAACGGCACCCCCATGCGATCCAGCAGGTCGATGATGCCCGGCGCCGCCTCGCACATTTCCTTCACGGGGGGCTGGTTGGCCAAAAAATCGCCGCCGTAGATGGTGTCGTCGAAGTGCTTCCAGGTGGAATCGCCTTCGCCCTTCAGGTTCTTGGCCGCATTGATGCCGCCCTGCGCGCACACCGAGTGCGAACGCTTCACAGGCACGATGGAGAACAGGTCGACGTTGCCGCCCTGCTCGGCGATCTTGATCACTGCCGCCAGGCCCGCCAGCCCGCCGCCGATCACGATGATCCTGGGAGCGCGGGCCATTCAGCGCTTCTCCGCCGCCAGCGATTGGGCAACCCGGTAGCTCGCTGTTTTTTCTGCCGGCCACGGTCGCAGGAACGCGCGCACCGTCAGCAGCCACACAGCCAGGAACGTCACACCCATCATCAGGCACACGTAGCCGAAACGTCGTCGCGCGCGGTCACCGACCGTGATCCCCCACTTGGCGGCAAACAACCATATGCCGTAACTGAAGTGCCACACCGCCGCCACGATCCCCACCACGTAGAACGCCACCACCCAGGGGTTCTCGAAGGCCGCCTGCACTTTCCCGAAGGCCGCGTACGGATTCTCCGGCAGATGCACTCCCGTGAACCGCATTTCCCAGGTGTGGAACACGATGTAGGCGAAGGCAATGCCCCCTGTCCAGCGCTGCAGCGTGTACATCCAGTTGCCGACCCACGGGTAATCGCTCAGGTTGGGTTCGCCGCGCAACCAGATGTAGAAACCGTAGAGCGCGTGAAACAGGATGGGGATGAAAATGAACGTCGCCTCCACCACCACCAAGAAGGGCACGCTCACCAGGAAGGCCACTTGCTTGCCATACGCGGCCGGCCCGTTGGTGGCGAAGGCGTTCGACACCATGTGCTCCACCAGGTAGAAGCCCACCGGGAAGATGCCGCTCAGCGAGTGCAGGCGCCGCAGCCAGAAGCTGTAGCCCTGCCCGGCGCGCAAGGGAGCCACGCCGGCGGGGATGCGAGGGGTATCAGCCGGGGGAGCGGCGGTGGACGCCATTCAGTCGCGGGTCTCCTTGCAGTTGCGCGGTGCCACGCCCAACTCTCGATTATCTTTGCCGCTGCGCAGCCAAGTCAAGGAAGCGTTTGCGCCCGGCAAGAGAGCCGCTCAGGAACGCCGGCGTCTTGCCGCCGCTCTCGCCCCTTGTCCCTCCCCGCGCGACGGCTATAATGGCCTGCCTCGATTCCAGCCGACCACGGAGGGTTCCATGGCCACACCCGTCATCGCCTTCGCGCAACTGGCCACCGAGTGTGAAAAGGACGGTCTGACCCCCAAGAACGGGGAAAAGATTGCCGCCGAGCTGGCCAAGACCTTCGGCGTCAAGGACGACGAAGTCGGCATCCTGCGGGTGGATAAATCCAGCCTGGTCTTCGTCTATCCCGCCAAGCTGCATAACATCGGGACCATCCCGCTGAACACCACCGGCTCCGTCGCCGCGCGCACCTTCAACACCAAGCGCGCTGAGATCATCAACAACTTCGCCCAGGCCAAGCACACCTCCATCTTCGAAGCCGTGGATACCGGCAGCCGCCCCAAGCCTGCGCCGGGCGAAAAAGTGGACAAGCATGCCTATGTTATCCAGAAGCTGATGTCCGTCCCGGTGATGTCCCAGGCCGGTCCCGTAGGCGTCATCCAGGTGTGCCGCAAGGGCATGACCGCCCCCGCCTCCGGCCCCGACTTCTCCCCCGCCGACCTGCAGAAGCTGGTCACCATCTGCCAGGCCCTCTCCAAGTGCTTCAAGTGACGGCGCAGTCGCGAAGCGACGGAAACTCGAAAGCCCAGCACGTCAGTGCTGGGTAGGGTGAAATTAAGCACGATCGGAGTCCTGCAGGGACGAAACATGTCTGGCCCCGTTTACCGTCTCCCTCCCCCATACCACTGCAGGAACTCACGGAACGCCCTTCCCCGGTGGCTCACCTTCGCCTTTTCCTCTGGAGTAAGCTCAGCGAACGTCTTGCCCAACGATGGGAAAAGGAACAACGGATCGTACCCGAATCCCTGACTACCGCGCGGCGCGCGCAGGATCCGACCTGCAGCCTCGCCACGGAACGTAGCCAGCGTCTGCCCGGCGCGCGCCGCCGCAATCACGCACACGAATCGGGCCGTGCGACGTTCATCCGGTACGGCCTCTAGCTGGCGAAGCAGCCGCGCATTGTTCTCGTCGTCGGTCGCCGTCTCGCCGGCATAGCGCGCCGAGCGCACGCCCGGCGCGCCGTCGAGCGCGTCTACTTCGAGCCCCGAATCATCGGCCAGCACCAGTTCTCCCGGAAGGTACCGGCTGTAGTGCTCGGCTTTTTTTCGCGCGTTGGCTTCGAACGTCGCGCCATCTTCCGCGACGGCGGAAAGGGAACTGAAGTGGGGAATCCCGACGACCTCAACACCCGCTGTCGCGGCCGCGCCCGCGAAATCGCGCAGCTTGCCCGGATTCGAGGTGGCGATCAGAACGCGCCGCATGTCGCCGGCAGGATACACGCAGCGGGTTGACGCCCGGAATCCGCCGGCGCAGAATGTCGGCCCGGTATGAATGGCCAGCCTGACCGCCTGGAAATCAATCTCCGTCAGATTCGCATCATCCACCTCGTCATGCTGCTTACGATTCCTTTGTATTTCGTCACGGCCGAGATGCTTGCGCCTCCGACGGCACGCGATGTGCGCGCCATACGCCAGGGGATCATCGTCATGGCCTTGCTGTTTTCTGGCGTCGCCGTCGTTGTTCGAAAGCGGATGCTCGATTCCGCTGTCGACATCCTCCGCCTGAAGCCGGACGATACACCTGCGCTGGTGCGCTGGCGCGCCGCGCATATTGTTACCTTCGCCTTGTGCGAATCGGTCGCCCTGTTCGGCCTCGTCCTGCGCTTCCTCGGGGCCACCACGCTCGAGGGCGCGCCCTTCTTCGCCGTCGCCTTCGTCCTGATGCTCGTCTTCCGGCCCGTGGCGCCCTAGGACGACGGCGTGTCACGCACCTTCAATCTCTGCTTGTTGGGTTTCGGCAACGTCGGCCGTGCCCTGGTCGAATTGCTCTTGGAGAAGCGCGCCGCCCTGGCCGCGGAATACGGCATCGAGTGGCGCATTACCGGCGTGGCTACGCGCCGCCTGGGCTGGATCGCCTCGCCGGCCGGCCTTGACCCTAAAGTGTTACTTGAAGGTGTGGTTCCGCCTCCTTCGCTGTGCGCCCGCCCCGCCGGCCTTCGCGAATGGTTGCGCGCCGCGCAGGCCGATGTTCTGTTCGAGAACACCTCGCTCGATTTCGAGACCGGCGAGCCGGGCATTTCCCATCTGCGCGCTGCTCTGGAGCACGGCGCCCATGCCATCACCGCCAACAAGGGACCCGTGGTCCACGCTTACGAAGAACTCTCGCGACTGGCCGACAGCCAGGGCCGCCGCTTCCTGTTTGAATCCACGGTCATGGACGGTGTGCCCATCTTTTCGATGTTTCGCGAGTCCCTCCCCCTTGTCGACGTCATCGGCTTTCGCGGAGTGCTCAACTCCACCACCAACGTCATCCTCGGCGGCATGGAGGCAGGGAAGAGCTTTGCCGACGCGTTACGTGACGCCCAGGCCGCTGGCGTGGCCGAAACCGACCCCGCCGCTGACATCGACGGCTGGGACGCCGCCGTCAAAGTCGCTGCGCTGGTCACCGTGCTGATGAAGCATCCCCTCAAGCCGCAGCAGGTGGAGCGCCAGGGCATCCGCGCTTTGACCGGCGACGCCGTCCGCTCCGCGCTCGCCACGGGACGGAGATACAAACTGATATGCGCGGCAGAACGCTCCGGGAGCCACCTTCGCGCCTATGTCCGGCCGGAGGAACTGCCGCCGACCGACGCCCTCGCGCGCGTCGAAGGCACGTCCTCCGCCATCACTTTCTACACCGACGTCTTTCCCGCACTGACTCTGTTCGAAGAGAACCCCGGCCCCAAGGCTACCGCCTACGGTCTTCTGGCCGATTTCATCATTGCCGTACGGCAGCCATGATCCGAACACACCGAGCACACGCGTAGGGGTGGGACGGTGCCCCATGTCTGCGCGATGTTGTTTCGCGCAGACGTGGGGTAACTCGACGAATTCGCCTTTCGGTGGCCATTCCCGAATTGGCCGCATCCCGCGCGCCCCTGCTACCATCCCATGCTTCGATGATCGAGGCCCTGATCCGCCGTGTGCTGGCGCTTTCCCCGCAGGTCCGCTATGTAGCCGTCTACTGGGATGGCGTTCTGCAGTCGCGCGAGCGGGAGGGCCTTTCCGATGCCACTTCCAGTGAATCTGACCGCTATGAGGAATTACTCGTCAACCCCACGCTGCTGAAGCTCGCCACGCAGCGCGGCAATATCGATTGCGGCGGCCTGCGCTTCCTGATCGTGGGCTACGGCAATTTCTATCAGATCGTGGGCGCGCTCCCGCGCGGCCATCTCTCGGTTGCGGTCGAACTTTCCGCGGACCCCATACGGGTTGCGAGCCAGTTGCAAAAGGTCGTGGAAGAGACGATGCCATGAATCCCGCAGAAGAATTCCGCTCCTTGACCACGCCGCTGGTTGCCGATGCCTGCGTTCGCCTGCTGGGCGATGTTCGCGTTGCGCCTGCGGGACTGCGTGCGCTCCTGCCCGGCTCCACCCTCGCCGGCCCGTCGCTGTATGTGAAGCACTACGGCAGCGTAGACGTGTTTCTGGAGGCTTGCGACCGATGCCGGCCCGGCGATGTGCTGGTGGTCGACAACGACGGCCGCCTCGACGAAGGCTGCCTCGGCGATCTCTCCGCTCTCGAGGCCAGGGCGGCGGGATTCTCCGGCATCTTCATTTGGGGGGCGCATCGCGACACTGCGGACCTGGTGCGCATCGCTCTGCCGCTGTTCAGTTACGGCTCCTGTCCCGCCGGGCCTGTGCGCTCGGAAGCCGAACTCGTGGCCGGCCCCGGTCCGCGCTCCACCTCACTCCGCGTCGAAGACGGCGACTGGGTCTTTGCCGATGCCGACGGCGCGGTGTTCGTCGCCGGCGCGCGCATCGAAGACGTGATGCGACTCGCCCGCCAGATTTACGAGACGGAGCGCGAACAGGCTCGCCTTGCTTCCACCGGAGTCACCCTGCGCCGTCAGTTCCAATGGGACGCCTACTTGGCGAAGCGGGCCGCCGATCCTGCCTACACCCTGCGCAAGCACCTGCGCACCGTGGGCAGGGCCATCGAAGAATAGGACTGTTCCCAACCCGTCGCGATCCGAGTCCCGAAGGATGGTACTGATTCAATTCCCTCACGGGCACCACGACGCCTCGTAGTGCACCGAGCGCGCGTCGTAGCGCGCCAGCAGCTTGGCGGCCGGTTCGGGGATCACGGCGACGTCGTGCTCCGCTCCCGCGAACGCCCGGATCGCTGCCATCGAATCCCACAGGGTTACGGTGACGAACTCCACCTCCACGCCGGCCTCCCGACGCAGCAGGTAGGCGCCGCGGTACCCAGCTACGCGATGGATGCCGGGCAGGATCGTCGTCTTCAGAAGATTCTCGTAGGCGTCGGCGTTTGCGGGTGATGTGTAGCCGTGCCAGATGCGGGCGATCATCGAGCGCTCCTGTTGTGTTGGCGTGTTGCTTCTCTCGTCGCTTTCGATCATGACACAAGCGCGGGGCCTGTGACCTTGCGGTTTCTTGCTTTTCCAGCGCCTGCCCGGACTACAATCGCGGCGAAGCCGTGGCCCGCAACGCGCAAAGTACTCTGAGTACGATTCTTGCGGTCGGCATTCTGACCGTCAGCGCCTATCTGCTCTGGCGCGATCCCGAAGGCGCCTTCAATCGCCTGCGCGACGTCTGGGAGGCCATCAAGGCACGGCTCCCGTGACAAGTTGAATGGCGGTGTCCAGAAATGGCTGCGTCGAACTGGTCGCGTAGCAATAGGTTGCCTGAAAATGGGTGGGTAAGAAACTAGCTGCGTAAGAATGCGTCGATACAAATGCGTGGATAAGAATGGCGCGCCCTGAGAGATTCGAACTCCCGACCTTCTGGTTCGTAGCCAGACGCTCTATCCAACTGAGCTAAGGGCGCGCAACGTCGATTATAACAGGCTCACTCGAGCGCCTTGCGCAGGGCGGCACGGGCCAGCAGGCGGGTGGAGTCGAGTGTGGGCAGCGGAGAATCGGCGTCGCAGAGGATGAGGGGGATCTCGGTGCAGCCCAGGACCACAGCGTCGCAGCCCTGCTGCTTAAGGCTGCCGATGACGTCCGCGAAGTAGCGGCGCGATTCGGGCAGGAAGCGTCCGTTCACCAGTTCGTCGAAAATAATGGCATTGATGCGGGAGCGTTGCTCGGGCGTGGGGATGGTGTGCGCCAGGCCGCGAGGCGCGAGCTTTTCGGGATAGACGGGTCCTTCCATCAGGTAACGGGTGCCGAGCACGCCCAGATGGCGGAAGCCGCGGCGCACGGCCTCGTCAGCGACGACTTCGGCGATATGCAGCCAGGGGATGGGTGAGTTCGCGGTGGCGCGCGCGAAGACTTGATGGATGGTGTTATCCGGGCAGATACAGAAATCCGCGCCGATGGAAGCGAGCTTGCCCGCGGATTCGGCCATGAGGTTGGCTACCGAGTCCCAATCGTCACGGTAGAGGCATTCCATGTACCGGCCCAGCGGGAAGGTGTGCATGCTGACTTCGGGATGCTGGTGGGTGCCCATGAGCGCCGGAGCCTCGGTGCAGAGGGTGCGGTAGCAGAGCGCTGCGCCCTCCGCGCTACAGGCGACAATGCCGATGTGCTTGGGCACGAGCTTCAGACGAGCGCGACCTGCTCCTGAAGATCGAAGCCGGCGCGGCGGAGCAGGGAAGCGATATCGGCGGCGCTGAGGCGGGAGGCGTCATACTCGACGCAGATGGTGCGGGCATGTTCGTCGAGTGCGATGCTCCGCACGCCGTAGACCTCGCGCACCGCGGCGAGCGCGCGCAGGTCGCTTTCAGTCGGGGGCAATCCGTAGCGGAAAACAACGTCGACAGCGGTCATGAGTTGACTGGCGCGGCGAGTGTGCGTCTGGTTTGCGCGTCCGCCATCTAATATAGGGCAAGCTTGGCGGAACAGGCTACAGCAACATGGCGCAGATTTTCCCGCCCTGATGCTCCAACAGCGGGAGCATCAAGGGTGGGGAAGCCCTGTTGAGCGGCCGACCCGGCGAGTCGAGAGAACTCGTGCCTGGCAGCCGGGGCTGAGGCCGTGCCCTGATACAAACCAAACCCTAAGCGAGGGCTTATGGCGGAGCACGAACACAATGGACCTGCGGGACATGGAGGGTCGCCGTTCTCGATCGTGACACCCAAGGCGGCGGCAGGTGGCGAGATCGATCCCGTGTGCGGGATGACGGTGGACCCAGCCAAACCCGCCGGGACCGCTGAGCACGACGGCAAGACTTACTATTTCTGCAGCACACATTGCGTCAACAAGTTCAAGGCTGATCCGGCGAGGTATCTCTCGCAAACCGCCAAGTCAGCGATGCCTGTCGCGGCGATGGTGTCGATAGCTCCGGCCAAGGCAGCACCAACCGCTGGCAAGGAAGAGTTGTACACCTGCCCCATGCATCCCGAAGTGCGGGAGAAGGCGGGAACGCCCTGCCCTCTGTGCGGGATGGCACTGGAGCCGCTGGCGCCGCCGGGGCCGCGGGTGGAGTACACCTGCCCGATGCACCCGGAGATCGTGCGCGCGGAGCCGGGAGCGTGTCCCATCTGCGGCATGGCATTGGAGCCGCGGACCATCACCGCGGTGGAAGAGAAGAATCCCGAACTGGAAGACATGGCGCGCCGCTTCTGGACGGGCGTGGCGCTGGGGGCGCCGCTGCTGTTGCTGGCGATGGCCGACATGCTGCTGCCGGGGCAGCCGGTCTCGCACGCCATCTCAGGACGCGTGCTGCTGTGGATGCAGTTCGTCCTGGCGACGCCGGTGGTGCTGTGGTGCGGGTGGCCGCTGTTGGAGCGCGGCTGGCAGTCGCTGGTCCACCGTCACCTCAACATGTTCACGCTCATCGCCCTGGGCGTGGTGGCGGCGTATGGCTACAGCGCCCTGGCCACGCTGGCGCCGGGACTGATTCCGGAGTCGTTCTCGCATCACGGACAGCCCGCGGTGTACTTCGAAGCCGCCGCCGCCATTACGGTGCTGGTGCTGCTGGGGCAGGTGCTGGAACTGAAGGCACGCAGCCAGACCTCGAGCGCCATCCGCGCCCTGCTGGATCTTTCTCCGAAAACGGCGCGGCGATTGCGTGCGGACGGCGGCGAAGAGGATGTCTCGCTCGACCGCGTGCATCCCGGAGACCGGTTGCGGGTCCGGCCGGGGGAAAAGATTCCCGTGGATGGCGTGGTGCTGGAGGGAGCAAGCAGTGTGGACGAGTCGATGATCACGGGCGAGTCTTTGCCGGTGGAGAAGAAACCCGGAGACCGGGTGACCGGAGCCACGGTGAACGGCACGGGCAGCCTGGTGATACAGGCGGAGCGGGTGGGCGCGGAGACATTGCTGGCGCAGATCGTGCGCATGGTGGCAGAGGCGCAGCGCAGCCGCGCGCCCATCCAGCGCCTGGCGGACGTAGTTTCCGGATACTTCGTGCCGGCGGTGGTGGCGATGGCGATTGCGACCTTCGTGGTGTGGTCGCTCTACGGACCGGAGCCGCGGCTGGCCCATGCGCTGGTGAACGCAGTGGCGGTGCTGATCATCGCCTGTCCGTGCGCCTTGGGACTGGCCACGCCCATGGCCATCATGGTGGGAACCGGACGGGGCGCGCGCGCCGGCGTGCTCATCAAGAACGCGGAAGCGCTGGAAGTCCTGGAGAAAGTTAATACGCTTGTGGTGGATAAGACCGGCACGCTGACCGAAGGCAAGCCGAAGCTGATGGCGCTGGAGGCGCTGCCGGGATTCAGTGAAAGTGAGGTCCTGGCACTCGCGGCAAGCCTGGAGCGGGCCAGCGAACATCCCCTGGCGGCGGCGCTGGTGGCCGGTGCACAGGAGCGCAGAGTTCGGCTCGCCGAAGCGCGCGAGTTCAAGTCGGTGACCGGCAAGGGCGTTGCCGGGAAGGTGGACGGCAGGGAAGTGGCGGTGGGGAACGCGAAGCTGTTCGCGGAGCTGGGCGTGGAAGTCGGTGGGTTCGAGGAGCGCGCCGAAGCCCTGCGCCGAGACGGTCAGACCGTGATGTTAGTCGCCGTGGACCGGCGACCGGCGGGCCTGGTGAGCGTGGCCGATCCGGTGAAAGAATCCGCGAAAGCGGCCGTCGAGGCGCTGCAGCGCGACGGGGTGCATGTCGTCATGCTGACCGGAGACAGCCACACTACCGCAGAGGCTGTCGCCCGGCGGCTCGGCATCACGGAGTTCGAGGCTGAAGTGCTGCCGCAGATGAAATCCGAGGTGGTGAAGAAGCTGCAGCAGCAGGGGCGGGTGGTGGCCATGGCGGGCGACGGCATCAATGATGCGCCGGCCCTGGCGCAGGCGCAGGTGGGGATCGCCATGGGAACGGGCACGGACGTGGCCATGGAGAGTGCAGGCATCACGCTGCTGCGGGGCGATCTGCGGGGCATCGTGCGGGCGCGCCGGCTGAGTCGTGGGACCATGCGCAATATCCGGCAGAACCTGTTCTTCGCCTTCATCTACAACGCGCTGGGCGTGCCCATTGCCGCGGGCGTGTTGTATCCGCTGCTGGGGACGGCGGGGTTGCTGAGCCCCATCTTCGCGGCGGCGGCAATGAGCTTCAGCTCGGTATCGGTGATAGGGAATTCACTGAGGTTGCGGGGGCTTTCACTCTGAGATCAGATCCTCCCCACGTCTGCGCCGAAACAACACGGCGCAGGCATGGGGAACCAAGGCGGCGTGGCGCCCGCTTCAGTTCGGAAGGCTGGCGGTGCGGGTCTCGGCGCCGGAGAGCTTTTCCAGGTAGCTGACAATCTCCGGGCTGGTCCAGACGACGGGGCCGACGAACTTGCGGCGGACTACACCCTGCTCGTCGATGATGAAGGTCTCAGGGAAGCCGGTGGTGCGGTACTGCCGCACGCTGTGCTGTTCGGGGTCGCGGACGGTCAATAAATCGATGTTGTAATCGCGGAGAAACTTGTTGTAGGCGTTTTCGTCCACATCCACGCTGACGGCGAGGACGACCACGCGATCCTTCAGGCGGCGCTGCAGGGCGACCAGCGACGGCATCTCATCCACGCAAGGCGGGCACCAGGTAGCCCAGAAGTTCAGCACCACCACCTTGCCGCGGTAGGCGCTGAGGGAGACCGAGCGCACGCCGTCGTTCACGGTGAAATCCGGGGCTTTTTCTCCTATGAAGGCCGGGCGCGGGCCCTTCATGCAGCCGAGGGAGAGCAAGAGCAACGCAAGAGCCAGGGCGGTGAGAAGGAGGGTGGCCGGTGTCGTGCGGATGGGCGCCATTGTCTAGTGCCGTCCCTTTCGGGACTCGATGTCCTTTCCCTGCCTGCCCGGCACTGACGTGCGGGGCTATCGATTTCCCGTCGCTTCCCGACTGGCGGCTGGCCAGCTTCAGGCACTTCTTGTTCTCTGCAAGAGACTGGAGCGCCTAGTTCGTATAATAAATCCTCGCGCTCATGAAAGCAGCGGAATCCGAGGAACGCCAGCCAGCGCAGCCGGAGGTCTCGGTCATCGTACCGGCGCGCAACGAAGAAGCGTGTCTGGGCAGGTGCCTGGAGTCGTTGGTCCGCCAGGAGGGAGTGGAGTTTGAGGTCCTGGTGGTGGACGACGGCTCGACCGATCGCACACGGGAGATTGCGGCCGGATTCGGCGACGTCCGCCTGCTGGAGGCGGACCCGTTGCCGAGCGGCTGGAGCGGGAAATCGAATGCCCTGGCCACGGGGGTGCGACAGGCCCGGGGGCGCTGGCTGCTGTTTACGGATGCGGACACGGTCCATCGGCCCGGTTCGCTGAGGCGAGCCCTACACGAAGCGCAGGAGCACGGAGCGGCCCTGCTCTCCTATTCTCCGGAACAGGAGGTGCAGGGATTCTGGGAGCGAGCGCTGATGCCGGTGGTGTTCGCTGAACTGGCCGCGACTTATCGACCGAAGGAGGTCAGCGACCCGAAATCCGAGGACGCGGCGGCCAACGGCCAGTACCTGCTGATCGCGCGCGAGGCCTATGACGCGGTGGGCGGGCACACGGCGGTGTCCGGCACTCTGCTGGAAGATGTGGCGCTGGCGCGAGCGGTGAAGAAGGCCGGTTTCCGCTTGCGCTTCCGCTATGGCGGCGACGCGGTGCGGACGCGAATGTATCGGACATTGGGGCAGATGTGGGAAGGCTGGACCAAGAACCTGGCAGCGTTGTTCCCGAACCCGCTGTGGCTGGCCGCGACCCGGACTTTGGAGTTTCTGGCGTTGGCGGGAGGCGCGCTGGCAAGCATCCGGCTCGTACCGCGGTTCGCAGAGGGTTGGCTGGCGCTGGCCGCGACGGCGGCGCTCTGGCTTAACTTTGCGCTGCGCATCCGGCGAGCGCACTTCCCCTGGCTTGCCAACGGGGTCGCGGCGGCAGGACTGCCGATTTTCGCGCTCCTTCTGGCCAACTCGTTCATCCATTACAAGCTACGCCGCAATGTAACCTGGAAGGGCCGCCATTACTCCGTTCCCGGGGGAGAAGAAGGTTTGCAGCCCGGAGTCGCACATAAACGACATGGTCTATCTGACGCGTAAGGCCGAATTTGCCGCGGCCCACTTCTATCACAATCCGGAACTCAGCCCGGAGGAGAACCAGCAATTGTTCGGCAAGTGCAACAACCCGAACGGGCACGGGCATAACTACACGCTGGAAGTCACGGTGAAGGGCGAGGTGAGCCCACGCACCGGGTTTGTGCTCGATCTGAAGGAATTGAAGGAAGTCATGAACCGCGAGGTGCTGGAGGTATTGGACCACCGGAACCTGAACAAGGAAGTGGCGGAGTTCCGCCAGCGCATCCCGACCACGGAGAACCTGGCCATCTACATATGGCAGCGCCTGGAGCCGAAACTGCGCGCCGCGCGCCTGCACCGGGTGCGGGTGTACGAGAGCCCGGACCTGTTCGCCGACTATTACGGTGAACCATGAAGACGCATTTGACGCGGCGCTATCGGTTCGCGGCGGCGCACCGGCTGCATTCGGACGCGATGTCGGAGGCCGAGAACCGCGCGGTCTACGGCAAGTGCAACAACCCGTACGGCCACGGGCACAACTACACGCTGGAGGTCACGGTGAGCGGCGAGGTGGACGCGCAGACCGGGATGGTCTGCAATCTGGCGGACCTGGACGAGGCCGTCCACAGGGAAGTGCTGGAGCCGTTCGACCACCGGAACCTGAATCTGCTGGAGCCGTTCCGCCGGCAGGCGCCGACCACGGAGAACCTGAGCATGGAGATCTTCCAGCGGCTGCAGCGGAGCCTCACGATGGCGCACCTGGAGAAAGTGCGGGTGGAAGAGACTATGCTGAACTCATTCGAGTATGCCGGCGGCGCCGAACCCATGCGGTAGGCGACCGCAGAAGGGAACTGATATGAAGAGGACCACCGAACCCGTCACCTTGACGAGCGCGAGCCCAGAGGAGCTGGTGCGCGAGCTGCTGGTGCGCCTGGGCGAAGACCCGGAACGAGAGGGGCTGCATCGCACGCCGGAGCGCACGCGGAAGGCTCTGGAGTTCCTGACTCGCGGTTACAGCGAAGACCCGGAGAAGTTGCTGCAGGGTGCGCTGTTCAACGTGACCTACGACGAAATGGTGATCGTCAAGGACATCGAGATGTTCAGCCTGTGCGAACATCATCTGCTGCCCTTCTTCGGCAAGGTCCATGTGGCGTATATCCCCAACGGGAAGGTGATCGGGCTGAGCAAGATCCCGCGGCTGGTGGATATCTACGCGCGGCGGCTGCAAGTGCAGGAGCGGCTCACGACGCAGATCGCGGAGACCATCCAGAGGGCCATCGAGCCGCAGGGAGTGGGAGTGGTGATCGAGGCGCGGCACCTGTGCATGATGATGCGGGGAGTGGAGAAGCAGCACTCCGCGGCGGTGACCTCTTCGATGCTGGGGGCCTTCCGCGAGGAGCAGGAGACGCGCGAGGAGTTCTTGTCGCTGATACGAGGACGGGGTAATAACGGCGGATAGGGCCTTACCCTGGTCAAGATCAATCCCATGAAACGAGCTGCGCAAAAGAGACGGCGGAAGGCAGCGGGCCGCTTCCGCAAGCAGGTGGCGATCGTCACCGGCGCGAGCCGCGGGATTGGGCTGGCGGTGGCCGAAGCGCTGGCCGCCGAGGGCGCCATCGTGGTGCTGGTAGGGCGCGATCCGCGGGCCCTGCAGGCGGCGGAACATCGAGTCGCCAGTTATGGCGGCCGCGGATTGACGGTGTGTGCGGACGTGCGCAAGCCGGAATCCGCCCGGTTCGTGTTCAGAGTCGTGCGGGAGCGCTATGGGCGGGTGGACATCCTGTTCAACAACGCCGGAATCGCTCACCGCATCACGCCGATTGCCAAACTGCCGCTCGAGACCTGGCGCGAGGTGCTCGACACCAACTTGACGGCGCTGCTGATCTGGACGCAGGCGCTGCTGCCCCTGATGAAGCGCGGAGCTACGGTGGTGAACAACCTGTCGGTTTCGGCGAGAAAGGTGTACGCAGGGTCGGCGGCGTACACCGCCTCGAAGTTCGGAGCGCTGGGGTTCACGGACACACTGCGCGAAGAAGTGCGTGGCCGGGGCATCCGGGTGATCTCGCTGATGCCGGGGCCGGTGGACACGGCGTTGTGGGATACGCTATGGCCCACGGCTCCGCGCAAGCGCATGATCGCCGCGGCGACCGTAGCCCGCGTACTGGTGGAAGCGCTGGCGCAGCCGGCCGAGACCACGGTGGAGGAGATCGTGGTCGCACCCTCGGCGGGCCCACTGTAGAAGCTCGCCCTGATAGAATCGGGGAGCCCCCATGCGACGCAGCGACGAGCCCAGCGACTTCAAACCCAAGAAGCGCACTTCGCAAATCGTCTTCGGAGAGCGCCAGCATCTGAGCTCGGTACTGGATTCCATCCTGCGCTTCGGCAGCATCTCGGAACGCGTGGCGCGGGAGAAGCTGGCGCTGGACCAGTTGATCGAAGCGCGCACAGCGGAACTGAACCGCATCAATCCGGATTGGGACGCCAAGCTGAAGAAGGCGCGGGATCCGAACACGACGGCCGACGAGCTGGCGGAGATGGCGCAGAACACTCCGGCCGACGATTACCTGCTGCTGCGGACCATCGCCGAGCATCCCAACACGCCGTCGTCGGTACTTTCTCTGCTGGCGCAACATTCCTACGACGCAGTGAAGGAGAATGTGGCGCGCCATCCGAACACCCATCCCAAGACGCTGGAAAAGCTGGCCGCCGATCCTACGCGCCCGCTGTGGTTCCTGGTGGCGTGCAATCCAGCCGCCCCGGAGGAACTGCGCGAGCAGCTGAAGCAACGCATGTGGCAGGAGGCCGGCGGCTAGCTACCAGCCCTGGTGGCGATAGCGCGGCGGGCGGCGTCCGAAGAGCTTGATGAGGGTGACGCCCGCGAGGAATCCGCCTACGTGAGCCCAGAAGGCGATGCCGCCGGCGGTCTGATGGGAGTAGGCGATGGAGGTGGCCGCGCCGCTCAGGAACTGCACCACGAACCAGTATCCCAGCACCAGCCACGCGGGCAGCCAGGTGAAAAACACGAAGAAGAAGGGAACCAGCGTCAGCACGCGCGACGAAGGAAACAGCAGAAAGTAGGCGCCCATAACGCCGGCAATGGCGCCGCTTGCGCCGACGCTGGGTACGTCTGAGGAAAGATTGAAGAACACGTGGATCAGGGATGCGGCGACCCCGCTGGCGAGGTAGAAGAGCAGGAAAGAGAAGTGGCCCAGGTAGTCCTCGACGTTGTCGCCGAAGATCCACAACGCCAGCATGTTGGAGAGCAGGTGGAGCCAGGAGGCGTGCAGGAACATGGAGGTGGCCAGGGGCACCAGGGACGTGGTGGCGCTGGCTTGCAGCGCGCCCCGCAGCGGCGCGGTGACCTGCGCAGGCACAACGCCGAACTGAAACAGGAAGTTCATCCGCGTACCGGGCTCCAGAGAAATTTCGAAGAGGAACACCAGGACGTTCAGAGCCAGCAGCAGATAGGTGATGAACGGCGTGCGGAAACAGGGGGCGTCGTCGCGCAGCGGGATCATGACGGAATCGGTTCGCGGCGGGAGAGCGGGCTGGGGGCGAGCGGCATGCCTCCTTCAACATAGCAGACCGAACAGATGAATGGCGTGCTGGTGGTGGACAAGCCGGGCGGGATGACGTCGCATGACGTGGTGGCCCGGGTGCGGCGCATCCTGGGAGAGCGTTCTGTGGGGCACCTGGGCACGCTCGATCCGATGGCAACCGGCGTGCTGCCGTTGCTGATTGGACGGATGACCCGGCTGGCGCAGTTCTACCAGGGGTGCGAGAAGACGTACGAGGGCGAGGTGCGGCTGGGGTTCGCGACCGACACCTATGACGCCGAAGGAACGCCGAGCGGGCCGGCGGCGGAGTGGTACGGGACCATCGAAGAGGTGAAGGAGGCGGCGCGGCGGTTCGTGGGATTCATCGAGCAGGTGCCGCCGCCGTTTTCGGCGAAGAAGGTGGCGGGTGTGCCCGCGTATAAGCTAGCCCGGAAGCAGAAGCCGGTGGAGCTGAAGCCGGTCACGGTGGAGGTCCGGGAATTCGAGATTACGGGGCTGGAGGGTGACCGGGTCTCATTCTGGGCGCGGGTGACGTCCGGCACCTATCTGCGCTCGGTAGCCCATGACCTGGGCCGCGCGCTGGGCGTGGGAGGACATCTGGCCAGGTTGCGGCGGACCTCGGTGGGGGAGTTCGGACTTGAGGACGCACAGACTCTGGAGCAGGTCCAGGAGGCGGCTGCGACCGGGGAAGTGGAGACGGTGATGGTCCACCCACGGCGCATTCTGCCTCAATTTCCCGCGGTGACGGCGAACGGCGAGAGCGCGGCTCGAATCCGGCATGGGAACGCCGTGAACCTGCCGGAGATGTCCCGGGCCAGGCAGGTCAAGGTCTTCGTGGGGCAGAGCGAGCTGATTGCCATCGCCACCCGGGTTGCGGGCACGCTCTTTCATCCCAAGGTGGTATTGGTGGGCGGCGAAAGCGGTGAGCGGCACCAAGGATAACGTCCGATAACAGATATTATGTAAAGTGGGCCGCGCAGGCGCTCTGTTGCAGGCTAAAAGGGCTAAGCGCCTTCGAGTAGTGCGGTCAGATCGCTATGGAAGCGGCGCAGCGTTTCGAGGCGCTCCGGCGTGGCCTCTAGGGTCTCACCCTTGGCTTGGAAGACCTGGCGGCCTCCCTTTTCGACCAGGACGCCCAGGACCTCCCCCATGCGCCAGCCGGGGGTTCCGACCATACGCAGTCCTTCGGGCGTGGCTTCAAGCAGTGCGATGCAGCCATCGCGGACCGCTCCGACGCACTTGGGAAAGCGCTCGAAGGTCTCGAGCTCAAAGCCGGCGAGGTAGATGCGCTGGAGCTGTTCGGCGGGATCGCTCACATCTTGTAGCGGCCCAGGTCCTCGTCATTCAGGTTTTCCAGCCAGCGACGGAGTTCTTCGCTGGAGACCTTGTCGGAGACGGCGCTAGCCAGCTTGGAGGAGCGCAGTACTTCTTCTTCCACGTAAATCGGACAGTCCAGGCGCAGGGCCAGGGCCAGGGCATCCGAGGGCCGCGAGTCAATGCTGATGATGCGCCCCTCATGCTCCAGCCAGATGACGGCATAGAAGGTGTCTTCGCGCAGGTCGTTCACTACCACTTTGCGGACGCTGGTGTCCAAACCCACCAGGACGTTCTTGATCAGGTCGTGGGTCATGGGCCGCGGCGTGGTGACCTTCTCGATTTCAAGCGCGATGGCGTTGGCCTCGTAGATTCCGACCCAGATGGGGAGCACGGCGTCGCCGGAGGTATCCTTCAGGATCACAATGGGCATGTTGGTGACCGGATCCATCATCAAACCCCGGATCTTCATTTCGACTTCCATGTTCCCTCCCGCTGAAAACCGACCTCCGTGGGGCGCTAGACTACCATTTCTCCCGCCAGACTGTTAGGAAAACTCTGAGTCACCCGTGCCTTCACATATGCCCCAGGGGCAGGACGAATGGGCGCTGTGGTGGTGAAATTCACGGTCTTATTCTGCGAGCTGCGGCCGATGATCTGCCCGCGGCTCTCGTTGTGACCCTCAACCATCACTTCGAGGATCTCTCCGATGTGCTTTTGATAATTGCGTATCTGGATGGCCCTCTGATGCTCCTGCAGGACGGCCAACCGGCGCGCCTTCTCGGGCTCGGGGATGGAGTCGGGCATGGAGACAGCCGGGGTGTTGGGCCGGGGCGAGTACTTGAAGGAGAACACGCCGTCGTAGCCCACCTGGTCAAGGAGGCTGAGCGTCTGCTCGAAGTCCTGCTCGGTCTCCCCCGGAAAGCCGACGATGACGTCGGTAGTGATGCTGATCGGACGCCGGGCGGCGCGCATCCAGGCGATGCGCTCCAGATACTCCTCGCGGGTGTACTGCCGCAGCATGGCGCGCAGCAAGCGCGTGGAGCCGCTCTGCACCGGCAGGTGCACGTGATCGCAGAGCGTGGGAACGGAGTCGATGGCCTCGACGATATCGCGCGTGAAATCGCGCGGGTGCGAGGTAGTGAAGCGAACGCGCCGTACGCCGGGAATTCCCCCCACGGCAGCCAGCAGCTCTGCGAAGGTCATCCGACCGGAGGGATCGCGGTAGGAATTGACGTTCTGCCCCAGCAACTGGATCTCGGTGTATCCAGCGTCCGCCATACGGCGCGCTTCCGCCAACACAGATCCTGAGGTCCGGCTGCGCTCCTTGCCCCGCGTATAGGGCACGACGCAGAAGGCACAGAACTTGTCACAGCCCTCGATGATGGTGATGTAGCCGCGGTGGGGATTGGAGCGCGCGGTGAATTCGGTCTCGAAGGTTTCGCTGGTTTGGCGGTCGTCGAGGCCGGTGACGCGCCGCTTCCCTGCCTCGATTTGCACCAGCATTTGCGGCAGGTTGGGGTAGGAGGCGGACCCGGCGACCAGGGACACGTGCGGAGCACGCTCGAAGATCTTCTCGCCTTCCTGCTGCGCCACGCAGCCCAGGACGCCGAAGGTCTTGCCCTCTGCCGCCAGGCGGCGGAAATCGGCCAGACGATGGAAGACCTTCTGCTCGGCCTTATCGCGGATGGAGCAGGTGTTGTACAGCACCAGGCCCGCTTGCTCGACGCTCTCTACCTGGCGGTAGCCCTGGGACAACAGAGTGCCCACGACCTTTTCGGAGTCGTGGACGTTCATCTGACACCCGAAAGTCTCGAGGTAAAAGGTCTTTTCGCCGCTCACTGCCATTACGGATTCAGTATAGCGCAGCGTTGGCGCGGTCCGATGACGCCTCAGGCCCCGAAACGAAAGGGCAGTTTCAGAATGTCGGTGACGCGCCGAAGCTCGAAATCCGGCGTCTCGTCGGGGCCTTCCGGTTCCAGCTTGCTGAACTCTCCATGGCGCACGCGGACGGTATGCATGCCATGGCGGTTCCCTGCCCCGATCTCGCTCGAGGGCCGGTCGCCCACTACCAGAAAACGCCGTGGATCGCGCTCCACGGTTTCCAGCAGCCGTTTGAACAACTGTTCCTTGGTGACGGTCTTGTTGGTATCGGCGAAGAAGATGCGCTCGACCGCGGGCTCGCGGTCCAACCCTAAAGACCGCACTTTGGCGTGCTGCGTGGGTGGATGGCCGTAGCTGGCAATGAAGATGCGGACTCCGCGCCGGTGGAGCGTTCGCAGCAAGGTTCGCACCCCGGGAAACAGATGCAGGCGACGGACCGGTGTCTGGAAGAAAGCCCGGCGCGCGACCTGATGCAGCCGGGCGCTGAAAGGGATGCCGAAGTGGCGGCACACTTCCCGGTCGATGGGCTCCAGGCGGGGATCGCGCTCGAACGCCCGCAGGCGCACACGATGAATGGCACGCGCCGAAGCGGGCACGCCCGCCCGGGCCATGGCGCGGGCGGCCTGGTAATGGGCGGCGCGCACGCGCTGCCCAAGGCAATCATAGAGCGTGTCGTCGAGGTCAAAGATGACTACGCTGATGAGCGGCCGCCGGCCAGTGCCTCCGGTCTTCCGCTGCAACCTGGTTTTGGCGGGTGAGCGCTTCGCGCGACGCTTCCTATCGGTAGGATTGGACGGCGGCTTCTTCGTCATCGAAGATCTCGAACAGGTTGAGCAAGCCGACGATCTTCAGGGTCTGCATGGCGAGCTTGGAAGGGCTCACGAGCTTGAGCGACCCCCCGCGCTGTTTGGCCGAGGTGAGCGAGCGCACCAGCACACCGATGCCACTGGAGTCGATCATGGGGACCTGGGCGATGTTGACCACGATGCGGCTGTCGCCACCGTTCAGCAAGTCTTCCAGTGTCTGGCGAAAGCCATCCACGGCGTCGCCGATCTTGAGGTCACCGCGGAGCTGCACTACGAACACATCGGCGAACTTCCGAACGTTGATGTCCAATCCTCATCCTCCCTCGATCTGAAGGCGGTGGCACAGCCGCGACCTAGCTTACCATCCGGGAGCGCGAAAAGGCAGCGGGGCGCCGCGTTGACACGCTTCCGAGCGTTTGCTACAGTGCGCGCTCAAGTTAAGGAAACCTCCGCCAGTTTACAAGGAAACAGTTTCCAACCACGCAGGTCGCGGGCGTGGAGTGTCCGCGGCCCTGACCCTGGAGCGCTATGGCGACGCAACGGTCCGGCTACGCGATTCCCTACGCCGACCTGGCCACTGCCTTACTAGCCACGAGTGAGGTCGCTCCGCGGGCCCGGCTGCTGGCCGAGCAGGCTGCCAACGTCGTGCCCGGGGCGGCGGTGGTGATCTACATCCTGGATGAGGATGGCGCGTGGGCGCCGAAGGCCACGGTTGGCGAAGTGGCCTACGAGGACGCCGCCATCGAGTTCGGCGCGGGGACCCTGGGTCAGATGGCGGAACGAAACGAGGCAGTGCTCTTCACCGGTTCCCAACTGCCGCGCGAGTCGTATGCCCACCTCAACGTGCGCCGCACCGTGGTTTCCCTGGCGGCGATTCCCCTGGTGGCCGAGGAACGGCTCGTGGGCGCCATGGAAGTGCTGAGTTTCGAGGAGCCCATCAGCGATGCGGCCGCAGGAGCGCTGGTCGAACTGGGACAGTTCGCGGCACTCGGGCTGGCTGCCGGCGTGGCTTACGAGAACGAGCGCAACACGCAGTTGCAATCCATCACCCGCATCACCCAGATGTACGACCTGGAAAAGGTCTTCAATGCCACGCTGGAGATGGAGGAACTGCTTCCCGTCATCACGTCCAAGTTCCAGGAAGTGATGAATGTACAGGCGGTGAACCTGTGGCTGGTCGAGGATGAAGCCCTGGTCCTGATGAGCCGGGCCGGTGACGATGCCGCCTACGAGCTGGAGGCCCGGCAGGCGACGGGCGAAGGGATCGTGGCCGAGGTGGCCGACTCCGGCGAAGGCGTGTGCATCAGTTCCGCCGACGATGAACGATTGCGAAAACGCAATGCCCGGGTGGAGGAAGGCAAAGGTGCGTTTTCCATCGTGGCGGCTCCCATCATTCACCAGGATTCCGTGGTGGGCGTGGCCGAAGCCGTCAACAAGACCGACGGGACGCCCTTCGACGAGGACGACCTGTTCCTGCTCACGACGATCTGCGAGACGGCGGCCAACGCCCTGCACAATGCCGAGCTGCTGCAGGCCGAGCGCAAGGTCGAGATCCTGGAACTGCTGGTGCAGGTAAGCCAGGAGATCACCTCCACGCTGAACCTGGACCGCGTGCTGCAGACCATCGTCAACGGCACGCAAGCGGTGATTCCGTTCGAGCGCGCAGCTCTGGCGCTGGATGAGCACGGGAAGCTGCGCCTGCGCGCCATCTCAGGCATGACCGAGGAGACCGTCGATCTTTCCCTGCCCCACGTGGCCGCGTTGAACGAAATCCTGCAATGGGCGTCGGCGACGCAGGAGGAGATCTACGTGCGGCAACACGGGGAAGAAATCGATGAGCCGCGCGAGGAGACCCGGGCCAAGTTCCAGGAATATTTCCGCAAGACGGGCGCGCGCGCATTCCATGCGCTTCCCCTCACCGACGATTCCGGCCGGGTCGGCATTCTCTCGTTCGAGAGCAGCGACCCGGATTTCCTGACGCCGGCGCACCTGGAGATCATCAAGGTGCTGGCGGGCCAGGCGACGGTCGCCCTGCGCAACGCCCAGATGTACAAGGAAGTCCCCTTCATCGGGGTGCTGGAGCCGGTGCTGGAGAAGAAGCGAAAGTTTATGGCACTGGAGCAGCGTCGCCGCAAGGCGATACTCATGCTGGCGGGAGCTGTCCTGGCATTCCTCGTTGTGGTGCCGCTTCCGATGCGGGTGGATGGGAACGCAACCGTCGCACCGGTGCGCCGGGCCAAGATCCAGTCCGAGGTCGAAGGCGTGGTCGGCAAGGTGTACGTGCGAGAAGGAGATGCAGTCACGCGTGGCACCATCCTGGCCGATCTGGAGGACTGGAACTACCGTTCGGCGCTGGCGGGCGCGGAAGCCAAGTATCAGACAGCCGTAGCGGAGATGAACCGCGCTCTGGCGGCCAACGACGGCACGGAAGCCGGCAACCAGCGAATCCAGGCGGATTTCTGGGCCTCCGAGGTGGCTCGCGCCCGCGAGCGTCTCGAGCGGACGCATTTGCGCTCGCCCATCGACGGCGTGGTGGCCACGCCCTACGTGGAGAACTTTACCGGCCGGCACCTGGAGCCAGGGGATGAATTCGCCGAAGTGGTGGACGCCTCTCATGCCACAGTGGATCTCGCCATTGACGAGCGCGACGTGGCCCTGCTCGAAGCCGGCCATCGCGCCTCGCTGAAGCTGGACAGTTTCCCCACCAGCACGTTCAGCGGGCGCGTAACCGTGGTCAGCCCGCAAGGCGAGGCCAAGGAAGAAGGGCGGATGTTCTATGCCCGCATCGATGTGCCCAACCCGGACGGCAGGCTGCGTCCCGGTATGCAAGGCCGGGGCAAGGTGTGGGTGGGCTGGCGGCAGGCCGGCTACGTGTTCTTCCGTCGTCCGGCGATGTGGGCCTGGTCAAAACTGTGGTCGTGGGTTGGATGGTAGGAGCAGGAATGCAGGAATCCAAGAATGGATCGCGGGTGCTCCCGGGAGTTGTGATGCTGGTCGCATGTGGGCTGGTGCTCGCAGGTTGCAGCAGCAGCGGGTCGAAACCCTCAACACCGGCGGGATCCTCTCCGGCCCAGCCGGCGAGCGCGGCTCCGGTGCCGGCGCAAGCGTCGCCACCGGCGACCACCTTCGTCGCCTCCGGACCCCTGGTGGTGGAGAACCAGGTCGACGTTGCTGCCCGCCGTGAAGGGGTGGTAGCGCAGCTTCTGGCCGATGTGGGCACCCCGGTTCGGGCAGGCCAGGTTCTGGGCCGGCTTGATGACCGCCAACTTCTGGCGGACATGGACATGGCCCGGGCGCGAATCGCCCAGATCCAGGCCAACGTGGAAAACTGGGAGGCTGAGGTCAAGGTGCTGGAGGCCGACCGCGAGCGTGCCGAAAAGATGTGGGAGGCGCAGCTCATCACCAAGCAGGACCTCGACCATGCGCGCTTCAAGCTGGTGGCCGATCAGTTCGAGTTGCAGCGCGAGCGTGAGGCCTTGAAGAGCGTGACTGCGCAGGCGCGTTCCATCGAACTGGAACTCGAAAAGACACGCATCGTAGCTCCTTTCAACGGCGTGGTGGCCCGCCGGTACGTGCGTGTAGGCCAGAAGGTCGCCCTCGGCGACCGGCTGTTCTGGGTGACTGCGGTGGCCCCCTTGCGGGTGAAGGTCGCGTTGCCGGAGCAGTTCGTCAGCAAGGTGAGATCGGGCACCGAAGTGACGGTGACACCAGCCTACTCGCCAGAGTCGAAGTACACGGCGCGCGTGCTCCGGGTGAGCCCGGTCGTCGATCCCTCCAGCGGCACCATCGAAGTGCTGGCAGAACTGGAAGGCGCGGTGGATGCGCTGAAGCCCGGAATGACGGTCAACGTGCTCTTCGATGCCGGGCCATGAACCTCACCGAGGCTTTCAACACCGCCCTACCCGACATCCCCGCGCTGAGCCGGGAGTTCCTTCCCAAGCTACGCCCCAACCTGCTGGCCCGCGAGCATGTGGTGCGGGGCACACCGGTCGTGGTCGGTGTGCTGCCGGAATCGGGCATGATTTACCGCTGGACGCCCGAGGAGTGGGAGCTCCTCAAGTTGTTCGATGGAGTGCGGACGCTGGAGCAGATCTCCGAACTGCACGCTGAGCGGACAGGCGTGCATTACTCCGTAGAGGTTCTGCGCGAGATCGTGGAGGTCCTGGACGAGCAGGACTTCTGGTACAAGACGCCGCTCGAACAGAACGTAGCCCTGCAGGAACGTCTGGCCGAGGAGAGGCTGAAAAAAGCCAAGCGGAAGTCGAAGTATGGGGATGTCGCGGACCTGCGCCTGATTTACTGGAATCCTGACAACTATCTGCACGCCATCTATCCCCACCTCAAGTTCATCTACTCGCGCTGGTTCACCGTGGCCAGTTTTCTGGCCATGGGCTTCACCGTGTACATTCTGGCCGACCAGTGGGACCGGTTCCTGGCGGACACGTTTCGCTTCTACACCTTCACCCTCTATACGCCGTCGCAGTGGGCGGTCTTCTGGCTGCTGACCTGCTTTGTCCTGTTCATCCACGAGAGCGCCCACGGGCTGGCCTGCGTGCACTACGGCGGGCACGTGTACAAGATGGGCTTCAACCTGATCTACCTGTCTCCGGCCTTTTATACCGAGGCCCAGCAAATCTTCGTCCTGGGTAACAAGTGGCAGAGGCTGAATACGATTGTCTGGGGAGTCTGGTCGGAATTGTTGCTCTTCTTCGTTGTGACGCCCATCTGGTGGGGCACACCGCCGGGCAGTGCGGTTCGAGAAGTCTGCTACATGCTGATGCTGGTGACCGGTGTGGCGGTCATCCTGATCAATTGGAACCCGCTGATCAAGCTCGACGGCTACTATGTGCTGACGGAGCTGCTGGAACTGCCGATGCTCAAGGAGGAGTCCACGGCCTACGTTACCAGCTGGGTGAAGAAAAATATCTGGAGGCTGCCCGTCGAAGTTCCGTTCGTGCCCCGGCGGCGGCGGCTTGGATACGTGGTTTATTGCTTGTTGTCCGGCGTGTACAGCTACAGTCTTCTTCTTTTCGTTACCCGGCTGGTAGGCCGAATCGCGACCAGCTACAGCCCGGAGTGGGGATTCCTGGTGGGTCTGGCCGTCGGATATCGCATCTTCCGGTCACGCATTCACGCGTTTGGGAGGCTTATGAAAGCCGTCTACCTGGACAAGAAAGATCGTGTGCGCCTCTGGTTTACACCCCGGCGGCGATGGGCGACCGCCTTGGTCTCCGCCGTCGTACTGTTTACGCCCTTCTGGAGAGAATCGGTCGAAGGGCGGTTCGTGCTCGAGCCACGAGAGCGGGCCGTTGTGCGGGTGGTGGTCCCGGGATGGGTGGCCGCTGTCCAAGCCGATGAAGGCCAGACTGTGGCCGCGGGGGCTACACTTGCCCGCCTGCAGAATCTTCAACTGGAGACGGAAAACGCCCGCGCTCGGGCGGACTACCGGCTGGCCTCCAACCGCGCCGCCGGGGCTTACCTGCAGTATGCGGCCTTCGGCGTGGCGGATCAAGAACGCCGGCGACTTCAGGAGCGCAGTCGCGACCTGGAGGACCAGTACGCGCAACTCGAGTTGAAGACTCCCATCGCGGGCACGATACTTACCCCGAGAGTGCGCGATCGACTGGGATCGTACCTGGAAGCCGGAACCGAATTGGCCGAAATCGCGGACATCACGGCGCTGCGTGCCCGCACCTATGTGCCGGAATTCCGACTGCGCAAAGCCAAGCTGCTTGCGGATGCAGACCTGCTGCTCGAATCTTCCATGGTCTCCAGGCACGGGAAGGTGGTAGCGATTGCGCCGGTCTCAGTTGAGACCGCGCCGGGAGGGTCTGCGGAAGCAATCTACAAGGGCATCGGATCGGCGAAGCTCTACGCGTGCGAAGTTCTCGTGGATAACCCCGACCGCAGCCTGCGGCCCGGAATGAGTGGAACCGCAAAGATCTACGGCGAACGTCGGAGCCTGGCGGGGTTGATTTGGGAGCCGGTGCGCAACTTTGTCTCGTTTCGCGTTTGGTAAGATAAAAAAAGGCCGCGCGACGTACGCGCCGCGCGGCCCTGGCTGAGACTCAATTGCGGTGCAGGAGCGGACTTACCGCAGTCCGCCACCTCCCTGGAAGCCGCCTCCACCCTGGAGACCGCCGCCGCCCTGAAGGCCACCACCGCCTTGCAGGCCGCCTCCGCCCTGGAGACCGCCGCCACCCTGGAGACCACCGCCTCCTTGCAGGCCGCCTCCACCCTGAAGGCCACCAGCGCCTTGGAAGCCGCCCTTCCTGCCGACCAGCCTCTTGGCAGTACCTCGCTTGGCAATCACGGCCTTCTTGGCAGCCGAGCGGCTCTTGATCAACGATTTCTTCTTCATTTCAAATCCCCCTGAATGTCTAGTTTGAGTTTGTCCTAACTTCCCCACTTGGCCTCTGGATTGAGCAAGCTGGTGACCAAAGTCACATTTCCTCAAGAGCCGCAAAATCAGTGACTTGCACAACCATGCAAACCCTTGCATGCAGCTAGAAGGCAGCGAGGACCAAAAATTTGACCTACGTCCGTCAAGAATTTGGTCGCTAAATCTTGTATTTACGGCAGAGATAGCCCATCTTGCGCGGGTCGATACGGAGTAATTGAGCGGCAGCCACCTTCTTGCCACCCACGCGGCGCAGGGCTGTCTCGAGATAGGCCGCCTCGATGCGCTCCATCTCCTTCACGAAGTCGATTCCCTCCTCTGGGATGAGCAAATCCTCGTGCCGGGCGGTGCTTTCGTAAAGGATGGGGCCGGGCAGGTCTTTTACGGTAATCACTGGCCGTTCCACCATAAGGACAAGCCTTTGAATCAGGTTTTCGAGCTCGCGCACGTTGCCGCGCCAGGGATTCTCTTCCAAGACCTCGAGGACTTCGGGATCCACCCGCTTCAAAGGGACATTGTTCGCCGCGCAGTACAGCCGGAGGAAGTGATCCACAAGCAGGGCGATGTCGCCCTGTCTCTGGCGGAGCGGCGGCAGAAAGATGGGGATGACGTGAACGCGGTAGTAAAGGTCCTCGCGGAACCGTCCTTTGCGGACGCCGTCTTCCAGATCGTCGTTCGTGGCCGTAATCAGCCGGAAATCGATCTTTTTGGCCGCCTTGGCGCCGATGCGCTGCACCGCCCTGTCCTCGAGTACGCGCAGTAGCTTGCTTTGCAGGGCCAGCGGAAGCGTGCCAATCTCGTCCAGGAACAGCGTGCCGCCGTGGGCCGCTTCGATGTGGCCGGGCCGTGAGGCGACCGCGCCCGTGAACGACCCTTTTTCATGTCCGAACAACTCCGCCTCGATCAAGGTTTCCGGGATGGCCCCGCAATTCACGCTGATGAAAGGCTTGTCCGCCCGCGGGCTGCTGCGGACGATGGCCCGAGCCACCAGCTCCTTGCCCGTGCCGCTCTCCCCTCGGATCATGACTGTGGTATTGGTTTGGGCGACGCGCCGGATGGCGTCATAGACGCGGCGCATGGGCTCGCTGCCCCCGATCAGCTCACAGAAGGAGTACTTTTGGGAGACCTGCTCGCGCAGCCGCCGGTTCTCGATCTCCATGCTGCGCCTCTCCAGGGCGCGTTCCAGCACAATCCGCAGCTCCTGGAAATCCACCGGAGCGACAAAGAACTCGTCCGCACCGACCTCCCCTGCCTTCAAGCGAACCTGGCGGCTGCGTGTGCGGGTAAGGGCAATGAGGACGAAATCGTGGTTGATGCGGCGGAGGTCGCGCAGCACGGCCAGCCCGTCCTCGGTGTCCTCGCCGGCCGTGTCGATGTCTACGATGAGCGCATCAAGGGGCACCTGGTGCAGCAGGGGCAGAATCTCCCCCTTCGACTGGAGGAAGCGCGTGTCAAAGGCCGGGGCAAAAAACTTCTCGACGTCCGGCAGCACGGATTCGTCCGTGGTCACGATTGCGATCCGGCGCACCGGGCCGGGCGTGATGGAAGCCAGCATCTCTCCTCCCTCCACGCGAAACGGGGAGAGGGATTATAGACCAAATTTTTGCCGCTGGTGGATAAAAACTGGACAGAAACAAAAGGCCCCTCCACACGAGCGGAGGGGCCCTTCCGCTACGCAGTTCCTAGGCGTCGGTGGATGGCCGTCCCGACCAGCCGTGCAGCCCTTGCTTGATGATCCAGCGCAGCACGTTGTTGTTGTTGTAGTAGTAGCCGAGGACGTACTGGCAGGTCGACAGACAGTGGGAGTTGCACACTTTCTTCATCTCCTCCAACTGCTGGAAATCGAACTTGTGGTCCCAGATCTGTCCCCAGTCGGTCTTGGCCGAATACATGGGGAAGCAAGGAGCCAGGGTCCCGTCGGTACGGATGACGCACGAGTTCCATCCCGCGCGGCAGTTCCAGGGATACGTCACGCCGCGCATGAAGTCCTTCATCTTCCGCAGGTGGTCTTTGGAATTGACCATGATGTAGCCCTGGGCGTTCTTCTCAATCAGCCAGTCCAGCAGCGCGTCCACACGAGGCCAGTCCTCGCGCAGGATGTAGGTGACGTTGTCATTCAGGTGCTGGAAGTGAGGCTGCTCGATATAAGGGGGCTCGTTGATGTGCACGTCGGTGGAGATGCCGTTGTCGTGCGCGATCTCGGTTAGCTTGTACACGTCGTCGATGTTGTTGCGGCAGATGTTGGTGTTGAAGACGATCATATAGCCGTACTGCCGCTGCTGCTTCACCAGGTACTTGAACTGCTTCTCGATACGCTTGAAGTTCTTGGGCAGCCCGGGCCTCTCCTCCAGCGCGTCGACGGCGAGATTGATGGCGGCCACGCCGGCGTCGCCCACCCGGTCCACAAAATCCTCGTTCATCAGGATGCCATTGGTGGGCAGGTAGACGAAGAACCCGTTCTTGGTGCCGTAGTCGACCACCTTCAGGATCATGTCGCGGCGCAGCAGCGGTTCGCCGCCCATGATGGCGATAACCCGGCATCCCACCGACTTCAGCCAGTCGATGGAACGGATGGCGGTCTCCTCCGTCATGCCCTTGACCTTGTTGTTGAACGCCCAGCAGTAGTGGCAGTCCACGTTGCATTTCCATTCGGTGAACAGATAGGAAAGCAACGGGCGGAACTGGTCGGAATACACCCGCGACTGCACGTAGGGCACAAACCAGCGGCGGAACGCACGCACAAAGTTGTTGGCGTGGTAACTCCGCGTGTTGAGCTCCGGCATTAAGCCTCCTTGAGGGTTCGAAACCAGGCCCAGCCGAGGCAGGCCCAGCATGCTACAAAGTGAATCAGGATAAACAGACGCTTCTTATCCTACAAGGGTAAAGGCTTTAAAAATACGGGACTTACAGCGTATTGTCGGTAACCGGGGCTGAAAGGCCGAAGTCCCCCATTGAATGGGAAGGCTCCATCACAGACATGAGTGACAAAGACCGAGGCTGGGACCAACGGTATTCCGAAGACGCCCATGGCCCGTCGCAGCCGGACGACTTCCTGTTGCGCGCCTGGAACGAGCACATCCTGCCCCGCTTCCCTGTCCCGGGATCGGCCCTGGATGTGGCCGGCGGTCTGGGCCGCCACGCCCTTTGGGTCGCATCGCAGGGCTGGCAGGTCACGCTGGTGGACTCGTCCGAAGTGGCAATCGCCAGGGCGCAGGCCGCAGCCGCACAGCGTGGCTTGATGCTGAACGCGGTGGCAGCGGACCTCAGACGATACGAGCTTGGAAACTCACGCTTTCACGTGATTCTGGTCTTCTTCTACCTCGAGCGCGCCCTCTTTCCTGCCCTGGAAAATGCGCTCTGCCCGGGCGGCATTCTGCTCTACAAGACGTACACGCGAGAGCAACTGCGGTTCGCGGGCGGCCCTCGCAACCCCGAGCATCTGCTTACACCGGGTGAACTCGGGCGCGCTTTTCCCCGCTTGCAGGTGCTGGATCACCGCGAAACCTTGACCGAGCGAGCTGTGGCGGAGTTTGCAGGGTTGCGGCCCGTGCAGGCGTGATTGGCGAAACCCCTCGACGCCTCTAGAATCGAACAGTTCGAACCATGGCGAAGAAGAAGCACGTACACGGCCACGCCACCGCGCAACTGCCGCTGCGGCGCAACCACTGCTTTGCCTGCGGAAGGGATAATCCTGACGGCATGCATCTGCGCTTTTACTATGACGAGGATCGCCGCTGCTTCGTTTCCAGGTTCCGGCTGCCGCGGCGCTTCCAGGGACCGCCGGGACACGCCCATGGCGGCATCATCGCCACGGTGCTCGATGAAGCCATGGGCAAGGTAAACAAGCTGCGGTCGGTCATCGCCCTGACTTCGCAGATGAAAGTGGAGTACTTGAAACCCGTGCCGTTACGAAAGCCGCTGCTGGTGGAAGCGCACGAAGTTCGCGTACGCGGCCGGCGACACCTGAATGCGGCGGAGATCCGCAACGAGAAAGGCGAGGTACTGGCGCGCAGCCGCGGAACTTTCATCGCCATCGACCCGCACAAGATGTTCGCCAAACACATGCGGGGACTGCGGACCAGCTAAAATCGCCTCAGTGCGCGGCCCCGGCAGGTTGGGCCTCCAGAATCCGTTCCCGGCCCAGCCGGAGGACCTCCTTCACCAGCAGAACGAAATCCTCGAAACGGCTGCGATGGTTGCAAATGGCCACGCGCAGCGCGAACCGCCCGTTGAGCACAGTGGAAGAGGGCGCGGCCACGCCGTTTTCCTGCAGGTCGGCGAGGAGGGCCTGGTTAAACGCCGCCAGAGCAGGCTCGTCCCACCCCGGGACGGTGTGCCGGAAGCACACGACGTTGAGGGGAACCGGAGCGAGCAGCTCCAGATTCTCCGAATCCGCGACCAGTCCGGCCAGATACGCGGCCTGACGCACGTTCTGCTCAACCAACTCGCCGTACCGGCGGAATCCGTGTTCCTGCAGCGCCATCCAGATGCGCAGCGCGCGGAATCCCCGTGACAGCTCGAAACCATACTCATTGAACCAGAGCGGGCCGCCGCTCAAGCCCCGCTGGGCCCGGTTCAGGTAGGAGGCGGGCCGCGTATAGGCGGCGTGGTGATCGTGGGGACGCCGGATGAGCACGCAGCCGGCGTCGTACTGCACGTGTAGCCACTTGTGCAGGTCGAGGGCGAGCGAATCGGCCCGCTCAATTCCCCGCACCAGCGGCTTCAGGCGGTCAGAGAGCACCGCGAACCCACCCAATGCGCCGTCGACATGGAGCCACAAGTCTTCGTCGCGACAGAGGTCCGCCAGCTCCTCCAGCGGATCGAACGCGCCGGTGTTCACCGTGCCGGCGTTGCCCACGACGCAAAATGGCAAGAGGCCCGCTTCCCTGTCCTGGCGGATAGCCTCTCGCAGCAGTTCGATGCGAATGCGGAAATCGGCGTCCACCGGAATCATGCGCAGGGCGTGTGAGCCAAGCCCAAGCAGCTCCACGGACTTGCGTACCGAACTGTGCGTTTCCGCGGAGGCGTAGAGGACCATGCGCCGCGGGAGGGACTGGATACCTTCAGCAGCGATATCCGCTTCTGCCTTGGCGTTGCGGGCCACGGTGAGCCCCACGAGGTTGGAGGCGGAGCCGCCGGTGGTGAGAATGCCACTGGCTTCCGGCAAATACCCCATCGCTTCCTTGAACCACCCGATCACTTGGCGTTCGACCTCGACCGCCACCTGGTCCGCGCCAAACACGTTGCAGTTCATCACACCTTCCAGCAACTGGGCCAGCATGCCGAAGGGAGTGCCGCTGCCGATGACCCAACCCCAGAAGCGGGGATGAATGTTACCGGTGGGATACGGAAGGATCAGCCGCTGGAAGTCGGCGTACACCTGTTCCGGATCGCGCGGCTCCAGGGGCCGGCCGCTATCGAGTTCGTCACGCACCTGGCTGGGAATCGGCTTCCATACCTCGCGATCGCGCACGGTCTCCAGGTAGCGGAACACATCATCGATCATGCGGTGCCCGAGGTCGCGCAGACGGGACCAATCCTGCGGATCAAGGGTGATCTCGGGTTTCTCCGGCAGTTTCATTCCATCGTCCTCCTCGAAAGGTCCAATCGCTGATTGGACTGCTCCAATAGAGTAGTGGCGTGCTACCATTCACAGTGTTCGGGCGTATTTTCTTGGCTTAGAGAAAGAATCAGAATATCCAATTGCGAGTTGGCTATGGCTACAGCGGTGAGTCTCTGCAAGATGATCAAGCCCGTGAACGGTGAGGGTCCGCTCTACGGGCGGTTGCTGGCCGCCCTGGAAGCAGCCATCCAGGAAGGCACGCTGTCGCCGGGATCGCGGCTGCCCTCGGAGCGCGATCTGGCGGAAGAGCTGGGCATGAGCCGCACCACCGTCACCACAGCGTACCGGGAACTGGAGTCACGCGGCCTGGTGCGCGGACACGTGGGCCGCGGCACGTTCGTTTGCGCTCCGCCGCAAGCCGATGACGCGCCCTTCGCCTGGCGCGGCAAGGTCTCCACACGCGTACAGCGCACCAGCGATCGCGACTTCCACGAGCTGCTGCACGACTCGGTGAATCCGGCACTGATCTCCTTCGCCGCCGGGTGTCCCGCAGTGGACTGCTTCCCGTTTGACGAGTATCAGCGCATCGCCCAGCAGGTGATGAAACGCGAGGGGCCACGAATCCTGGGACTGGCCGCCACCGAGGGCCAGCCGGCGCTGCGCCGGGCCCTGGCCGCGCGTATGGATGTAAAGCCGGACAAGGTGCTGGTGGTTTCCGGTTCCCAGCAGGCGCTGGATCTGCTGGCTCGCTGCCTGCTTGACCCGGGCGACACGGTGTTGATGGAGCGTCCCAGCTACGTGGGCGCCATCCGGAGCTTCCGTTCAGCCGGAGCCAATCTGGTGGGCTGGGACGTGAGTCGGAACGATTTCGACGAACTCGAAGACCTGATCCTGCGCTATCGGCCGAAACTGTTCTACATCAACCCGACCTTCCAGAACCCGACGGGCCGCACGCTGGCGCTGCGCGAGCGTCGCGATCTGCTGAAGCTGGCGGCACGGTATCGCTTGCCGGTGATTGAGGACGACGCGTATCGCGAGCTGTGCTACGAAGGACCGCCGCCCCCGAGCCTTCGCGAACTCGACGAGCACAACATCATCATCTACCTGAGCACGTTCTCGAAAGTCCTGGCGCCGGGACTGCGACTGGGTTGGATTGTGGCCAGCGAGAGCATCGTGGACCAATTAGCCGAGATCAAGCTGACCCTCGACCATTTCACCGAGGGCCTGGGACAGTTGGTGGTGGCGGAGATGCTCCGCACCGGGTTGTTCGACCATCACGTGAAAAAAGTGCGCGGCGAACACAAGAAGCGCCGCGATGCTCTGGTGGGCTCGCTGCGTCGCGAACTGCCGCCGCGAACGCTGGAGTTTTCCGTGCCGGGCGGCGGGATGTATCTGTGGTGCCGTCTGGCGCAGCACTTGGAGAGCAAGTCGCTGCTGCGGGCGGCCATGGCCGGCGGCGTGGTGTTCGCCAACGGCGAGCTGTTCTATCCCGACCCCTGCGGGGGGCGGGAATTGCGGTTGTGCTACTCCGCTCTGCCGGTGGAGAAGATCGAAGAGGGGGTGCGTCGGCTGGCGCGCAGCCTTGGTTCGGCGGAGTTGCGCCGACCGGCTGCCGAGCGGCAAACCATGCCGATGGTGTAAGGCTTCGGTCCGGAGCAGTTCGTGCTCCGGCGTAAAATGTAGGTTGGAGTCATCCGGAATCGGCGCAGCAGAGCGCCAGGAATGCGAGGGAATATGTCAGAGGCCAATGGAACGGGCGGCCTCCGCCTGAAGACGGGCCTGGCGGAGATGCTCAAGGGCGGCGTCATTATGGACGTGACCAACGCCGAGCAGGCCAAGATCGCTGAGGACGCGGGAGCGGTCGCGGTGATGGCTCTGGAGCGAGTGCCGGCGCAGATCCGTGCCGAAGGCGGCGTGGCGCGCATGGCCTCGCCGCGGAAGATCCGCGAGATCATGGAAGCGGTCACCATTCCGGTAATGGCCAAGTGCCGCATCGGGCATTTCGCCGAGGCACAGATCCTGGAAGCGCTGGGCGTGGACTATATCGACGAGTCGGAAGTGTTGACGCCGGCCGACGAAGAGCATCATGTGGACAAGCATGCCTTCCGCGTCCCCTTTGTCTGCGGCGCGCGCAACCTGGGCGAGGCGTTGCGGCGCATCAGCGAAGGCGCGGCCATGATCCGCACCAAGGGCGAAGCCGGCACCGGCGACGTGGTGCACGCCGTGAAGCACATGCGCGCCATCATGAAAGACATGCGCGCGCTCACCACCCTGCGCGAGGACGAACTGTACACTCGCGCCAAAGAACTGCAGGCGCCGGTCGAGCTGGTTCGCCTAGTAGCTAAGGAGGGCAAGCTGCCGGTGCCCAACTTTTCCGCCGGCGGCATCGCTACGCCGGCCGACGCCGCCCTGGTCATGCAGCTGGGCGCGGAGGCGGTGTTCGTCGGCTCGGGCATCTTCATGAAGAATTCCACCGAGTTCGCCGATCCGGAAGATGCCATGCGCCGGGCGCGCGCCATCGTGCGGGCGACCACGCATTACCAGGATCCGGCCGTACTGCTCGAAGTCAGCGAAGACCTGATCGGCGCGATGCGCGGCCTGGCGGTCGCCGGCCTCGCCGAAGCGGACATGTTGCAGAAGCGCGGCTGGTAGTCGGAAGCACTATGAAGACCGGAGTTCTCGCCATTCAGGGCGATTTTGACGCTCATCGCAAGCGTCTCGAAGAACTGGGCGCGGAAGTCGTCCTGGTGAAAAAGGCCGAGCACCTGGATGCGGTGGACGCGCTCGTAATCCCCGGTGGCGAGTCCACGACCTTCCTCAAATTCCTCGAGCGTGGCGGGTTCTTCGAGCGACTGCGCGCGTTCGCCCGGACGAAGCCCGTGTTCGGCACCTGTGCGGGCGCCATCCTGCTGGCGCGCGAAGTGCTCAATCCGCCGCAAGCGAGTTTGGGGGCACTCGACGTCCGCGTGCGCCGCAATGCCTATGGTCGGCAACTGGAGAGCTCCATCCGCTGCGGCGAGACGCGACTGGCCGGCGGGCCGCTGGAGATGGTGTTCATCCGCGCTCCCAGGATCGAAGCGGCGGGTCCGGGAGTCGAAGTGCTGGCCACCGAGAGCGGCGATCCTGTCCTGGTGCGTCAGGGCAAGGTGATGGCGGCGACCTTCCATCCCGAGCTTTCTGCTGATCCGCGCGTGCACAAGGCCTTCCTGGAGCTGGCGCACAACGGTTCGCGCTGACGGCTCGGAGTTTTCGATTGCTTCTTTTCCGTCGTATGCTATTCTTTCGCGTTCGCTTGCGGCATTCTCATTGGAGAAAATGCCTGCGAACGGTTCTGCAAACCGCCAAACAAACCTGACCCGAGGTCTTGCCGAATGGGCGTGGCGTTGTTGGTCGTTATCTGGCTGATCACCCTAGTCAGTACCTACTTTTTCTACACCGGGCAGTGGTCGCCGCTGCCGCTGGCCTCGGCGCACGGCGCTGCCATCGACAAGCAGATGGCGCTGACCATGGTGCTGATGGGCGTGGTGTTTCTGGCCGCGCAACTGGGGTTGGGACTGTTCGTCTGGAAATATCGCGACCGCAGCGGCGCCCCGGCCGCCACGTACTCGCACGGACACATCGGCCTGGAGTGGACCTGGACCGCGCTGACGGCGGTTCTGTTCGTCGGGCTGAACCTGATGGGTTACAACGTGTGGGCGGCCAACCGCATTCACGGCGCCGGGCCCAACGCCATGCAGGTGGAAGTGACGGCGGTGCAATTCACCTGGTACTTCCGCTATCCGGGGCCGGACGGCAAGTTCGGCCGCGTGGATTACCAGAAGAGCGACGCCTCACTGGGCAATGAGGGAGCCCTGGGCCTGGATGACACCGACCCCGCCAGCAAGGACGACATCGTCGCCGGCGTGCTGATGCTTCCCGTCAACAAGGAAGTGGACGCTACCTTGCGGGCGCAGGACGTCATCCACAACTTCAATGTGCCGGCCATGCGCGTGAAGCAGGACGCCGTCCCCGGTCTCATGGTCCACACGCATTTCACCCCTACCCAGACCGGCGACTTCGAAGTTGCGTGCGCTGAGTTGTGCGGGTTGGGACATTACAAGATGCGGGGCACGGTGCGCGTGGTCAGCGAGCAGGAGTTCAACCAGTGGATGGCGGAACGCCAGGCAGAGAAGCAACAACAGTGACCAGAAAGCGCTGCAAGGACTTCACAGGAGAACCACGTCGATGAGCGAAGTGCACGCCGAGGCGGCAGTCCACGCGCATGCCGCGCCCACGGGCTTCATCCGCAAGTACATCTTCAGTCTCGATCACAAGGTCATCGGGATCCAGTACTACTTCCTGGCGCTGGTGGCGGTCTTCGTGGGGATGTTCCTTTCGCTGCTGATGCGCATCCACCTGGTCTGGCCCATGGCGCACCTGCCCCTGCTGGGTGAGATCAAACCGGAAACCTATCTCACGCTGCTCACCATGCACGGCACCATCATGGTGTTTTTCGTGCTCACCACGGCTCCGCAGAGCGGCTTCGGCAACTACGTGCTGCCCATCCAGATCGGCGCACCGGATATGGCCTTCCCGGTGCTGAACATGCTCTCGTTCTGGACCACGTTCCTCTCGTTTGTGATCATGCTGGCCGCTTTCTTCGTCGAGGGCGGAGCGCCGCTGCACGGATGGACAGGATACGCTCCCCTGAGCGCCATACCTTCCGCCGGGCCCGGCCAGACCCTGGGCGCCGACCTCTGGATCATCAGCATTGCAGTATTTTGCGCGGCCTCGCTGATGGGCGCGCTGAATTTCATTACGACGACGCTCGACCTGCGGGCACGTGGTATGTCGCTGATGCGCCTGCCGCTCACCTGCTGGAGCTGGTTTATCACCGCCATCCTCGGGCTGCTGGCCTTTGGCGTACTGGCCGCTGCCGGCATTCTGCTGTTGCTCGACCGCAACGTGGGCACCAGCTTCTTTGTGCCCGGCGGGCTGGTCATGACGGGCGTGCCCGTGAAGCATCAGGGCGGCTCTCCCCTGCTCTGGCAGCACTTGTTCTGGTTCTTCGGACACCCGGAGGTGTACATCGCCATCCTGCCCGGCATGGGCGTGGCTTCGCAGGTGCTGTCAACCTTCTCGCGCAAGCCGATCTTCGGATATCGGGCGATGGTCTACGCCATGCTTTCCATTGGCATTCTGGGTTTTGTGGTTTGGGGGCACCACATGTTCATGAGCGGCATGAGCCCCTATTCGGCCTTTGCCTTCTCGGTGATGACCATGGCCATCGGCGTACCTTCGGCCATCAAGACCTTCAATTGGCTGGGCACTATCTGGCGCGGACGCGTGCGCTTCTATACGCCCATGCTGTTCGCCATCGGCTTCGTTTCCCTGTTCGTGAGCGGCGGGCTGAGCGGGCCCTTCCTGGCGCAGCCGCAGCTCGACATCAACTTGCACGACACGTACTTCGTGGTGGCACACTTCCATCTCATCATGGGCGTAGCTGCGATCTTCGGCATCTTCGCAGGCACCTACTATTGGTTTCCGAAAATGTTCGGGCGCATGATGAACGAGCGCCTGGGACAGGCACACTTCTGGCTGACCTTCATCGGGACCTATGCCATTTTCATGCCCATGCACTACCTGGGCATCGCCGGACATCCGCGGCGCTACTCGCAGCTCACGGAGGTGAAATTCCTGGAGCCGCTGATGAGCCTGCAGGAGTTCATCACCATCGCGGCGCTGATCACCATCGGCGCGCAGATCATTTTTGTCATCAATCTCTTTTGGAGCATGTTCAAGGGCGCCAAGGCCACGGCCAATCCGTGGGAGGCTACGACGCTCGAGTGGACGGTGCCTTCGCCGCCGCCGCATGACAATTTTGGCGGCCGCGTGCCGGTGGTGCGCCACGGGCCCTACGAATACGCCGTGCCCGGCGCTGCCAGGGATTACGTCATGCAAAACGAGGAGAGTACGGTACCCGCGCATTCCTGATGGCCACGCTGACTCATCCCGTCACGGTCGAAGAGCGCGAGCCGCGCACGGGCGGCATAATGCCGCCGCCGGCCCCGCCACGAGACGGCAAGAGCGAAGGCCCTGGTCCGGGCTTTACGCCTGCCGACCGCTTGCGTCGCTACCGCATCGGCCTGGCCGTTGGATTGACTCCGGTGCTCATGCTGTTCGTCTCCTTTACCAGCGCCTATATCGTCCGACAGGGCCTGGGAGATGACTGGAGCGCCATTGCCCTGCCGCCCATCCTCTGGATGAACACGATCATCCTTCTGGCCAGCAGCGTGACGGCGGAGAAGGCGCGCCGGATGGCCGGCATTGCCCAGGAGTCAGGCGGATTGTGGCTGGGCATCACGCTGATCTTGGGTCTGGGCTTCCTCGCCGGCCAATGGATCGCGTGGAAGCAACTGGCGGCGCAGGGCATCTTCATCGCCTCGAATCCCAGCAGTTCGTTCTTTTACCTGCTGACCGGAAGCCACGGCGCACACCTCGTAGGAGGGGTGCTGGCGCTGGGCTACGCGGCGCTGGCGACGCGCTTTCACCGGCCGCCGGAAACCCGGCGTATTGTCGTGGACATCGCCACCTGGTATTGGCACTTCATGGATCTGTTGTGGCTGTACATCCTGGGCCTGGTGTATTTGGCGCAATAGAAACGACACGAGGAACCACACGATGGCTGAAGCTGCTGTGCATCACCCGATGAGCGACGCGTATGAACCGCCGCTGTTCGGAGCCTACTCGAAGAAAGTAGGCATGTGGCTGTTCCTGCTCTCCGACTCGCTCACGTTCGGGGCGCTGCTGTTCGCTTACAGCTACGGGCGCATCGCGACCCCGAACTGGCCCACGCCGTTCGGCGCCCACAGCATCGCCAACGCCAGCATCATGACCGCTTGCCTGCTCTCCAGTTCGCTGACCATGGTTCTGGCTGTCCTGGCGAGTCAGCGCGGCGACCGCACGTGGCGCTTCAACTGGCTCCTGGCCACCATGTTTTTCGGCGCTGCATTCGTGGTGCTGCATGCCTTTGAATGGGAAGGGCTGATCAAGGAAGGGATGCGGCCCTTCAGCAACCCCTGGGCGGCGGACGTCCCCCAGTTCGGCGGGACGTTTTTCGCGCTCACCGGCATGCACATGCTGCACGTCACTATCGGCGTCATCTATCTGGGCGTGATCGCCATGGGACGCAAGTTCATTCCCCTGCTGGTGGGACTGTGGCTGGTCGCCTGGCTGGCGACGCCTTCCAGCAGCGTGTTCCACTATGGTTCGCACGTCCTGCTGGCCTGTGCGGTCATCGCCGGCATGGTGGTGTTGTTCAAACCCAAGAACTATGATGCCCGCGATGTCGAAGTCAGCGGCCTGTACTGGCACTTTGTGGACCTGGTCTGGATGTTCATCTTCCCCCTGGTGTACCTAATGTCTACCAGGGTGTGAGCGGAGAAGGCGGAATCATGGCACACGACGCAACGGCGACTCACGACCACGGGAAGGCCCAGTACTTCTGGGTGTGGGGCGCGCTCCTGGCCATCACCGGGATTGAGATCGTCCTGGCCTACAAGCAAGTGTTCGACCCGCTGCACATGCTGATCGTGCTGCTGGTGCTTTCCGTGATCAAGGCGGCGCTCATCATTGCCTACTTCATGCACCTGAAGTTCGAGATCGTACGCATGAAGGTGACGCTGATGGCAGCTCTGGTGGTGTGCTTGACGCTGATGTTCGTCTTCTTTGCGGATGCCTTCCGCATTCTGCAATTGGGAGCCAGATGAAGTTTCGCCCCATCCTTCTGGCACTGTTCCTGCTGGCTGCCTCTTCGGTTTGGGGCCAGTGCTCGATGTGCGCCACCGGAGCGCAGGCCGCCGACCGACGCGGTCAGGCGGCCCTGCGCCGTGGAATCGTAGTGCTGGCCATCCCCCCGGTAGGCATTCTGCTGGCGCTGGTAGGTGTGGCGTTTCGCTACCGCAGCGAGCGGAACGATCCCGACTAGTTGCGGGCCGCGACCTCGCGGCGCGTTTTCGCCGACTCCCCGCTCTCCATACCCAGCAAAGCCTGCTTCCTGCGCACACCCCAGCGGTACCCGCCCAGGTCGCCGTCGCCGCGAGTAACGCGGTGACAGGGGATAGCGACGGCCACCGGGTTGGCGGCGCAAGCACGTGCCACCGCCCGTGCGGCAGAGGGTTGCCCGAGGGCTCGAGCCACCTGGCCGTACGACCGGGTGGCCCCGCGTGGAATGGCCTGCAGGTAACGCCACACCCGGCGCTGGAACGCCGTGGCCTGGATATCCAGCGGCAGCGTAGCGTCGAGCTTTTCTCCGCGCAGATAGTCCACCAGGGTCTTGCAGTAGCCGGCGAGGGCGCCATCGTCTCGCTTACGCACGGCGAACGGGTACTCGCGACGCAGCCCCTGTTCCAGCTCTTCGTCGGAGTGTCCGAACCGGACTGCACAGACACCCTTGGGCGTAGCGGCGACCAGCATCCGTCCCAACGGCGATTCCGAACACGTGTAATGAATGGGCGTGCCGATGGCGCCGCGCCGGTAGGCGTCCGGAGTCATGCCGAGCTGCGAGGACGTGCGCTCGTAGAGCCGGCTGGTGGAACCGTAACCCGCCTCATACATGGCGTGGGTCACCGACCGCCCCGCCTGGAGTTGCCGCTTGAACCGCTCCATGCGGCAGGAGTCCGCGTATTCGCGTGGCGAGATGCCCAGCGCATTCTTGAACGTGCGCTGCAAGTGGAACGGGCTCTGCCGGAAGACCGCGCCCAGGGTACGCAGCGTGACGGGCTCGTCCAGGTGGTTCTCGATGTAGCGGCAGATCTGCTGCACCAGGGTTTGCCTGCGGTTTCCAGCCGAGCGCGGCCGGCAACGCAGGCAGGCCCGGAATCCGGCGCTCTCCGCTTCTTCCGGCTTGCGGAAGAAGAGCACGTTCTCGCGGCGCGGGCGGCGCGAGGCGCACGACGGCCGGCAATAGACGCCCGTGGTCTTTACTGCGAAGTAAAACTCTCCGTCGCGGCTGGGATCGCGCGCCAGCACAGCTTCCCACCGGTCGAGTTCCGGGCTGCCAGCGGCCAAACCTGAAGTCTCCTGAACGGGCATTGTACTGTTTGTCATGCTGCAACTTTAGCCGCAGTCAAGTTTCCGTTGCTATCCGGTTCTTGCGGTCAAATTCGGGATTTTTCAGCGCAGGGCGCGTTCCGCACGCCGGGACTATAATCGGGGGTTCCGCACCTCTCGCGGTGAGCGCCAGTGGCTGCGGCAATCGACCCATGGCAGCGGAAAGCATCGTGGTACGCGGGGCCCGCGTCCACAACCTCAAGAACATCGACTTCGAGATTCCCCACAATACCCTGACCGTAGTGACCGGGGTGAGCGGGTCGGGCAAGTCGTCGCTCGCCTTCGACACCATCTATGCCGAGGGACAGCGGCGCTACGTAGAGTCGCTTTCCGCCTATGCCCGCCAGTTCCTGGAGCGCATCGAGAAGCCGGACGCCGACCTGATTGACGGCATCGCTCCCGCGATCGCCATCCGCCAGAAGAACACTACCCGTAACCCGCGCTCCACCGTCGCCACGGCCACGGAGATCTACGACTACCTGCGCCTGCTCTTCGCGCGCATCGGCCGCACCTATTGCATGGAATGCGGCTCGGAGGTCCGGCGTGACACGGTCGATGAAGTCGCCGATGCGGTTCTCGCTCTGGGCGATGGAGCACGGCTGCAGGCGCTTTTCCCGCTGCATCCGCGGATGGCATCCCCACCTCCGGCAGAGGCTGCAGGGAAGCCGAAGACGCGTGGGAAAAGGAAGAAAGCCACGTCGGTTGCGCCCGACAGCGATCTCCTGAAGGGTCGGTTGTTCGAGCTGCGCAAGCGTGGATTCAACCGTCTGTATCAGAATGGCCAGGTGTTCGAGTTCTCGACGCCCGAGTCGCTGCTGGATGTGGACTTCTCCGCCCCTGTTTTTGTCCTGGTCGACCGGCTTTCGGTCTCTGCTGACGCCCGGGCACGCGTTGTGGATGCGGTTGAGACCGGCTACCGTGAGTCCGGTGAGGTCGTTTTCGAGACTGCTCCCGACGGCCGACCGCCGGAACGTTTGCGCTTTGCGCAGCGCTTCGAATGCAAGCGCTGCCACCTGCGATACGAGGAGCCCGAGCCGCGGCTGTTTTCCTTCAACAGTCCGTACGGCGCCTGCCCGCGCTGCCAGGGTTTCGGAAACACCATCGATTTTGACCTTGACCTGGTGATTCCGGACAAGTCCAGGAGTCTGGGCGAGGGCGCCATTGATCCATGGACCAAGCCCAAGTATCGAGTGTTCTTTAACGAGTTGAAGCGCTTCGCTCGGGCACGCAATCTACCCCTCGACGTGCCCTGGTCCGAATTGCATCGCGACGACCAGCAGTTGGTGCTTGACGGCGAAGGCAGGTTCCCGGGCGTGCGCGGCTTCTTCGCCTACCTGGAACGAAAGAAATACAAGTTGCACGTCCGCGTGTTCCTGAGCCGCTATCGCGGCTACGCGGTTTGCCCGGCGTGCCACGGAACCCGGTTGCGAGTGGAGGCGCGCCAGGTGCGCATTGCCGGCAAGAGCATCTGTGACATCTGCCGCATGACGGTGGAAGAAGCAGCGCGGTTCTTCCGGGAACTCGAGCTTGGCATTGCCGAAGCTGCAGTCGCTGAACGCGTGCTGCAGGAAGTGCGGGAGCGGCTGAAATTCCTGAATGACGTGGGCCTGGAGTACCTGACGCTCGACCGCCTGGCCTCCACCCTGTCTGGCGGCGAGGCGCAGCGCATTCAACTGGCTACGTCGCTGGGTTCGCGGCTGGTCGGTTCACTCTATGTGCTGGATGAACCGTCTATCGGGCTGCACAGCCGGGACACCTCGCGGCTGGTCGGCATCCTGCAGGACCTTCGGGATCAGGGCAATACCATCCTCGTGGTCGAGCACGACGCCGAGGTCATGCGCAGTGCTGACCGGATTCTCGACCTAGGTCCCGGGCCCGGCGAGAACGGTGGCCGCGTCGTGGCGGCCGGCTCCTTCGACCAGATCGTTCGCTGCGGCAATTCGCTCACCGGAAAGTACCTGGCGGGGGAGTTACACATTCCTACGCCGGCGCAGCGACGCAAGCCGGGGACGCGACAGATCAAGTTGTTCGGGGCGCGAGCGCACAATCTGAAGAATCTGGATGTGGCCGTCCCGCTGGGGTTGATGGTGGCGGTTACGGGAGTTTCAGGCTCCGGCAAGTCCACGCTGGTCTATGACGTCCTCTATCAGGCCCTGGCCGCGGCCAAGGGGCAGACAAACGGCGCGACAGGCGCGCAGGGCCTGTTCGACCGCCTGGAGGGCGCACATCATGTCCAGGAGGTGGTTCTGGTCGATCAGTCGCCCATCGGTCGCACTCCGCGATCGAATCCTGTCACCTACCTCAAAGCGTTTGATCCCATCCGCGAGTTGTTCGCTTCCCTGCCGGACTCCAAGAAGCGGGGCCTGGGACCGGGACATTTCTCCTTCAACATCCCGGGCGGACGCTGCGAGGCCTGCCAGGGGGATGGCACGGTCACCGTCGAGATGCAGTTTCTGGCGGATGTCGAGCTCGTATGCGAGGAATGCAAGGGAACCCGTTACAAGACTGAGGTCCTGGCCATCCGCTATCGCGGCAAGAACATCCATGACGTGCTCGAACTGACCGTGCGCGAGGCCATGCAGTTTTTTGCCGGCGTTCCCAGAATCGTGGAGCGCCTGCGTGTGCTGGACGAGGTAGGCTTGAGCTATCTTCGCCTGGGTCAGTCGGCCACTACGCTTTCCGGCGGCGAAGCCCAGCGCCTGAAGCTGGCCGCCCGCCTGGGTTCCTCAGCGCGCGCCGGAGAGCTGGAACGCGGCCGGGCCTCCAGTGAACGGGAAGGGAAAGCGCCTCCCCACGTTCTCTACATGTTTGACGAGCCGACGACCGGTCTGCACTTCGACGACATCAGCAAGCTGCTGGCGGCGTTCCAGCGGCTCATCAAGGCGGGCGGGACGGTACTGGTGATCGAGCACAATCTCGACGTCATCAAGACGGCCGACTGGATAATCGACCTGGGGCCCGAGGGTGGTGAACGGGGTGGCGAAATCGTGGCCGTTGGTCCTCCGGAAAGCCTGGCAAGAAACCCGCAGTCGCACACCGGACGCTGGCTGGCGCGCATCTTAGGAATCGGTGGGAATGGGCGTGACCATGGCCGTCGGTAGAGCCGTCGCTGCGTTGCTGGTGCTGCTTCTCGTTTGCGGCGCGACTTTCGCCCCCGCCCAAACGCCGAAGAAATCCAGCAGCCAGAAGACGGCGCGAAAGCGCGTGCAGGTGGCCGACGTCTCCGAGCGGATACTTCGAGCGGAAGCGGCCATCGACAAGCAGGACTTCCCTGCCGCCGAGCGCCTGCTGCTGGAGGAAGCCGCTAGCAGTCCGAAGGACTACCGGGTGTGGTTCGATCTCGGTTTGGTGTACACGGCCACCGATCGCCGCAAGGAGGCCATCGACGCCTACCGCAAGGCGGTCGACGCACAACCCGAGGTTGCCGAATCCAATCTCAACCTGGGCGTGTTGCTGGCTGCGGAAGGAAATCCGGAGGCCGCTATCTTCCTCCACTCCGCTGCCCGACTCAAGCAAGCTCCGCAATCAGCAGAAGCGCTGGCTCACGCCTGGATGTCCCTAGGCCGCGCTCTGGAGAAGGATCGACCTGCCGAAGCTGTGGCCGCCTATCGGGAGGCGTCCCTCTTGCGCCCCCGGGACCCGGAGCCGGTGATCTCTGCTGCGGCGGCTTTGGAGCGGCAGGGAGACCTGCCAGCTGCGGAACTCGAGTTCCGCAAAGCCTTGGAACTGGATCCCAAATCGAGTGACGCCCTCGGTGGCCTGATCAATGTGTACATCCGCGGCCAACGGTTGCCGGAAGCGGAGCAGACACTTCGGCACTATCTGAACGTGGATTCCGGCAACGCAACCGCTCGCCTGCAATTGAGTCGCGTCCTGGTCGCGCAGGGGCGCACGGATGATGCCGCGGCCGAGCTGCAACAGATGCTGCAGGCGGTGCCCGATGATCCCGCTGTGCAACGAGAACTGGCGGATCTGTACCTCAAGGCCGGCAGGTACTCGGACGCTGAGGGTCTGTACCGTGCGCTTGTCCAGAAGCAGCCCAACGATGCTGCGCTTCGCCATGCGCTGGGAGTCATCCTGCGGCACGAGCAAAAATATGCCGAAGCGGAGACCGAACTGGTCCGGGCCCTGAGTCTCAAGCCGGACCTTGCTGAGGCCTACGGAGACCTCGCTGTCACGGCCAACCTGAACAAGAACTATGCGTTGGTCCTGAAGGTGTTGGATGCGCGCGTCCGCTACCTCCCGGACACCGCCGCTACCGTGTTTCTGCGGGCCACGGCATTCGACAGCTTGCGCGACTATAAGCAGGCAGCGGAGAATTACCGGCGCTTCCTGGCCATGGCAGCCGGGAAGTATCCGGAGGAAGAGTGGAAGGCGCGTCATCGCCTGAAAGCGATCGAACCGCAGTAGTAGGAGCCATGCGGCGGCTGTACCAACTCGCAGGGATGATATGTTTCATCGCCGCCGTCTGCGCGGCCGAGGACGTCACGCTCGAGGAACTGAAGCGCCGGGCGGAGGCCGCTGAGGGCGGCCGGCGTGCCGATCTCTATGTCGAAGTGGCCCAACGCCAGATCGAGACCGCGGATTCGCGTTTCACCGAGGGTAAGATCGAGGAGGGACAGGAGGCGGTCGAGGACGCCGTGGCTGCGGCGGAGAAGGCCAGCAACGCCGCCGTCGAATCCCGTTCCCGCATGAAGCAGACGGAGATCGCACTGCGCCGCGCTTCGCGCCGGCTCGCCGACATCAGCCGCACTCTGGCCTTTGACGATCGCAAACGCACCGAAGAAGCCGTGATCAAACTGGAAAAGATCCGCACCGACCTGCTGGAGGCCATGTTCGCCCCCAAGAAAAAAGACAAATCATGACGCTTTGGAAAAGGACGATTCCGCTGGTAGTCGTTTGTCTTCTGGCCAATCTGGAGGCCCAGCGACGGCGCGATCCGCTCACCGATCCGGAGGTCGACCAGTTGCGCGAGCTGGCGCAGGATCCTCCCAAACGGCTGCGCCTGATGTTGCAGTTCGCCCGTGAGCGCTGGCAGAGCCTGCAGGCGGCGAGAGCTGGGTCGGATTCGCCGAATCGCGCCCTCGAGGTCGGCGAGCGCCTGCGAGACTTCGGCGCCCTGATGGCCGAGCTGGAGGCCAACGTCGAGGCCTATTCCCGCAAAGGGGATGTTCGCAAGCCTTTGCGCGAGATCATCCAGGCTACCAATCAATTCAAGGCGGGATTGGAGGCCATGCAAGAGGCCGCCCGCAGCGACCCTGTGCTCTCCAAGGAAGCGAAGCACTATGAATACGCCCTGGAGGACGTCCTCGACACGGTGAATTCCAACCTGGAGACTTCCCTGTTGACCCTGGAGCAGCAGGAAGAGGCGATTCGCGAAGCCAAGAAAAGAAAGCGGGAGTGACGTTCCGACTCCGGCGAACCACGGCAGCGAGAGATGTTAATCTGAGGTGGCGTGAAGAGGGACCTGGAGGAAATCTTCGAGCAGGCGTTCGACGAGCTTTGCCCGCGATTTCCTATGCCGGATTTTCACGTCGAATTCTTCCCCTTTTCCGGCTTGAACAATACCATCCGGCTGCGCGGAGAATCCGTACGCGTGCGCATCTCGGACCTGCTGGGATCGGCGCCGCGCCCGGTCCTAGAGGCCATCGCTCACCTGCTGCTGGCCAAGCTCTACCGCTGCCCGGTGGATCCGGCGCGCTCCGCTCGATACCGCCGGTACGTGGGCCGGCGGGATGTGAGCGAGCAGGCGCACCGCACGCGGCAGGTGCGCGGCACCAAGCGGATCGCCGGCGCACGCGGACATCATTACGATCTCGAATCGCTCTTTGCCGACCTGAACGGCCGCTTCTTCCACGGCTTGCTGGCGCAGCCGCGGCTCACCTGGAGCCAGGGTCGCGCCCGCAACAGCCTGGGCCACTACGACCCGGCGCACAACACCATCGTCATCAGCCGCATTTTCGATTCGCCGCGCGTTCCCCGCTACGCGGTGGAGTATCTGCTGTTCCACGAGATGCTGCACCTGCGGCATCCGGTGCGGCTGCGCGGCAGCCGGCGCTGTGTTCATCCCCCCGCATTCCAGGCCGAGGAGCGGCAATTCCCGCATCTGGCGCGGGCCAAGCGCTTTCTGCGATCGCTTTGACACACTCCCGTGTGACGGCTTCGATTGACGGTCTTCGCCCGGGCCGCGTATCATGTCAATTGAAATTGAAATTCATTTTCAACATGGCGGGCTGACCGCATGCTGCAATCGTTCATTGTGACCCTGCGCGAGGGGGTGGAAGCCGCGCTTATTGTCGGCATCATCCTCGCCTATCTGGCCAAGGTCGGCCGCCTGGACCTGCGACGCATCGTGTACGCCGCCCTGGGTGCGGCCGTGCTGGGTAGCGTTGCCGCAGCTTTCGTCATTACCCGCCTGCGCATCAACCAAGAGTCCTTTGAAGGCTGGGTGATGCTGGCCGCCGCCTTCTTTGTCATCACGGTAGTGGTCTTCATGGCTCGGGCGGCCCACGGCCTGCGCCAGCAGATCGAGACCCGCGTCGGCGCATTCGCCAGCCGCGGTTCCCAGATTGGCCTTTTCTTTTTCGTGTTCCTCATGGTGTTGCGCGAAGGCGTGGAGACCGTACTGATCCTCGGCGCCATGTACCTCAACACCGACGAACTGGCAGGCTTGTTGGGTACAATCGCGGGGCTTGCGCTCGCCGTCATGTTTGGCGTGATGTTCGTCAAGGGCAGCGTGCGCATCAATCTGCCCAAGTTTTTCCGCGTAACCAGCGTCATCCTGGGCTTCGTCGCCGCGCAGTTGCTCGTCTCCGGCCTGCATGAGCTCTCCGAAAGCGGTGTGATTCCGGCGTCGAAGGAATCCATGGCCGTGATCGGCCCCATCGTGCGCAACGACCTGTTTTTCTTCATCACCATTCTGGCGCTGGCGGCCATGATGGTGCTGTTTGAAGCCCGGCGTCGCGTCCCTGAAGCCGTACCCGCCGAATCCCGCGCAGCCCAGCGCAAGGCAGCCTGGAATGCCCGCCGCGAACGACTCTGGATGGGCTCCGTCTATGCCAGTGCGTTCATTTTCATCGTGCTGGTGACGGCGCAGTTCATTTATGCCCGCAGCACGACGTCCCTTTCTCCAGCAAAGCCTGTGGAGTTCGTGAATGGCGAGATTAAGGTTCCGCTTTCCGAGGTCTACGATGGCGACCTGCACCGTTATGCGGCGGAGATCGACGGCGCGACCGTTCGCTTTCTCCTGTATCAGAAGCCGGATGGAACAATCGCAACTGTGTTGGACGCTTGTGAGATCTGCGGACCGGTGGGATTCACGCGCGGCCCCCATGGCATCGAATGCAAGAACTGTGCCGCTCCCATTGATCCACAATCGATGGGCATGCCCGGCGGATGCAACCCCATCCCCTTGCAGGCCCGGGTCACGGAAACGGAGGTGGTGATCGCCCGTGCCGATCTTTCCACGGGTGTGAGCCATTTCCAGAAATAGCCATGTTCGCCCGCCTCCTGTACGAGTCGTTCCGCCGTCAGCGCAGGCGCAAGCTGCTGGCCGGCCTCTCCGTGACGCTGGGCGTGGCCGTGATGACCGCCATGATTGCCGTGGCCACCGCGGTAGGTGACAAGATCAATCGCGAGCTTCGCCAGTACGGCGCAAACCTGGTCGTGTATCCGCACGAGGACACGCTGGATGTCGATGTCGGCGGCGTCAACCTCAAGCCTGCGAGCGAAGGCGCTTATCTTAGTGAAGCCGACCTGCCCAAGATCAAAGGCATCTTCTGGCGACACAACGTCCTCGGATTTGCGCCCTTCCTGCCAGTCACGGCGCGCCTGGAGACGGCTGCAGGAGCGCGCGAGGTGGAGCTGCTCGGCACCTATTTTTCCAAGACCCTTACCTACGGCAAGGACCAGTTCACGACCGGAGTGCGAACCACGCACCCCTGGTGGAGTGTGCGCGGCTTTTGGCCGGCAGATGACTCTCAGGACGTCCTTGTCGGCGAGCGGCTGGCCGCTGCTCTCCGGGTGAATGCGGGCTCGACGGTTCGCCTCGACGGCCGCGACGTGCGCGTAGCCGGACTTCTCTCCACCGGCGACGCCCAGGAAGACACGGTGGTGGCGCCGTTGGCTCTGGCGCAGCAGATAGCCCGGCGTCCCGGCGCCGTGCGGCGCGTGTTTGTGAGCGCCCTTACCAGCCCGGAGGACGCGTTTGCCCGCCGCGACCCTGCCAGCATGACGCCCGCCGACCGCGACCGGTGGTATTGCACGCCCTATGCCCTCTCCATCGCGTATCAACTGCGCGAAGTGATCGGCCAGTCCGATGCCGAGCCCATCCGACAGGTGGCGCAGAACGAAGGCAAGGTCCTCGAGCGGATCAGAAGCCTCATGCTGCTGGTCGCGCTGGCGGCGCTCGTGGCTTCCGCACTGGCCGTCTTCGCGGCTATGGCCACCGCACTGCTGGAGCGGCGGCGCGAAGTCGGATTGATGCGCGCCCTGGGCGCACGCAGCGCCTCTGTGGCTGCTCTCTTCATTGCGGAAGCTTGCCTGCTTGCCCTGATCGGCGGGACAGCGGGTTTCCTGCTGGGCATGGCGCTGGCCAGGCAGATCGGTGTGGCGGTGTTCGCTTCGCAGATCTCGATGCAACCGCTGCTCTTCCCTGCCGTCCTCCTCCTGGCCGTCTTGATTACCTTGGCGGGCAGCGCTGCTGCCATCCGCCGGGCGCTGCGTTTCGACCCTGCCGTGGTCTTGCGAGGCGATCTGTGACTCGCCGCCGCATGTTGCTCCGCCTGCTGCTGCGCGCCGCCTGGGTGCGCCGCGAGCGGGCGCTGACGGCGTTGGCTGCCTTTGCCGTAGCCGCCGCCGCCTCAACCACTATGCTGAATCTTTACTCCGACGCCGACGCCAAGCTGCGACGTGAATTCCGCAGCTACGGAGCGAACATCGTCATTGTGCCGCGCTCTGGCTCAGGCCTCCCGCCTGACGCCCTCCAGCGAGCCGAAGGCGTGCTCGGCGATCAGGGTCTGGTGGTGCCGTTTGCCTACGCGGTGGCCAAGACGTCCGACGGCGCACCCGTAGTGGTGGCCGGGACTGACCTCGAACGCGCGCGCCGGATGAACACCTGGTGGCAAGTGACCGCCTGGCCCTTAACTGCGGACGATGCCTTGCTTGGCGTGCGGGCAGCCGACGCCCTGGGTACGAGCCACCCGTTCGATCTTTCGTTCCAGGGACGGCACCTGCGCCTGCATCCGGCGGGTACGGTGCGCACCGGGTCCTCGGAAGACAGCCGCATCTACATTTCCCTGGATCGGTTCTCCGCTTGGACGGAAGTAGGGCCCTCTGTCCTCGAGGTGGCGGCGAACGGAACCGCGCAGCAGGTCTCCGACGCTGTGGCGAGGCTGGCGGTGGCGCTTCCGGAAGCCGACGTCCGGCCCCTGAGGCGCATCGTGGAAGCCGAAGCTCAAGTCCTGGGCAAGACGCAGTCAGCCTTGCTGGCCTGCGTGTGCCTGATCATTCTGATTTCGGCTCTGGGCGTCCTGGCAACGCTCACCGCCTCCGTCTTCGACCGGCGCAAGGACTTCGCCCTGATGAAGGCCCTGGGCGCATCGCAATCGACTGTGAACGCGATCTTCGCCGCGGAGTCGCTGTTGCTGGGGTTGCTCGGGGCCCTCGTCGGTTACCTGGTCGGCGTGGGCCTGGCGGCGTGGATCGGTCGTGCCAGCTTCCACGCTGCGGTGGAGCCGCGGCTGGGCGTCTTGCCCGTCATTGTGGCTGGATCCCTGGCTATGGCTTTGCTCGCTGCCCTACTGCCCCTGTCCGTTCTGCGCAGCGTACAGCCGGCCGTCATGCTGAAAGGTGAGTGATGGGGATCGAGCTCAAACACGTCAGCCGCACGTACGTCGCGCGCAGCGATTCCAGCGCCGGCAAGATTCGTGCCCTCGATGACGTCACTCTCTCCGTGAGCTCCGGCGAGTGGCTGGCGGTCATGGGTCCCTCCGGTTCGGGCAAGTCCACTCTGGTGAATCTGATCGGCTGCCTCGACCGGCCCGATAGCGGCACCGTCGAAGTGGAGGGCCAGAACATCGTGGAACTCTCCGGGTCCGCGCTGGACCGCTTCCGGGCGGAGACCATCGGCTTCGTCTTCCAGCAGTACCACCTGATTCCCTACTTGACCGCGCTGGAGAACGTCATGCTTGCCCAGTACTTTCACAGCATGACCGACGAGCAGGAAGCTCTGGAGGCGCTGGAACGGGTGGGGCTGGCCGACCGCGCCCGGCATCTGCCCGCTCAACTTTCCGGCGGCGAGCAGCAGCGGGTGTGCATCGCGCGCGCCCTTATCAATGACCCCAAGATCATCCTGGCCGACGAACCCACGGGTAATCTCGACGCCGTTAACGAGGAGATCGTCATGGGCCTGCTGCGCGACTTGCACCGCCAGGGCCGTACCCTGGTCATGGTCACGCACGATCCCGTCGTCGCCCGAATGGCGGACCGGCGTCTCGAACTCCATCACGGCCGCATCGCTACCCAGGAGCTCTACACCATGGCCGACGAGGAACTGTTCGACGAGATCCTGGAGGAGATGTGGGTGCTGGAGGAGAACGACGAGCTTGCAGAGTTGGGCCGCATCCAACTCTCGGGTCCCCTGCCCATCGGCCTCGCCGTCGAGCGCATGGCGCAAGCCGGGCTGCTGGCCGCGCACGCGCATCCCTCGGAGCCTCATGAGCACCGGGCCGCCCTTGACCGCTGCCACGTCGCCATCCATCCCGCCGATTCCGTTCCCCAACACGGCAGCGCCGTCATTCAGTTCACCGAACGTGGCCGGCAGCGCGCCCAGGACATCATCCGCCGGCATCGTCTCGCCGAGCGCCTGTTCACAGAAACCCTGCATCTGGAAGACGAAACCCAGATCGAGCAGCAGGCGTGCAAGTTCGAGCACATCCTCTCGCCCCAGGCCACGGAGAAGATTTGCGGATTCCTGGGGCACCCGCGCACCTGCCCGCACGGCAGCCCGATTCCTTACGGGGCATGCTGCCCCCGCTAGGCTCGACATCTCCCTTGAGAAGTGAGGGCTTTAGGAAAAGGCTCTAGTAGAGCTTGAAATCTACTTCCACATTGATGCGTACCGCGACGGGCACGCCGTTCTTCCGCGCGGGTTCGAACTTCCACTGGCTCACAGCCGCAATCGCGCGTTCGTCGAGGCCCAGTCCCAGGCTGCGCTTGATGCGCACGTCGTGCGCGCGTCCATCCGGCCCGACCACCAGCCACAGCACCACCGTGCCCTGATGCTTGGCCTTCCGTGCTTCCTCGGAGTACTCGGGGTCGGGCGTATAGAGCGGACGCGGAGCGGAAACCCCTCCACCCACCGTAAACACGCCGCCACCGGTTCCGCCGCCGCTGCCGGGGCCGAACCCCGGCCCGTCACCCGAGCCGATGCCACCGCCCGACCCGGCGCCGATGCCGCCGCCCGACCCGGTTCCGTTCGAGAGCGTCCCCGCGACTTTGCTCAGCGGATCGCCATAGTTCGGCAGGTTCACGTTGGGCAGCGGAACTTCCGGTGGAACCACCACCGTTGGCTCCATGGGCAGCTTCGGATTTTCATTCCGGACGACCACCGCCGGCGGCGCGAACTGCTCCATGGCGGACCTGGGCAGCTTGCCCTTGGGCGCCTGCAGCTTGTCGCGGTCCCCGCCCCCTCCGCCACCCCCGATGGTGTCATGAGCTTTGGCTGAGAGCGGCAAGTAAACGGAAACGTCCGGCGACACCAGCGACACGGTTGCGTGCGGCTGTGCTTGCTTCACCGCCCTTGCTCCAACGAAGGAAATGGCTCCGAGTAACGCCAGCATCGCCACATGCACCACGACCGTGCCGGCCACGCCCCGGCTCCGATAGTTGTAGTCGCCCCAGATTTCCTTGACTGGGACCGGCTTGGCCGTCAGCTCCAGCGGGGGAAGCCTTTCGGGAAACAGCAGGTCGCGCAGGTTCCCGCCCAGCGATTGCCACCAGGGACGCTCGATGTCGGCCAGCGACTTAACCGCCACCGGCCGCGACGTGAGCTCCAGCGGCGCCTGTTTTTCGGCAATGAACAGGTCCCGCAGCCCCCCTGCCAGGGAACGCCACCAGGGCTGGTCGATCTCCAGCCATGCAACCTGTACCGGCCGTGACGTCAGCTCGAGCGGAGGAAGCTTGCGGGGGAACAACAGATCGTCGAGGTTGCGACCCAGGCTCTGCCACCAGGGCTCGCGCAGCTCGGCCAGGAGCGTGTTCAGATGTCTGCTGGCGCCCAGGTTGCTTCCTCGAGATCCCGCTGCCTCATTCACGCACTCTGCCCCTCAATTCCTTCCTCTAAGAGATGTACAAATCCGCCTGCAAGTTGCATTTGTCTTTGTGCACGAAGGTGCATGTCCTCAATACGATGCAAGTGACTGCTCAGATTGAGACACACTTCCATCAATAGACGCCCCTCGAACCTCTCCCTATAATGAAATCCGGGAACGCCCGGAGCCCCGATGGCCGCGCCTTTCGACCTGAAGTCCACGCTCAATCTGATGAAAACGGACTTCTCCATGAAGGCCAACCTGCCTCAGAAGGAGCCGCAAATGCTCCGGCGGTGGCAGGAGATGCGGCTCTACGACCGCATCCGCCAGGCCCGCAAGGGTGCGCCCATCTACGTGCTGCACGACGGCCCTCCCTATGCCAACGGGCCCATTCACCTGGGCACCGCCCTGAACAAGACCTTGAAGGATTTTGTGGTCAAGACGCGCAATATGGCGGGTCTCGATGCTCCCTACGTACCCGGCTGGGATTGCCACGGTCTACCCATTGAGATCAAGGTGGATAACGACCTCGGCGGCCGCAAGCTGCAGATGTCTCCTCTCGAGGTCCGCGCCGCCTGTCGCGAGTATGCACAAAAGTACCTGGACCTTCAGCGTACCCAGTTTCAGCGCATCGGAGTGGTTGGCCGCTTTGACCGGCCCTACTCCACCATGTCGCCGGAATATGAGTCGGTGGTCCTGCGCACGTTTTTCGATTTTCTCGAGCGCGGCGCCGTCTACCGCGGATTGCGCCCCGTCTACTGGTGCCTGCACGACAAGACGGCGCTGGCGGAGGCCGAGGTCGAGTACGAAAACCGCACCGACCCAAGCATCTGGGTGAAGTACGCACTCACCAGTGATCCGGCGCGGCTGGATCCGGCCCTGGCCGGCAAGAAGGTCTCCACCATCATCTGGACCACTACGCCCTGGACGATCCCCGCCTCCATGGCCGTGGCCTTTCACCCGTATCTGAAGTACGCCGCCATCCAGTCCGCGGGCGAGGTCTACATCGTTGCCGACGTCCTTGCGGCAGCCACCATCGAGACGTGCGCTCTCAAGGACGCCAAAGTTCTCGCGCGCTTCGATGGAGTGAAGCTGGAACACGCGACCTTCGCGCATCCCTTCCTGGATCGCATCGTGCTGGGAGTGCTGGCCGAATACGTGACGACCGATCAAGGCACGGGCGCCGTGCACACTGCGCCCTCTCACGGCGCAGACGATTTCTACACCGGGCAGAAGTACAAACTGGACCAGACCTGCAACGTGGATGCCGCCGGCATTCTGCGCAACGGTCTGCCCGAGTACGACGGCAAGACCGTCTTCGAGGCCAACCCACACATCGTCGAACTCCTGCGCAGCAAGGGCGCGCTGATGGCCTCCGAAAAGCTGGAGCACTCCTATCCGCACTGCTGGCGCTGTCACAACCCGGTCATTTTCCGGGCCACCGAGCAGTGGTTCATTTCCATGGAAGCCGACCTCGAGGGCCGCACGCTGCGCCAGCGCGCGCTCGATGAGATCAAGAAGGTCAAGTGGGACCCGGCCTGGGGCGAAGAGCGCATCTCCAACATGGTGGCCATGCGGCCCGACTGGTGCATCTCCCGGCAACGGGTCTGGGGTGTGCCCATCGCTGTGTTCTTCTGCGAAGACTGTCAGCAACTGCTGCGTTCAGCGGATGTAGACCGGGCGGTCGTGGATCTCGTGGCGCGCGAAGGCGTGGACGCCTGGTGTCGCTATCCCGCCGCCGACATCCTGCCCAAGGGTACTGTGTGTCCGGGCTGCCAGGGGACAAGCTTCCGCAAGGAGACCGACATCATCGACGTATGGTTTGAATCCGGGTGCAGCCACGCGGCCGTCCTCGGCCGCGAGGAGGGCCTGCCCTGGCCGGCCGACCTCTACGTCGAAGCCGGCGACCAGCACCGCGGATGGTTCCATTCCTCGTTGCTGTGCGCCGTCGGCACACGATTGCGTGCTCCGTATCGGGGCGTCGCCACGCACGGGTGGACGCTCGACCCGCAGGGCCGCGCCATGTCCAAGTCCCTGGGCAACGTCGTCGACCCTGTGGACATCGCCGACCGTCTGGGCGGCGAGATCGTGCGCCTGTGGGTGGCCTCGGTGGACTTCCGCGAGGACGTGCGCGGCTCCGAAGAGCTCATGCAGCGCGTGGCCGAGAGCTACCGCAAAATCCGTAACACGTTTCGCTTCGTCCTGGGGAATCTGAATGGCTTCGACCCTGCTCGCCACGCCGTTCCTTTCCCCGAAATGGAGGCCATCGACCGCTACTTGCTGCTGCGCACCGCCGATCTCGCCGAGAGTGTGCGCCGCTGGTACGACGAAATGGTCTTCCACCGCGCCTATCACCAGATGCATGATTTCTGCATCGTGGACCTCAGCGCCTTCTACTTCGACGTGCTGAAAGACCGCCTCTACACCTTCGCCCCGGACTCCAAAGCCCGGCGTTCCGCGCAGACCGCCGTATGGCGCATCGGAGAAGCCCTGGTCCGCCTGCTTGCGCCTCTGATGAGCTTCACCGCGGACGAGGTCTGGCAATATCTGCCCCCGGTGGAGGGCCGGCCCGAAAGCGTGCACCTCGCGCTCTTCCCTGCCACCAGGGACGTCACCGGCATGGAGTCCGCCACCGGATTCGACGGCTTCCGCGCCGATTGGGAGACGCTGCTGAACGTGCGCCAGGAGGTGCTCAAGGCTCTGGAGAGCGCGCGCAATGCCAAGACCATCGGCAGCAGCCTGGAGGCGCACGTACAACTGTCCGCTCCGGAGAGTGTCTATCCTGTCTTGGAGCGCTATCGCGGCGACCTCCGCTCTCTGTTCATCACTTCCGGGGTTACGCTGGTTCCCGCGGTCGCCGAGAACGGCGCCGCCCCACTCACCGTCGAAGTCCGCCGCGCTGACGGACACAAGTGCGAGCGTTGCTGGAACTACTCTACCGAGGTCGGCGGCAATTCGGACTTCCCCACCCTGTGCGAGCGTTGCATCCCGGCGGTGGAGGAGATCCTGCGCTCCGCTGGAAGAAGCAGGTGATCTGCCCATGCAGTCAGCCCACGTCATGCGCCGCTACCTTCTGCTTGCAGCCTTGGGTGTGTTCTTGTTGGACCAGGCCACCAAGTGGTTGATTTTGCGCAACATTCCGTTGCACGAAAGCGTCCCGGTCATTCCGGGACTGTTCCAACTCACCCATGTCCAGAATCGTGGCGCGGCCTTCGGCCTGTTTTCTGACTCCCCTTCGCAATGGGCTACCTCCACCCTGATTCTCTTCTCGCTCATCGCCCTGGCAGTGGTCTGGCGCCTGTTGTGGAAGAACAGCCACGCGCTCACGGCCACCGGCATCGCTCTGGCGCTAGTGTTGGGCGGCGCTCTGGGCAACCTCTGGGACCGGCTTGTGGACGGCCACGTAGTGGACTACCTCGACGTTTACGTCGGCACCTATCACTGGCCGGCCTTCAACGTCGCCGATTCCGCCATCGTCATCGGCGCGGTGATTCTCGTCGGTCACATCCTGTTCTCCAAAGGCCACATCGAGGGAAAGCCCGTCGCCGGCCGCTCCTAAGGGTTCTCTCTTTTCCCGCAACCGATGCCGATAATTTGACGGTCGCGACCGCGCCGGGTGTATCCTTGCTTCCCTCTACGCGGGCCGACGGCCTCGGGGGCTGTCATTGCCCGGGATGTTCGTTGTCATGGATGAGCGTGAGGTTGCCAACCATGTCGTGGACCTGGTAGACCAGGCGGCCTACCGCCACGCCGTACGCCGCGTGCTGTCGGTGCGGCTGGCTATCGGAGGCCGCCGCGCCCTGGACTTCGAGCGCCTGCAACTGACCTTCGACGAAGTCTCCCGCGGCACGGTGGCCGACGGCGCGCGCCTCATCCTGGAACTGCTTCCTGTCCTCCGCCATTGCCAGAACTGCGGCGAGGACTTTCGAGCCACCGCCGACGATTGTCCGTGTCCCGCTTGCGGCCATCCCCACACGGAGCCCAAAAGCGGGTTGGAAGTGCGCGTCCTCGATATGGACGTGGAGGAAGCCTAACCATCTCGATTCGGAGAGAAACGCTCATGGCCGCTGCTCCCGCTCGTCTGGTCGTGCAGGAAGACCTGAATCCGCTGCACATCGCCATGCGGCAGTTCGACACTGCCGCCGAGAAGCTCAATCTCGATCCCGGCCTGCGCCAGGTCTTGCGGCGCCCGGCCCGGGCCCTTTCCCTTTCCTTGCCTGTCAAAATGGATGACGGCAGCATCCGCGTCTTCGACGGGTTCCGCGTCCAGCACAGCTCCGCCCGTGGTCCCTGTAAGGGCGGCATCCGCTATCACCCCAACGTCACCTTCGACGAAGTGGCGGCGTTGGCTTCCTGGATGACCTGGAAGTGCGCCACCGTCAACATTCCTTTCGGCGGCGCAAAAGGCGGCATCGCCTGCGACCCGAAAAAGATGTCCCGCAACGAGCTGGAGCGCCTGACTCGCCGCTACGCCTACGAGATTTCACCTCTCATCGGCCCTGATCGCGACATCCCCGCGCCCGATGTCTACACCGACGCCCAGGTCATGGCCTGGATCATGGATACCTACAGCATGACCCAGCGCCAGTCTTCGCCGGCCGTAGTCACCGGTAAGCCCACGTTCCTGGGGGGCTCCCAGGGGCGTCATGAGGCCACCGCCCGCGGTTGCGTGTTCGTCATTCAGGCCGCGTGCGCAGCTCTCGGAATCGACATCAAGCGCTCAACCGCTGCCATTCAGGGTTTCGGCAACGCCGGCGGCATCGGAGCTCGCCTACTTGCGGACACGGGTTGCACCGTGATCGCCGTCAGCGATTCCGGCGGCGGCATCCTCAGCCGTCTCGGACTCGACGTCAACGCTGTCCTGGAGCACAAGCTCCGCACCGGATCGGTGGCCGGATACCCCGGCACCGAGTCCATCAGCAACGAGGCCATTCTCGAGATCGACTGCGACATCCTGGTGCCCGCCGCCCTCGAGAACCAGATCACCCTGGCCAATGCCGATCGTGTGAAAGCCAGGATCATCGCCGAGGCCGCGAACGGCCCAACCACTCCAGCAGCCGATGCTGTCTTGTTCAAAAAGGGGATCAACGTGTTGCCGGACATCCTGGCCAACGCCGGCGGCGTCACCGTCAGCTACTTTGAATGGGTCCAGGACTTGCAGGAGTTCTTCTGGGACGAGATCAAGGTCAACCGCCGGCTCGAGAAAGTCATGGTCCGGGCCTTCCACGATGTGTACGAGACGGCCCGCAAGTTCAGCGTGGACATGCGCACCGGCGCCTACATCCTGGCCATTGACCGCGTCGCTGAGGCGACTCGAACGCGCGGCATCTGGCCCTAGGGAGTCTCGGAAACTCAGGGAGCTGGCCGCACCAGCATCGACCGGCAAGTAACTCTGCAGTACAGCGTTTTCCTTGCGGGGCTTCCGGCTCTCCGGAAGCCCTTCTATTTTCCCGAATTCACCGCGACCGAATCGCCGTAGAGTCGCCGGTACACGCTCACGTTGCGCTGGATGGCCTGCACATACTCACGCGTTTCGGTGAAGGGGATGGACTCTACGAACTCCGCTGCGTCGCGATAGGGGCCGTTGGCCAGCCATTGCGTCACCCGGTCGGGGCCGGCGTTGTAACTGGCCAGGGCGTATTCGACCCGCCCGAACTCCTCCAGCCGGTCGCGGAAGTACTTGGTACCCAGTTGCAGGTTGACCTTGGGATCTCTCAACTTTGCCGTCGAGTAGGGCCTGAGCTTGAGCTCCCTTGCCACCTTCCTCCCCGTGGAAGGCAGCAATTGCATCAGCCCGATGGCGCGGGCCCGCGAGACCGCATCCGGGCGGAACTCCGACTCCTGCCGGATGATGGAAGCCACCAGATAGGGATCGAGCCCGTTCGCCTCCGCGAAACGCTGGATCTCCTCCCAGTACAGCCGCGGGAACAACGCCTCCCACACATTGCGCGGCAGGTCGCTGATCTCCCGCGAAAAATATCCCGGGAGCGACTTCTTGGCCACCTGCAGCGCTCGATAGTGACGCCCCATGAGCTGGTACAGCCGCACGATTTCGCCGGCCGCCCAATCCGATCCGCCGTCCGCCATCACCTGCAGCTCGCGAATGGCAAAGTCATCGAGCGCGCCGTTCTGCAGCAGGCGGGCCTTGTGCGCACGGACCTCCTCCGCCGGCATGGCGGAGCGCCCCATGCGCACCGGCGGCTCGGGACGGGCGATCTTCTTGAGCAGAGCGTCGGGCGGCGCGGCGCCGTCGATGCCGATCTCCACCAACCGCTCGCGCGCCAGCCCCGCATAGTAGAAATAGCGGTATCGATCGGACACCCTCTGATAAAAGGCTCGCGCCCTGGGAAGGTTGTTCTGCTTCTCCAGGACCCGCCCGCGCCAGTACAGAGCTGCGGAAACCTCCATCGCTTCCGGATAACGTCCGATCAGTTCTTCCAATCGCGCGCCGGCCTCTTCCAGCCGGTCCAGGCGGTAGCTCAGCCACGCCGACTTCCACAGCATGTAAGAGCTCTTGGGCCCGTCCGGAAGCCTCTGGTAACCTTCATAGTAGAAGCGTGCGGCGGCGTCCATGTTGTTTTGCAATAGATGGCGGTTCCCCGCGGAGAGCAGCGCCTGTTGCAGCCACGGACTGTCGGAAGCCGTGCGGCGCAATTCTCCCAGGTACTGCAGGTACGCCTCGGGATCGGAGCGGATTTCGGTCAGGTAGAACAGCCGCTCGGCGTTGGCCTCCGCGGTGAGGCCCTCGATTTCGACCAATACCTTTCGGGCATCGGCATACTTTCGAGCCTTGAACAGCGCCCTCGCCAGATCGAGCTGGGCGTCGGCGTGTTCGGCCCCTTGAGCTTCCCGGGTCAGCTCACGATAGGCGGAGATCGCCTCGGCGTACTGGCGGGCCTCCAGCAACAGATCGGCCCGCTGCTTGCGCTGCTGTCTGGTGGGCGGCGGCAATTTCTGTGTGCGGCCAAGGCTCTCCAATTCCTGCTCGGCGGTCTTGGCCTGCGTGGATGCCGGCCAGCCGTAGTACACGCGTCGCAGCGCCTCCACTGCCTCTTTGAACCGCCCCGCCTGGGCATAGGATTGACCCAGGTCCAGCTCCACCTGGACGCTGGCAGGCTCGCGAATGCCTTCCAGGATGGCGATGGCTTCACGCGACTTGCCGATGGCCTTCAGTGATTCCGCGTGCAATTGCGCCGCATCCCGCTTGAACAACGACTCAGGATATCGCGCCCCAAATCCGTCCAGCGCCTTGGCGGCCTGGGCGGGCTGCCCGGAGTTCCCGTAAGCCAGCGCCAGGAAGTAGTCCACATAGTCGCCCAGTTCGCCTGCTCGCAGTTGCGCTTTTTCCAGGTTGGTCGCAGCCGCACGATACTCGCCGTCGAGGATCAGGGCGTATCCGGCTACCAACCACGCCAGTGCGCCCGCCGGATCCGTAGCATGATCCGCGGCGTAGTCCTCCACTGCGGCATATGCGGCGACCGTGCGGCCGTTCAGCAGTTGTGCCGCCAGCGGCCGCAAGTCCGTGCTCCTGGCGGCGGCTTGCGCGGCTGCCTCTGCCCGCGGCGGCAGCGGCTTGCGATCGGCCGCTGGCCTCCGTTTCCCCGTCGCCTTGCTGCTTCCCTTCTGAGGGGATGAACCTGCAGCGGACCTCATGGAGGCGGCATGGTCACCCTGGGCCACCGTCAACAGGATTGCTGCCAGGATTAGGGTGCGCACAGCCATCACTGACTATCCGGGGAAGTTGTTGCCCAGCGCCGACTCGTCGTTATCGGCCAGAATCCGTACCAGCTCTTTCACGAAATAATTGGCGTCCGCGGCAGCTGTCTTGCCGAAATGCTTCTCGTACTCGGCGCGGCTCTTCTCGATGTCTTCCTTCAGACGGTCATAGAGATCCTTGTGCTTCCGCCCCTCGGTCACCTTGGCCTGGTTGTACAGCTTGATCTCTTCTACCAGCACCTTGGCCTTGCGTTTGGCCTTCTTGTGCAATTCCTGGTCGGCCGGACTCATGACCGGCTCCTCCACGCGGGCGGGCTCCTTCGGCGGGGGGGGCGGCGGCGGTGGGGGCGGTGCGGCGACGGAAGGGGGTGGCGGTGCTTCCGGCGCTTCCGCCGGAGCCGCCTCGCTTGCGCCCGCTGTCTTCCGCAGCGACAGCAGTTCCAGCCAGTGTCCGGTCGACCGCACCAGCACATGCAACGCCGACGGGTCGATCCTCCCGTCCGCGCCAGTTCCTACGTCGGCGTAGAGCAGCGCCGCAACCTTGTCCTTCACGACCAGCGGAAGCACTACCGCGTTGCCATCGGCAGGGTTGCCGAACGACGCGACGAAGTTGGAGGAGAATTCCGCCGCAGCCGCCGCTGCCGGCATGCGATCCTGCATGGCACGCGCGGCCAGGCCCCGGCTTGGATCGACGCTCGTGCCCTTGATGGCGTCGTCGTTCGCGAATCCCCGTCCCTGCCATCCGGTGGCCGTGCCGCCACGGATCACGAACAGGGCCACCCGGCCGGCGAACCGCGCGGCGCCGTCGAGCAGCGTCCGCAGAATGTCGCTCTGCGAACTGACGTCCTGAATGGTTGCGATAGCCGAGTTCAGCACATCCGTCGGTGCGCCGCCGGGCGTCGTGGATTCTCCGGGGGCGGCTTGCAGCAGCGCTTCTATCTCCTGCAGCACACGCTCCGCCACTTCGCGCCGCAGCTCCGAGACGTGCGCCTCCAGCGCCTCAGAAATCACCCGTTCGACGATGCTCCGGACTTCGCCTGGGTCGGCCATTGGGAGATGTGCGGAGGCAGCCCACCCCGCGACGGGCTGCGTGCAACCAGTTCCGCGCCTGCAGGCGATTATAGGGCCTGAAGATGCACTGTCAACGCCGGGTTGCCGCGCTCGGGAATCGCCAGAGTCAACCGCACCTTACTCGACGATGATGCGGCCCTGCATGTCGTCATGTCCGGGGCCGCACACGATGCCGCAGGCGATCCGGAACTCGCCACGCTTGTCGGCATGGAAGCGCACCACCGCGGTTCCGAGCTTGGGAATCGGTTCTTTCATTCCCAGGTCGGGAATGTCGAAACCGTGCTGCACGTCCTGGCTGGTGATATGCAGCTCGACCACCGTGCCACGCTTCACGCGGATCTCGGAGGGCTCGAACTTGTACTTTCGGGCGGTGATATCGATCCGCACCGGCTTGCTGGAGAATCGGGAGCAACCCTCCATCCCCGGCAGCAGGAAAAGGATTGGGGCCGCTGTAATCCATGCAACAAATCGCGGGTTCAAACGTCGAATCATAGGTCGTTTGCTTCTCTTTTGGATGCTTTGGGCATTCGAACAGGTACAATACACTTTTGCGGCAAACATTTTGCATCGGGACACCGTGACGCCCATCCAATCCCAAGTGACGGAAGCTGCCGGCGATGAGCTGGCGCTGGTGCAGGCTGCGCAGGCCGGTGATGTCGGCGCGTTCGAGCAGTTGGTGAAACGCTACGACCGTAACATCTTCCGCCTGGCGCAGCACATCACGCAGAACCGCGAGGACGCCGAAGACGTGCTTCAGGAGGCGTTCCTGAAGGCCTACACGCACCTCGGAGATTTCCAGGGGAACTCCAAGTTCTACACCTGGCTGGTGCGCATTGCGGTGAACGAGTCGCTGATGAAGCTGCGCCGCCGGCGCAGCGATAAGACGGTTTCCCTCGATGAAAGCGTCGAGACCGAGGAAAGCTCGATGCCCCGCGAGGTGGCCGACTGGGCCCCAAATCCCGAGCAGTTGTACCGCCAGGAGGAGCTGGCCGACATCCTTAGCCGCACCATTCAGGGCCTGCCGGCCAGCTTTCGCACCGTTTTCGTGCTGCGGGACGTCGAGGGATTGTCCACCGACGAGACGGCGGAAGCGCTCGGCTTGAGCATTCCTGCGGTAAAATCGCGGCTGCTGCGGGCGCGGCTTCAGCTTCGCGATCGCCTCAGCCGGTACTTCAAGAAGAACAGGAGTGACGACGCACAGAAGTGAACTGCACCCGTTTCCTTCAGGAACTCGCCGATTATCTCGACGGCACGCTCGACACCGAGACCCGCGCTGAACTGGAAGAACACCTGGTCTGGTGTCACAACTGCTACGTCGTCTGCGACACCACCAAGAAGACCATCCAGATCTACCGCGACCGCCAGCCCTACGACCTGCCTGAGCCTCTGCGCCTCAAACTGCAGGCCGCCATCATCTCCAAGTGCAAGTCCTCCACCAAGAAGTCCTGAGCTGATCTCGCTTTTCATGCGTCATCCCGAGCGCAGAGAGTCACTCGCGCGACTTTCCCGGCGCGGAGAACTCTTGCGAGGAATCTCGAGTTTGCTTGCGGAACGTTCCCAGGAACGGGCCGTAACCTAGTCCGAAGCCGGCGACGCCGCGGTTTTGCCCAGCAGTTCGTTCAGCAGCGCCAGCATGTCCGTTCCCGTAACGATGCCCACCAGCTTTCCGTCTTCCACCACCGGCAGGGCGCCGATTTTCTTGGTGTAGAGCAGCGAGGCTGCGACGGACACTTCATCGCTGGGCGAAACGGTGATCACGTTGGTGCTCATCACCATGTTGATGGGCGTCGACTCGAAGACCTGGTTGTACTCTTCCGGCGTCATCCGGCTGAGCATCGAAGGGGCCACGCGGGCCACGTCGCGATCGCTGACCATGCCGACCACAGTGCCCTCGCTGTTGACGATGGGAACGTGCCGTTTGCCGCTCCGCCGGATGATCAGCGCGGCGTCCAGCAAGCGCGAATCCTCAGGCAACGTCGTGACCTTGGTGGTCATGTATTCGCGTACCAGCATCGCGTCCTCCCCCGGTACCTGCGCGGCATCCACCCGGCGGTATGGCGGCGCATTGTAGCAGAGCCACGCTCGCCTCTCAATTCGAGCCTTCCGTAGGCTTCACCGCCCTCCGGAAAAAACTCCGTATAATACGCGTTCTCGGCCAGCCAGGCTGGCCGGCGGACCCGGCATTGAAGGAAGTCCATCCCAGCGTGCGCGAGATCGCCGTGCTGCAGGAAGCCACGGAGATGATCCTCGCCAGCACCGACGTCGACACCGTGCTGCACCAGATCCTGCTCATTGTGCGCAACTACTTCGGCGTGGCTCATTCGGCCGTGTTCCTGGTAGACCGCGGCGCGGGCGAACTCTACTGCCGCGCGCAGATCGGCTATGACGATTCCATCAGCGCGCACCGCCTGCGCATCGGCGTGGATGGCGTTGTCGGCGCCGCGGCCCAGGCCCGTTCGCCTCTGTGCGTTCCGGACGTCAGCCAGGAACCTCGTTACATCCCGGGCAGCCCTGACGTCCGCAGCACCCTCGCTCTCCCCCTCATCGTCCGGGAACAGGTGGTGGGCGTACTCGCGGCTGAAAGCTCCGAACTGGACTACTTCTCGCCCGACCTCAGCGCGCTGCTCAACCTGTTCGCCAGCCAGGCCGCGGTCGCTCTGGAGAACGCGCGGCTGTTCGCCAGCGAGCGCCGCCGTGTCCGCCAGATCGAGCTCATCAACCTGATCGCCCGTTCCGCCGCTTCGGCCGCCGAACTGGAGCAGTTTCTCGGCACCCTCGCCGAGCTGATCGGCGATAGCTTCGAGGGCGCCGAGGTCGTCATCCTCCTGCGCGAGCCCGACGGCTCACTCCGTCCGCGCGCCAGCGCCGGCGCTGAAGGTCTGGCGGACGCAAGGTTTGCCGAGTCCGAGCGGTCGGGCATCATCGCCCAGGGCTTCGCCGCACGCCAGCACGTGGTGGTGAACGATATCCGCGCGAAAGCGGGATGGCCTGCATGTCTTCCCGGCGCAGGCTCGGAGCTGTGCGCGCCGCTGGTCAGCTTCGGCGAGACCTTGGGCGTGGTGGTGGTCTCGCATCCGCATTCCGGCTTCTTCAGCGAGGACGAACGGGCCATCGCGCAGGCTGCGGCCGATGTCTGCGCCACCGCCATCAAGAACGTGCAGCTCGCCGAGGAGCTGCGTCGCGTGGCGCACACCGACTTCGTCACGGGCGTCTACAACCAGCGCTACTTCCACACCGCCGTGTCGCAGGAGCTGGCGCGCTCCAAGCGTTACGGAAAGCCCTTCGCGCTGGCCATGCTCGATCTGCGCGCCTTCCGCGACGTCAACAGTTCGCTGGGCTTCGAAGGCGGCGATACCATCCTGCGCCAGGTGGCGCAACTGCTGCGCTCCCAGGTGCGCAGCATGGACGTGCTCTGCCGTTACGCCGGCGACCGCTTCGCGCTGGTGCTGCCGGAAACCGACCGCGACCGCATGGCGGTCGTATTGCGCAAGATAGAGGAGAATCTGGCGCGCATCCGCATCCCGGGCAAGGACGGCGAAGAGCCCCTGGTCGCGACCTGCGCTTTCGTCAACTATCCCCACGATGCCGGCAACGCCCTCGAACTGACGCGCCTGCTCTTCGCGCGCGTGGACGAGGTCAAGAGATCGAGAACGGGGCCCTGAAAACAAAACCGGCGGTCGCAGCCGCCGGTGGTCGCACACTTCCCTTCCTTATTCGTCGCGGCGCTTCAGAACGGGCGCGTCGTCGTCCTCTTTTTTCGAATCGTCCTGCCCGTCCTTGCTGTCCGCCGTCTTGGTGCGGCGCAGGCTGGGCGCCTTTTCATTCTCCTGGTCGGCCAGCTTGCGGCGGTTCTGCAAGGCGGCCAGCCGCGATTTCACGTCGTCGAACTCGGATGTAGTGACCACGTACTGGTCGCGAGGCGGCAGGACCTTGGCGATCTCGTCCTGCGACTTGGCGATGCGGTCGGGCGTCTGGGGATGGGTGGAGAACGCCTTGGCCAGCGTGCCGGGTTTCTTCTTTTCGCGGGCCTGCAGCTTTTCGAAGAACTGCACGAAGGCCTGGGGGTCGTAGCCGCTGGCGTAGAGGTACTGGATGCCCAGGCAGTCGGCTTCGCGCTCGAATCCGCGCGAGAAGGTGAGGAAAGTCACGGGCAGCGCCAATCCAGCCGCCATGCGAATGCCGTACCCCAGGCCGCCGCCCACGAAGATGAGCGGGATGGAGGCCAGGTTCAGCAGTTGCCCGCGGGTGGCCTGGCGGGTGGCATGGCGCGCGGCCACGTGCGCGATCTCGTGCGCCATCACGCCGGCCAGCTCCGCTTCTTCGTCGGCCGCCAGGATCAGCCCGGTGTTGACGTAGAAGAATCCGCCGGGCAGCGCGAAGGCGTTGACCTCATCCGAATCGATCACCTTGATGGTGAAGGGCACGCGGGCGTCCGAGTTGCGCACCAGATTCTGCCCGATGCGGTTCACGTATTCGGCGACCACGGGATCCTGGACGATGCGGGAACTCTGGTCCACCTGGGCAGCGAATTCCTTGCCGATCTGGATCTCCTTGTCCAGTGAGTACCAGTTGCCCAGGCCTCCGCCTTTGCCGATGTTCCGGTTGCCGATGGCCTCGATGTTCGAGGGGCAGTCTGCCCATGCGCTGGGGGCCGTGACCAAAGCTGCTATCAGGGCCAGCGCCAGCGCGAACGCACGAGCTTTCATAGAACCTTCCTTGGCGATGCCGTGCCCAACATCTGCTTGGATTATACGCCGCCTCTCCCGAGGCAGATTCCCTTCTGGCCCATTAGATTCAGGCTGCGGCCGGCGCGTTTCCCGACCGGCCCACAATCTTCTTGAGCCGCTCCGGCAATGCCCGTAGCATGGCGGTCGGATTCGGAGGCACTCATGCTGAACCGCCGGTCGTTTTTGCATTTGGGAGCCGGGCTGGCCGCCACGATGGCCGTCTCACCCCGCCTGCTGGCCCAGTTGCCCAGCGAACCCCTGCCCTCCCCCGATCTCTATGGGCGCGACCAAGAGGCGTACTGGGCGGCCCTGCGCCGCCAGTTCCTCATCCCCGAGGACACCATCTACCTGAACAACGGCACCGTCGGCTCCAGCCCCATTCCGGTGCTCAAGGCCATCTTTGACGGCTACCAGGAGACCGAGAAGATGACGCAGGAGGATCCCGAGGACTACCCGATCTGGGGCTACGCGGCCTGGAACCAGTTCCGCGACCCGCTGGCCGCGTTCGTGGGCGCCACCCGCGATGAAATCGCCCTGCTGCGCAACGCCACAGAGGCCAATAGCTACATCGCCAACGGCGTGGACCTTAAAGCCGGGGATGAAGTCCTGATGAGCGACCAGGAGCACCCCGGCGGCGAGAATCCGTGGCAGCTTCGCGCCAAGCGCTACGGCATCGTAGTGAAGAAGTTCACGCTCCCCAAGCCGCCGAAGAATGCCGCTGAGATCCTGAACCTGATCAACGACGCCATCACGCCGCGGACGCGGGTGATTTTCGTCAGCCACATCACCACCGTCACGGGCGTCGTGTTGCCGGTGAAGGAGATCTGCGCGCTGGCGCGCTCCAGGGGCATCCTTTCGGCGCTCGACGGGGCGCACGTGCCGGGCATGATGCGCCTGAACATCGGCGAGATCGGCTGCGACTTCTACAGCGCCAGCCCGCACAAATGGCTGCAAGCGCCCAAGGGCAGCGGGTTCCTGTACGTCCGCAACGAGGTCATCGACCGAGTGTGGAACACCATCGCCACTGAAGGCTGGGACGACGTGAAGATCCGCGCCGAGCGCTTCCAGCGCATCGGGTCGTCGAATGTGCCGTCGCTTTGGGGTTTGAAGGCGTCCATCGAGTTTGCCGAAAAGATCGGCATGGAGCGCATCGAAAAGCGCCACCGGCAGATGGCCGATTACATCCACGCCAAGATGGTGAAGCGCGGGGCGGAGAGCTGGACCTCGCCCGATCCGGCGCTGCGATGCGGCATCGTTACGGTCAACGTGCCCGGCGTCGAGCGCATGAAGCTCGAGAACTGGCTATGGAAGCAGCACAAGGTGCGCATCCGCGGCGGCGACCCTTCGAAGCTCCGCCTCTCGACGCCCTACTACATCCTGCACAAGGACGTGGACCGGTTCGTGGAGAAGCTCGACGAGTACCGCAAGGCCCACGCGTAAGGTGGCAGGATGCAGGCGGCAGGATGCAGGGGGTAAGGCCAGCTCGCGGCTGGCGGCCGGGAGTCGGCGGCAAGTGGATACCCCTCCCCCCTATACCCTCTAGTGGAATCATGAGGTTACGGAGCGAGATCCCGGCCGGTCCCGGAATCTAAAGGACTTAGAGGTAAAGTCTCTTAGGCAAAGGACTTAGCTCTCATGGCAATGGACACGGGCGAATGGAATCAATGAGTTACGATATCCAATTCCCGCAAAGTCTAGTTGTGAAAGAACTTAGAGCGTATCGCCTGAGCGACCGTCATATTTGTTGCAGTGAGCTAATCAACACTATAATAGGTTAGCATTTGATTCGGGAGATTGTCAAGCCCGAAATTGCTGAACGGGTCGCAGCCTCGCCCACTTTTCGCTGCGCGAAAAATGGGGCACCCTCAGATTCCGTATTGGTGCGTGGGGCGTCAGCCACCCGGGCCACCCCGGAACCTAGTCGTAGTACTCCAGCCCCAGGTGCGTGATCAGCGCTTCGCCCTTCAGGTGGCGGAGCGTGTTCTTCAGCTTCATCAACTGGATAAACAGGTCGTGCTCGGGGTAGAGGCCCGGGGCGGTCATCGGCGACTTGAAGTAGAAGCTGAGCCATTCCTGGATGCCCAGGCGACGGAGGGCGGGGGCACGCTGGGCGAGGTCGAGGAAGAGGACGAGGTCGAGCACGATGGGAGCGGCCAGGATGGAGTCGCGGCAGAGGAAGTCCACCTTGATCTGCATGGGGTAGCCCAGCCAGCCGAAGATATCGATGTTATCCCAACCCTCTTTGTTGTCGCCCCGCGGCGGGTAGTAGTTGATGCGCACCTTGTGGTGGAAGCCCTGGTAGAGCGCGGGGTAAAGCTCGGGCTGGAGGATCTGCTCGAGGACGGAGAGCTTGGATTCTTCCTTGGTCTTGAACGATTCAGGGTCGTCGAGCACTTCGCCATCGCGGTTGCCCAGGATGTTGGTGGAGAACCAGCCGTGCAGGCCGATCATGCGGGCCTTGAAGCCGGGCGCGAGGATGGTCTTGAGCAGCGTCTGGCCGGTCTTGAAGTCCTTGCCGCAGATGGGGGCCTGGTGGCGGCGCGCCAGCTCGTGCATGGCGGGGATATCCACGGTGAGGTTGGGGGCGCCGTTGGCGAAGGGCACGCCTTCCTGCAGGGCGGCGTAGGCGTAGATCATCGAGGGCGCGATGCTGTCGTCGTTTTTCTGCAGCGCTTTTTCGAAAGCAGCGAGTGAGGCGTGCGCGGGGCCGGGCGTGAGGAAGACTTCCGTGGAGCCGCACCAGATCATCACCAGGCGGTCTGCGCCGGAGGTCTTCTGGAACTGGCGGATGTCTTCCCTCACCTGCTCGGCCAGTTCCATCTTGTTACGGCCCTTCTTGACGTTGGGGCCGTCGAGCTTCTTGACGTAGCGCCGGTCAAAAACCGCTTTGCGCGGCTTGATGGATTGCAGGAAGGGTTTGACCCGGTCCAAAAGTGACTGCTCGAGCACGCCGGCTTTGGAGGCGGCTACGTACATGTCGTCGGGGAAGATGTCCCAGCCGGTAAAGACCAGGTCAGGCAGGTTGGTGAGCGGGACGAAATCCTTGATGGCGGGAGTGCGCGCCTCGGTGCGCTTGCCCAGGCGAATAGTGCCCATCTGGGTGAGGGAGCCGATGGGGGCGGCCAGGCCGCGGCGGATGGCCTCGACGCCGGCGACAAAGGTGGTGGCGACGGCGCCCATGCCGGGAATCATCACACCCAGCTTGCCCCTGGCCGGGGCAATCGAGGCCGGGCGGCGGGCGTCCTTCTTCGGAGCGGAAACACGTGCCATGCGAGCGGGTCCTACCTAGTGAATTTGGACGGGATGGACAAACCAAGTATCTTCTCGTATCGAATGGGGATTTGCAAATTGGTGTTGCTCCTCAGGGGCTAAAGCCCGCATTCATGAGCGGCCTTTCGGCACGGCTGAAGCCGTGCCCTGATACGAATCGGTTTCTGGCCAGGAGCGCAACGTGGCAAACGCGAGGGTAGCGGTTATCACAGGGTCTTCGAGCGGCTTTGGGTTGCTGACGGCGGTAGAGATGGCGCGGCGGGGATATCGGGTCGTGGCGACCATGCGCAACCTGGAGCGGCGGGGGCTGCTGGACGAGGCGGCGGCCGAGGCGGGCGTCGCCGAGCGCATCGACGTGCGCCGGCTCGACGTCACCGAGACGCTGGCCGTCGGACAGGTGGTCGAAGGCATTGTGCGCGACTATGGGCGCATCGACGTGCTGGTGAACAACGCCGGGTTCGCCATGGCCGGGTTCATCGAGGACCTGAAGCTGGAAGAGATACGCGAGCAACTGGACACCAATTTCTTTGGTCATGTCGCCATGACCAAAGCGGTGCTACCGGTGATGCGGGTGCAGAGAAGCGGGCACATCCTGATGATCTCCTCCATCAATGGGCGGGCGGCGACGCCGGTGGTGAGTTCGTATTCGGCGTCGAAATGGGCGCTGGAAGGATGGAGCGAGGCGCTGCGCATGGAGATGCTGGCACTCGGCGTCAAAGTGGTGCTGATCGAGCCCGGCGCCTACAAGACCGACATTTGGGACCGCAACGCGAAGATCGGCGAGCGGGTGTTCGATCCCGCCTCGCCCAACGCGGAACGAGGGAGACGCTACGCGGAGTATGTGAAGACCAAGGTAGTCAAACGCGACGCGCGTGTAGTGGCCCGGAAGATCGCCGATATCGCGGATGATCCCAACCCGCGGCTGCGTTATCTGGTAGGCCCGGATGCGCACATGATGACGTGGATCAAGGCGCTATTGCCGTGGAAGGTGTATGAGCAGCTGATCACGAAAGCGATACGGGTCGCGTGAAACGTGGTGGCTACCCGGCTACTCTCGCCAAAAAAGCTACCCCAAGGTCCCTCGACTCGGGCTTCCCGCGCACGACCTTCCCCATCGCGCGATGCGCAATGGGGACGTTGCGTAAGCGCGCGGGTCCCTCCCTCGCTCGGGATGACTGCTAAAGGAGGGCATCGAATCGGCACGGCTAAGACCGTGCCCTGATACAAACCTTGGGAGTGGCCGTTGGCTCAGGTGCGAGAGCGGGCGAGGTGCTCGCGCGACAGCCAGCGAGGCGCTGCCGTTACTTCATGCTATGCGGCGCGCACGCGGTGCTTCCAGCGCGACCAGACGAACCAGATGGCTCCGGCGGCCAGCAGCACGCCAATGACGGCGTCGAACTCGTGGAAGTAGGGACCGAGGTAGTTCCAGTTTTCCCCCGCCTTCATTCCCAGCCAGGCGAGACCGAAGCACCACGGCCAGGAGCCGAGGAAGGTGTAAACGTGGAAAGGCACGCGGGGCATGCGGGCGATGCCGGCGGGCAGCGCGATAAAAGTCCGGATGACCGGCAGCAGGCGCGCGATGAACACCGCGGCGGAGCCATAGCGGGCGAAGAAGCGGTCGGCCCACTCGAGCTCGCGATGGCTGAGCAACACGTAGGCGCCGTACTTTTCGACCAGCGGCCGGCCGCCGTAGTAGCCCAGCTCGTAGGCGAGGACCGAGCCCACGTTGCAGCCGACGGCGCCGGCAGTAGCTACCCACCACAGGTTGAAGCGCCCCGTATACACCAGATAGCCGGAGAACGGCATGATGACTTCCGAAGGCAGCGGGATGCAGGCCGATTCGATGGCCATGAGGATCACGATGCCCAGATATCCCGTGCTTGAGATGGTCCAGATAACGAAGCTGCTCAGCCAGCCGAGGACGCGGGCGATCATGCGCGGCGGCCCGGGGCTCCGCGATGGTGCGGAGCAGAAGCAATAAGGGTGAGGACCTGCGGGATGGCCACCATCGATGGCCCGTCAGAACTCCTGGGATTCCTGCGTGTAGGTGTAGCCGGGCAGGGTGAAGCCGTCGGCGGTCTTTTCCACTTTGACGCGGACAGTATCGCCGGAAGCGGCGCTGGCGTCGGCGGTGCGCAGCATGGCGAACTGCGCGAACACTTCCTTGTAGAGCTTGGTGACCAGGTAGTTGCGGCCGTCGGAGTCGTTGCGCCAGACCTGGCCGAGCTGAATGGCTTTCACCGACATCGCCTCCAGACTAACCAGCGGCGGGCGCCGCGTCAATCGCAAGCGGCGGCCGCTAGAATACCGAGCCTGACACCTGCGGTCCCGGAGAGTCCGGTACCCGACGGCACATGGGCGGGTGGATTGTCTACTTCTCTGGCGAATAGGCGGGCAGCGTGCCGGAGAGCAGTTCGCCCAGGCGTCCGGCGGACACGCGCAGGCCGACGTAGAAGTGGCCGAACAGAGCGTAGACGGCGCTGACTTCGTCGAAGCGCATTTCGTAGATGAGCTTTTTGAAGATGAGCGGGTCGTCGGCAAAGAGGTCGACGCCCCACTCCCAGTCGTCGAAGCCGATGGAGCCGGTGATGATCTGGCGTACGGTGCCGGCGTAGCGGCGGCCGACCAGGCCGTGCTCCTCCATCTGGCGGGCGCGCTCCTCGATGGGAAGTGTGTACCAGTTCTTGTGCTCGCCGCGACGGCGGTCCATGGGATAGAAGCAGATGTAGCGTGCCGCCGGAATCTCCGGATAGAGACGCGGGCGCATGGCCTCCTTCTGGCGCTCAAGGGTCTCTTCAATGATGGCCTTCCACTCCGGTGAGTGCGGCTCGACCCCTTGCTCCTGCAATTGCCGATAGAGTTTGGTGGAGGAGTCGTAAAGACCGAGCTCGATGACCGAGAGGTAGGAAGTGGCGGGTTCAAGGAAGTCCCACAGGCGCAGGCCGGAGAGGGCGAGCTCGGCTTGCTTGAGCTGGTCGAAGGAATCGCGGAAGTGCACCAGCATGAGATCGCCCTTGTGGCCCAGCAGCGAGTAGAGAGCGCTGTTCGAGCGCTCCAGAGCGGTCAGGGTGGCGGAGGCTTCGTCGACAATGGCGGACTTGTCGGCCTGCGGCAGTTCACGCCACGCCGACCAGCGGAAACGCAGCATCTGGTGCAGGACGCTTGAGCCTTCAAGGGTCAGCGGGACGGCGAACAGCTCGCCCTGCGCCGCCGGAACCGCGAGTCTGCTACGCGATGCCATGGGTGCTCCGTACGAAAGTTACAATTGTACCGGCTCGGCGGGAAGTCGTGAATCCGGCCGGATCGCGCAAGGGTTGGAAGGATAAGCGGAGACGTTGCAAGCAACGTCTCTACGAACGGAACTGGAGAAGCCCGTACATGGCGAGAGGAATGGTGACCCGGCAGCCGTCGCGCAGCGGACGCCATGAGCGTGTGGCACGGCCTTCCGACGGAACACGCCGATCGGTCAAGGGGATGCCGGCACAAGCGTCACGGACCATCGCGCTTCACTGGCCCAAGGGGAAGCCAAGAGCCGGCGGGAAGTACGATCCGGTGGCGCCGGAGCGCATCCGGGAGATTCTCAAGCGGCTCGACCAGGACTATCCCGGCGCGACCTGTGCTCTGGAGCACAGGAGCGCCTGGGACCTGCTGGTGGCCACGATCCTCTCCGCCCAATGCACAGACGTGCGCGTGAACAAGGTGACGCCGCTGCTCTTCGCAAAATACCCCAGCGTCCGGCATTTCGCGGCGCTCAAGCCGGAAGAGCTGGAGCCGGATATCCGCTCGACGGGGTTTTTCCGCAATAAGTCCAAGTCCATCGTGGGAGCGGCGCAGCGCGTGGTGAGCGCGTACGGCGGGAAAGTCCCGGACACAATGGAAGAGCTGCTGACGCTGCCGGGCGTGGCCCGCAAGACGGCGAACGTCGTCCTCGGGACGTGGTTCAAGAAGGCCGTGGGCGTGGTGGTGGATACGCACGTGCAGCGCATTGCGCGGCGGCTGGAGCTAACAAAAGAGACCGACGCGGCCAAGATCGAGCAGGATCTGATGCGCGTGATCCCGCGGGAGAAGTGGATCGAGTTCGCCCACCAACTGATCTGGCACGGGCGCAAGGTGTGCGTGGCCCGCAAGCCGCGCTGCGTCGAGTGCCGCCTGGAGAACCTGTGCCACGCCGCCGACAAGACCTGGTCCACGGTCGAGGTGCACAAGGCGGCGAAGCCGTAGGAATCAAACTGTGAGCAAGTCCCATGGCTCCGGACGCATCTTCTGCATCATCAGTGCCTGCCTGGTTTTTTGGAGTTCCCTCGCGGCACTCATGATGATCAAAAGCGCTGACGCGGCGCTGTTGTTCATCGCCAGCTTCTGGGCCAGTGTTGCCTTGATGGCCTGGACGCAGGTGCCGCAACAGCTACAAGTCAGGCGACTGAGCTTTCTGCTTGTTTTACAGCAAGTCACTTTCTGGGCCTCGATGGCCGCCAAGCTTCTCGGCTCGCAAGCGGTTCACCGGGTCCTGATAGGAGTGTCTCTGCTCTCGATCGTGGCGCTTTCCGTTTACATTCGTTTGCAGGTACGACAGCAACCACGGCAGGCTGGCCAGGACTGAGTAGCCGCAGGTAGTCAGAGAGACCAGTCCCTTCCTACCCGGACCAGAGAATCCACCAAGCCCGGAATCGTGAACGATCTCGCCTGCACGTGCGCCCGCAGTCCCAGTTCGCGCAGGGTTCCGGTGGTTACCGGCCCGATGGACGCGAGCCGGATTCCCTTCAGCCAGCGGCGCGCGCGCTGCTTGCCGCCCAGGAGCGCAACCAGATTGCGGGCCGTCGAGGAGCTGGTGAAGGTGACGAAGTGAGGGCGCCGGTTCGCATCCCGCAGCAGGGCATGCAGGCGCGTGCGAGAGCCCGCCGGCGCTACCGTGCGGTAGGCCTCGACCACCTGAACCTGCGCGCCGGCACGACGCAGTTGGCGCGGGATCACGTCCCGGGCGACTCGCGCGCGGACCAGCAACACACGCTTCCCTGCCACGCGGTGGCGTAGCGCCCGCACCACGGCTTCGGCGACATATTCGCGTGGCATCACGCTCACACGTAAGCCTCGCTCCTGAATCGCCCTGCGGGTGGCCGGTCCAATGGCGGCCACGTGCAGGCCCCGGAGCCGAGCGGGAGAAATGCGCAGCTTTCGCAATCGTGCGAACAGCGCTTCCACTCCATTCACGCTGGTCAGGATGAGCCAATCCTGCTGATTCAAGCGACGAAGCGCACCATCCAGGCGGCGAAAGGAACGCGGAGGGCGAATCTCGATGCTGGGTATCTCGAGGACGGTGGCGCCTTCGCGGCGCAGGGCGCTGGAGAGCGATCCTGCCTGGTGACGCGCGCGGGTCACCAGGATGCGGCAACCGGCAAGCTTCCCGCGCGTTCTCCTCGCTCCGCTCACGGCTGTTGCGGCACCGCGGCGGAGGCGCCGTAAACGTCGCGCAGAATCTCAGCCGCGCCTTTCTGCAGCAGGCGCTGGCCGACGCTGCGTCCTAACTCTTCCGCGTCCGGGCCGTTAGCCGTCTCACGCAAGACGGCGGAGCCGTCCGGCCGGGCGACCACAGCGGTCAGGCGCAGGCCGTCGCCGTCCGGTTCGGCGCAGGCCCCGATGGGCACCTGGCAGCCTCCGCCGAGAGTTCGAAGCAAAGCGCGCTCGCAGAGGACCGCGTGCCGCGAGGCCGGATGATCCAGGAACTCAAGCAGGGCGAGCGTTTCCCTGTCCGCAGCCCGGGCTTCGACGGCCAACGCTCCCTGGCCAGCCGCAGGACACATGGTGGCGATCGGCAGCACCTCGCGCACAACCTGGGTACGGCCCAGGCGCTTCACGCCGGCAGCGGCCAGCAGGATGGCATCGAATTCACCGGCTTCCAGCTTGCGCAGGCGCGTATCCACATTGCCGCGCAGCGGATGAACCACCAGGTCAGCACGCAGGGCACGCACTTGCGCTTCGCGGCGCAGACTGCTGGTGCCCACCCGCGCTCCCTGCGGGAGGTCGAGCAGTCGAGCGAAGCGCTTGGAAACAAAGACGTCGCGCGGGTCTTCCCTCTCCATCACCGCGGCCAGCGTGAAATCCGGCAGCAGGTCGGTGGGCAGATCTTTCAGACTGTGCACGGCAAGCTGCACCCGGCCTTCCGCCAGCGCTTCCTCGATCTCCTTGATGAACATGCCCTTGGTGCCCACGCGGGCGAGAGCGACATCGGTGATCTTGTCGCCGGTGGTGCGGATGACTTCGATCTCGACGTCGTGCCCGCGCTGGCGCAGCAAGCCGGCCACGTGGTTGGCCTGCCAGAGCGCGAGTTGCGAACCGCGGGAGCCGATGCGCAGGCGCGCCATTACGCCTTGGGTCCCGGGTTCTGGTCACGCAGGTTGAACAGCCGCCGGACGACGTCAACGAGCGTCGTAGCCTCGGGCTGCCCGGCCGCGCTTTTCAGGGTGGTGACGGGCGTGTGCAGAACCTTGTTGACGATTCCGCGGGTTAGGGTTTCGATGGCGCTCTCCTGCTCCGGAGTCAGTTTGCCCAGCCGCCCGCGTACGCGGTCGATCTCCGCCTGGCGAATGGCTTCCAGGTGGTCCTGCAGCGAAACGATGGTGGGAACCACCTGCAGCGTTTCCAGGCGGGCGTGGAAGCGCGCCACTTCCGTCTCGATGATGCTCTCGGCGCGCTCGGCCTCGCGGCGGCGGCCTTCGACGTGCGAGGCCACGATTGCGCCCAGGTCGTCGATGTCGTAGACGAAGATGCCATCCAGCTTGTTCATTTCCGGATCGACGTCGCGGGGCACAGCGATATCAATGAAAAACATGGGACGGTTCTTGCGCCGTGCCAGGAATAGCTCGCCGTGCTCGCGCCGGAAGATGTGGTGGGGCGCGCCGGTGGAGGTGATGATGATGTCGGCACGGTCGGCGGTGTCGTAGAGCTGCTCGAAGAGCATGGCCTGGCCGCCGATGCGGGCGGCCATTTCCAGGGCGCGCTCGTGGGTGCGGTTGGCAACGAAGATAGCGTCCGCGCCCTGCGCCTTCAGGTGACGCGCCGCCAGTTCGCTCATCTTGCCGGCCCCCACCAGGTAGACGTGCTTGCCCCGCAGGCTGCCGAAGATCTTTCCAGCCAGCTCCACGGCTGCGGAGGCCACCGAGACCGAGGAGCTGCCCACCGCGGTCTCGGTGCGCACACGCTTGGCCACGGCGAAAGCGCGGGTCATCAGCGCATCCAGGTGCGAGTGCACGGCCCCGACGGCCCGCGCCAGAGCGTAGGACTCTTTCACCTGTCCCAGAACCTGGGGTTCGCCCACCACCATGGAATCGAGACTGGCGGCAACCCGGAACACGTGGCGCACCGCGTCCATGTCCTCGTACTCGTAAAGGTGCGGCTCGTAGGCGGCAAGATCCACCTGGAAGAAATCAGCGAGGAAGCCGCGCAGGTCGGCGCGGCCGTTGGTGCACCGCGTGAGGAGTTCGACGCGATTGCAGGTGGAAAGCACCAGCCCTTCGTCCACGCCGGGATGTACGGCGAGGCGGCGCATGGCTTCCGGCAGGCGGGATTCGGGGACGGCCAGCCGTTCCCGCACCGCTACCGGAGCCGTGCGATGGTTGACGCCGAGGAGCTGGAACTTCATGGCGTGAACCGGTGCACCTCGCTGAAGTAGTTGGCCGCCCAAGCGCCGACTGCCACGACGAAGGCCGCGGTGGAGAGGAAGGCCGCCCGCCGTCCCCGCCAGCCGGCGCTCCAGCGCGTGTAAAGCAGGATCATGTAGAGCGCCCACATCACCAGCGACAGCAGCACCTTGGGATCGAGCAGATACGAGGGTCCGAACTGTTGCGCCGCCACCACCGAGCCCGCCAGCAGGCCCAGGGTCATGAAGGGGAAGCCGAGCAGCAGCGAGCGGTAGCCGATTTCGTCGATGACCTCCAGCGCGGGCAGGCGGGCCAGGATTCCCTCCGTGCGTTTGGCCTTGAGGCTGCGCTCCTGCAGCAGGTAGAGCAAGCTGGCCGCGAAACTCAGGAACAGCGCCGCGTATCCGGTGAAGATCAGGGCGATGTGGGTAACGATCCAGCCGCTGCGCATCAGGGGCGAAGCGAACTCCGGCGGCTGCTGCCCGATGGCGGACGAAAAAGTCAGCAGGAAGGCCAGCGGGAAGACGAAGATGCCCGGCGCGGTGGTCTGGTAGCGCCAGTAGACGGCGAAGAAAAACAGCATCACCAGGAAGGCCAGCAGCGACTCCGAATGATAGAGCGAAACCGGCGTCCACTGGCCCGTGGCCATGGCCGCTTCCGCCAGAGAAACAAAGTGGAACACCACGCCCGTGGCGACCGCGGGAATGGTGAGCCGGACCAGCGCGCGGCCCCGGCCCGTGAGCGTGAGCAGGGCGTACAGCAGGCCAAAACCGTAAAAAACCAGCGCGACTCGCAGCCAGAAGAGAGGCATCGACTCCATTGATTATAAGGCCGGAGGCCGGGGCAGTCCGGTTACTCCAAACCGAGGGCCCCGAGAAGGTCTTCGATATCGGCAGCGTCGATGCGCAGCCGGCGCCCCTGGTCGCGCATGTGCTCGATCTGGTCGAAGGCGCGAAACAGGCGCATCTTGCCCGCGGCGTACTGTTCGGTTTCCGTCAACGCCCGGCCGTGCGTCCCCTCCCAAGCTCGGAGCGCTTCCGGCTTGAGGAAGACGCTGACTGCGAACGTGGTCTTGCGGTCTGCGCTGACATCGAAAATGAATTCGGTAGCCGGAGCTTCCGGTTCGCCTTCCAGCGCCGCGCGCTTACCGACGAAGTAGTACTGGTAGACATACCCCGTTTCACCGGTGTACGTCTTCATGCGGCGGACGGTCATGGAAATCTCGTCATGGAGTCATGTGGTCGTCTCGTCATCGAAAACGGATGCTTGGACCACACAATTCTACCGGCACGGGGCTTTACAGATGACGCGATGACTAGATGACCGGATGACCACCTGCCTCAGTATCCCTTCAGCTTGTCCACCATGCCGAGAAGCGCTTCTCCGGCCAGGTAGCGCCGCAGGTTCTCGCGCATGAGCGCGTAGTGGCGCTCCCAGAGCTTTTCCGTGACGGCCGCGGTGTGAGGCGTGATGAGCAGGTTGTCCAACTCCCAGAGCGGCGACTCTGGCGGCAACGGCTCGACAGAAAAGACATCCAGCGCCGCGCCCGCGATCTTCTTCCGGCGCAAAGCATCCGCCAAGGCGGCTTCGTCCACCAGTTGCCCGCGGCTGACGTTGATGAGACAAGCGTCCGGCTTCATGTGCGCCAGCCGCTCCGCGTCGAACAAGAATTGGGTAGCGCTGGTGATGGGCGCGGCAATCACCACATAGTCCGCCTGCGCCAGCATGCGGTCGGTCTCCGCGGGGCCGTGGACGGCGTCTGCGCCATCGCTTCCCTTCTGCGGATGCTCGCGCACTGCGACCACGCGCATGCCCAGCGCCCTGGCACGCTTCGCGACCTCGCGTCCGATCGAGCCCAGTCCGATCAATCCCAGCGTGGCGTCCTGGACCTCGCGCGGCCGGGGACGCTCCTGCCACATTTCCTGCTGGCCCCACACGTGCCGCTGCTGGCATCGCATGGCCGAGGGCAGCCGCTTGGCCAGTGCCAGCACCAGCGCAATAGCGTGCTCGGCGACCACCGGCCCGTGTACCTCGCGGGCGTTGGTGAGCACGACGGCGCTGGCAATCATCTCCGGAAATATCAATTGGTGGACGGCCGCGGCCGGAGAATGGACCCAGCGGAGCGTGCGGGCTGCCGCGAGCTGCTGCGGACGCAGCGACCAGCCGAACAGCACCTCGGCGTCCACGATTTCACGATCGAGCCCTTCATAGCCGCCCAGATCCCGGAAGGACACTTTAGGGAAATCCCGACCCAACCGCTCCGCCAGCCAGGCGGGTGCGTTCCAGAGCTCGAAGGGATGGCTGAGGGCGATCACGACCTTCATGCCCGTTCCCTCAGGTCTTGTCCTTGTCCAGCGGAATGCGAAGGTCTTTGCCGGTCATTTCCTGGGGCTGGGGTATGCCCAGCAAGCCGAGCACCGTGGGCGAGATGTCCTGCAACGCGCCGTCATTGCGCAGGCGGAACCGGTTACGGTTCTCGGCCACGACAATGAGCGGCACCGGGTTGGTGGTGTGCGCGGTGTGCGGCCCGCCGGTAACGGGATCGATCATCTGCTCGGCGTTGCCGTGGTCGGCGGTGACCATCAGCGCTCCGCCGCGCGCCCGCAGCGCCTGGTAGATACGCCCCAGGCAGGAGTCCACGGTTTCTACCGCGCGCACGGTGGGCTCGATTTGACCGGAATGTCCGACCATGTCGGCGTTGGCGAAGTTCACGATGATCACGTCGAACGTGCCGCCTTCGATGGCCTTCACCACCTCATCGGCGATCCCGGCAGCGCTCATCTCCGGCTTCAGGTCGTAGGTCGCGACCTTGGGCGACGGCACCAGGATGCGCTCTTCCCCGGGAAACGGCTTCTCCACCCCGCCGTTGAAAAAATAGGTGACGTGGGCGTACTTCTCCGTCTCTGCCACGCGCAGATTGCGGAAGCCCTGGTTGCCCATGATGTTGGCCAGGATGTTCTCCAGCGACTCCGGCGGTACCACGACCGGCAGCGTGAACTTCTTGTCGTACTGCGTCATGCAGACGTACTTGAGACTGCGGGGGACGCGATCGCGGGGAATCTCAGCGTCGAGGCCGGCGGCGTCGGGCAGGTCGAGACCGTTTTCCGCGGTCAGCCCGCTGTTGCGTGCCAGCGCGCGCGTGATCTGGCGTACACGGTCGGCGCGGAAATTGAAACAGATGCAGGCGTCCTCGTCGCGGATGCGGCCCAGCGGTTCGCCGCGGTTGTCGGTCACGACGAAGGGCACGATGAACTCGTCGGTGACCCCGCGATGATATGAATCCTTCACGCCCTGCACGGGATCGATGTAGCGGCCGGCCTCTCCGTCGCCCGCGACCATGGCGGAGAATGCCTTGTGGATGCGCGGCCAGCGCCGGTCGCGATCCATGGCGTAGTAGCGGCCGTTCACCGTGGCGACTTTGCCTACCCCGATTTCGCGCATCTTCTGCTGCAACTGCTGGATGTAGCCGGCGCCGCTGGTGGGCAGGGTGTCGCGCCCGTCCATGAAGCAGTGCACGAACACGCGATCCACGCCGTTCCGCCTGGCCAGGCGCAGCAGCGCGTAGAGGTGGTTCTGATGCGAGTGCACGCCGCCGTCGGAAAGCAGGCCGAACAGGTGCAGGCGCCGGCCGCCGGAGCGAGCGTGCTTGACGGCGTCCAGGAGCACTGGGTGAGAAAAGAAATCGCCGCTTTCGATCATGCGGTCGATGCGGGTGATGTCCATGTACACGATGCGCCCGGCGCCGATGTTCAGGTGCCCGACTTCGCTGTTGCCCATCTGTCCCTCGGGCAAACCTACGTAGCGTCCGCTGGTGTGGATAAGAGTGTTGGGATACTCCGCCAGCAGCCGGTCGTAGTTGGGCTTGCGGGCGAGCGAGATGGCGTTGGCCTTCGAGGGCGGAGCGTAACCCCAGCCGTCGAGGATCACGAGAACCAGTGGCTTGGGTCGGGCCATGCGAAGTCCGCTCTTCAGGCGGCTTCCCCGCCGTAGTTCACCGCCTCGATCCCCAGGAACCGGGCCGCACGGCCCAGTTCTTCCTCGATCCGCAGCAACTGGTTGTACTTGGCGATGCGGTCGGTGCGCGAGGTCGAGCCGGTCTTGATCTGGCCGGCGCCGGTGGCCACGGCCAGGTCGGCGATGAAGGTGTCTTCGGTTTCGCCGGAGCGATGCGAGATGACCGCCGTGTAGCCGTTGCCGTGCGCCATCTCGATGGCGTCGAGCGTCTCACTCACCGTTCCGATCTGGTTCACTTTGATGAGGATGGCGTTGGCCACGCCCTGCTCGATGCCGCGCTCGAGCCGCTCCGTGCTGGTGACAAACAGGTCGTCACCCACGAGCTGGATGCGGTCGCCCAGTTCGTCGGTCAGCATCTTCCAACCTTCCCAGTCGTCCTCGGCCAGGCCGTCCTCGAGTGACACGATGGGGTATTGCTTCGCCCAGTCCGCATAGAAGCGCACCATCTGTTCGCTGGTCTTTACCGATTTATCTGATTTTTTGAAAACGTATTTGCCCTCGGAGAAGAATTCGCTCGCGGCCGGGTCGAGTGCGATAGCAATCTGTTCGCCCGCCTTGTAGCCGGCCGCCTGGACGGCTTCCAGAATCAACTCGATGGCTTCGACGTTCGATTTCAGCGAAGGAGCGAAGCCGCCCTCATCGCCCACGGCCGTGTTGTAGCCGCGCTTCTTGAGCACGCCCTTCAAGGTGTGGAAGGTCTCCGCGCCCCAGCGCAGCGCCTCATGAAACGAAGACGCGCCCACCGGCATGACCATGAATTCCTGGAAGTCCACGTTGTTGTCGGCGTGGGCGCCGCCGTTGAGGATGTTCATCATGGGCACGGGCAACAGGCTGGCATTCAGGCCGCCAAGATAGCGATAGAGCGGAACGCCGAGCTGCGCTGCCGCCGCGCGCGCTGCCGCCATGCTCACCGCCAAGATGGCATTGGCGCCGAAGCCGGACTTGTTGCGCGTACCGTCCAGTTCGAGCATGCGCTCGTCGAGCCGGCGCTGCTCAAAAGCGTCCATGCCCTCGAGCGCCGGCCCCAGCTCGCGACGCACGTTCTCCACCGCTTTCTGCACGCCCTTGCCCAGGTAGCGGTGCTTGTCGCCGTCGCGCAGCTCTACCGCTTCGTGCTCGCCCGTAGAGGCTCCGCTGGGGACGGCGGCACGCCCCATGGCGCCAGAACTCAGGATCACGTCGGCCTCCACAGTGGGGTTGCCGCGCGAGTCCAGAACCTCGCGCGCGCGGATGGCGGCAATCGCAGTCGGATTGGAGTTCTTCATCGCGCCTCCCGGAAGGGGCCGATTATATGCTACGGCCACCGCCTGGCGGCGCGCCGCGCCGCGGCGGAGGATTTGTTCCAAAGCGGAGGAGCTCCCCGGAGTTGTCTTGCTTGGTTCCACAGATTTCTTTGGCTATTGTCCTGGTTTCAGGGGTGTTTTACAGTCGGCGCCAGATGGCTCTCTCCTCCGAGACCCTCGCGGTCGGCGACCGCGCGCCGGATTTCACCCTGGCGGCGGCAAATCGCCCTGGCCAATTCTCGCTGTCGGCTGAACTCGCCCGCGGCCCCGTGATCCTGGAATTCCTGCGAGGCACATGGTGACCGAACTGCGCCAGACGCATGGCTCAGTTGGAGCCGCGCAAAGCGGAGATCGAGGCCACCGGCGCTTCCCTGCTCTACATCGCAGCGGAGAAGCGCGGCGGAATGTTCAAGCCGGAAAAGTATCTCAAAGAGCACCCGGTCTCCTTCCCGTTCCTCCTGGACGAAGACCGGCGCGTCACCAAAGCCTACGGCATCTACCACCGCATCGGAGTGGATGCCTTCAATATCGCCCGCCCGGCGACTTTCGTCGTCGAACCCTCGGGAACGATTCGCTACGCGTTTGTGGGCGGCAATCAGCACGAGCGCTCCCCCGTGGCAGATTTTCTGGAGGCGGCCCGACGAATCGACGCTTCCCAACCCAACTCTCGAAGCCGACCTTAGGAGGTCAGGAATGAAAAAGCTGGCTGCTCTGCTGCTCCTTCTGGGATTGATGATTCCGTGCGCCATCGCCCAGGAAACCCCGAAAGCTCTTTCCCTGCCATCCGGCACCGGCGTCCGCATGAAGCTGGAGACCACCATCTCCACTTCCGCCAGCAAGGCCGGCGACACCTTTGCCGGGCGTGTGACCGAGGCCGTGGTGTTGGACGGCAAGACCGTCATCCCGGTGGGCTCCGCGATCGAAGGCCGCATCGTCTCGGTCTCCGAGCCGCGCCGCATCAAGGGACGCCCGACCATCCATCTGCTTCCCAACCTGCTGACCCTGCCCAACGGCGAACGCTACGACTTCAACGCCGTCGTGGTCGATACCGACCGCACCACCAAAACGGAGGTGACCGAAGAAGGCCAGATCAAAGGTCAGGGCGCAAGCAAGGGTGACAAGATCGAAATGGCCGCGGGCACCGGAGCGGGCCTGACCATCGGCGCCATCGCCGGCGGCGGCAAGGGCGCGCTGGTGGGAGCCACCATCGGCGCAGCGGCGACCGTGACTCACTGGCTCACCAAGCGCAAGACGGCCGAACTCCCCGCGGGCTCGGAGATCGTGATGGAACTCAGCCGGCCCATGCTGATCACGGCTTCGAGCGAGGGCAAGTAGATATCGGAAACTCGCGGCCGGGTGGTCAGGCCCGCGCCGCGAGTTCTTCCTCGCTGACCACGTCGAGGTCGAGCCATCCTTCCAGCGGCAGCGCGTCCACCGGCAGGTGGTCGCGCCAGACGCTGCACCGCAGCCGGATCCGATTGCCGCGCGCCGCGCCTAACTCCGCAAGCGGCAGCGCAAACTCCAGCACCTTGCTGAGCCGGACCACCAGGCCGGAAGCCGGCTGCGTCGCTTCCTCTTCATGCCCGGGATGTTCCTCGCCCCGCCGGACGCTCCAGCCGCTGATGACCCTTTCTTCGACGGCGATTTCCAGCAGAAGCTTCTGCCGGATCTGATCTGAGCCCGCTTCCGTGGACTCGAGCTTGATCACCACTTCCAATGTTCCGGGCGGCACACCGCCCACGAAGTCGAGCCGGCCGAAGAGCATGGTGTCGTTCACGCCGGCATGGATCGAGCCCAGAACGTACTGCTTGCCGTGCATGGCGGAAGTGCGGCGGTCGGCCACACACGACGCCGCGCCCAACCACTCGAAGTACGAACTCAGCTCGCCGTCGATCGTCGGGCGGATGAAGGCCGTCTGCCCGACCAGGTGTGGACGCACCTCGACCCGGGCGATGGGCTGGGCCAGCGCTTCCGGCGGCGTCGCCCCCAGCAGGTGATACACGTTGGAAAGGTGTTTGCGATACAGCTCGTCGAATTCCCGGTCGTTGGCGGAGTGGTGATGCGGCCCGTACCACCAGTTCCAATCGCTGCCCTCGGCAATCAGGATCTCCTCCCAGGCCAGCCGGCGGTCGTCCTCCGCGGCTTCAGGCGCCGCCTCCTGGTAGAAGTTGCGCGCCGCCGAGAGATATTCCCACGCGCGGTTGTCCTCCGGCGGGCCGATCCACACCTCGAAGTTGGCGTTGATCCACGAGCCCGGGGCGATTCCGCCCAGGCGCCCGAAATCGGAGTGGCGCTCGATCGCTTCCCAGACCGTCACCGCCTCCATCACCGGGTCGCCGCTGATGCCGGCGTAGAGTCGCCGCAGGAACTCGCGCCCCGAGTGCGGGTAGTATTCCCACGCATTTTCGCCATCCAGGATGACGGACACCACCGCATCACGTCCCGCATTCAGAACCGATTGTGCCGATTCCTTGATCCTTCGGATGAGTTCTACGGCCGCCACTTCGGCGGGCACCCCGGCGTAGACAAACCCGATCATGTCGGAAACGGTGTGATCGCGGAAAAGCAGGTGGAGGCTGGCGCCGTCCTTTTCATAGCGGTAGATGTTGTAGAGCCGCTCCGCACCTCCCGTCAGCAGCCGTCCCGACCCATCTCTCGGAAATCCGCTTCCCTGAGTGCGCGCCAGGATGCCTTCATCGGTGGCCATCCACTCCAGCCCGGCCTCATGCGCCAGGGCCAGGACCTCCTCGGAAACGCTGCCTTCCGAAGGCCACGCGCCGCGGGGTCGTGTGCCGAAGGTTTTTTCATGGAATTCTATGGCCCGCCGTAGCTGCTCGGCCGCATCTTCCGGATGGCGGAACCGCTCCTGGGGTAGCGGCAGGCCCGGGGAGGCCGCGCGTGCGACCTCGGTATCGCACAGCAGCGGCAGAATGGGGTGATAGAAGGGCGAGCAGGAGAGTTCGATGCTTCCCCGCTGGGCCGCCTCCTGGTAGGCGGGCAGCACCCGGCTCATAAGCTCACGTTGTCGTTCCACGATGAATCGCTGATCGCCGGCATCGAAACCGCTCCCCTTTTTCACCAGCTCCCGGACGTCGGGTTCCTCGTGGAAGAACTCGTCGAACCAGGCCAACTGGGAGAGCACTTGGAGGTCGGTGAAATCCTGCGCGCTGAAGGCCTTGGCGGCGCGCTCCGCGTTCTCGCCCGCGGAGCGGAAGCTCTCCCAGAGCTGCCGGTAGCGCGGATAGCGACCGATCATGTGTGTAGGATTGGCCTGGAAGAGATACTCCAGGGCGAACCGTTGCTCCTCCGGCGTCAATTCGGTGGCGGGTTTTGCCACCACCTCCAGGAACGGGTCACGGGCGGTGCCGGCTACGTAGTCTTGGAGCTGCGCCACCAGCGAGGGCACCAGGTTGAAGGTCTGGTGGACGGCGGGAAACTCCTCCAGCAGCTTCACCATGCCGTAATAATCCTTCAGCGCATGCAGCCGCACCCACGGCAGGCGGTACTCCCCCGCAACCAGGTCCTTGTAGAAGGGCTGGTGCATGTGCCAGAGGAAGACGACGCGCAAGCGGGCCATGGAGGCCGGTAGGCAGGTCCTTTCCTTGGCAGTAGTACCTGAAGGGAGGGAGCCGGCGCAAGCCGCTTCCGGGGACGGCAAGACGCCGCCCAGCGGGATTTCCGCATGCTAGACTGCAAGGGATCAGCGGTTCGCCGTGCGCATCCTGACCCGGTACATCCTGCACGAAGTGCTGGCGCACGCCGCTCTGGGGGCGGCCCTGTTCACGTTCGTGCTCTTCATGCGCGACGTGGGCCGCATTCTGGAGCTGGTGGTCCGCAACAGCGCCCCTCTCCCCAGCATCGCCGAAGTTTTCCTGCTGACGCTGCCCTCCGCCCTAAGCTTCACCATTCCCATGGGCGTGCTGGTGGGGATCCTCATCGGTCTGGGCCGGCTGGCCGCCGACAGCGAAGTAACGGCGATGCGAGCCGGGGGCATCGGCGCCACCACGTTCATCTCGATCGTGGCCATTTTCGCTGTCTCGGCCTGGCTGCTCGCCTCGCTGAACACTGCGGTGGTCGCTCCCCGGGCCTCGGCAGCCCTGGCGGAATTGGAAGACCGGCTGAAGACTTCCGAAGCAGCCTACGCCGTGCAGCCCCGCGTGTTTTACGAGAACATCCCCAACCACGTGCTCTACGTCCAGGATGCGCGCGCCGGGGACACGGCCGTGTGGCGTGGGCTCTTCCTGGCCGATGTTTCCACACCCTCCGCCCCCAAAATCACCCTGGCGGCGGAAGGCACCGCTGTCACCGATGGCACGGAGCGCATCCGGCTGCACTTGCGCAACGGCGCGCAGCATGAAACCGACCCGCGCCGGCCCCAGGAATACTCCATCACCAACTTTTCCGTGTCCGATCTCCCCCTGCTGCTGCCGCAACGGGCTCCGCAACCCCGCGAGAATCGCTTGCTGGCGCAGATGGGTACCATGGAGCTGTTTCAACAGGCGCAGCAGTTGGAGGAGCGCCGCCGCCGTGTGTGGCTCATCGAGTTTTACCGCCGCTTTGCCCTGCCGGCTGCCTGCCTGGTGCTGGCGATGGTGGGGATTCCCCTGGGTCTGGCCGCCCACAAGGGCGGCAAATCCACCGGCTTCGTCCTGACCATCATTCTCGTCTTCCTCTACTACGTGGTCTCGCTGTTCGGCGTCTCGCTGGCACGACAGGGAACGGTTTCGCCGGCACTGGGTGCATGGCTGGCCAACCTCGTGTTCTTCGCGGGTGGCGCTGTCCTGCTCTGGCGCGTTGACCACCAGCCCCTCGAGCTCGTCTGGCGCAGCCTGGTGCACCGGTTCCGTCCCAAGCCGGTTGCCGCGGAAGTCCGCCCGGCCGCCGCGCCCAGCCGCTGGCGCGTGTTCGACCTGGATTTCCCCCAGCTCCTCGACACCTACGTGCTGCGCGACTTCTTCGCCTATTTCCTGCTGGTGCTGGCCGGCTTTCTGGTGCTGGGCGTGGTGTTCACGTTCTTCGAGATGTGGAGCGACGTCCTTCGCAACCGCGTACCGGTCGCCACCGTGGCCGAGTTCGTGGTGAACTTCGTCCCCTCGCTCGTGTACCAGATGACTCCGCTGGCGGTGCTCATCGCGGTGCTGGTGACCTTTGCCCTGCTCGAACGCAACAGCGAGATCGTCGCCATCAAGGCCACCGGCATCAGCGTCTATCGCGTGGCGATGCCGGTTCTCATTTTTGCGGCGGCGCTTTCCGCAGGTCTGTTTTTCTTCGACCACTTCTATCTCCCGGAAGCCAACACCCGCCAGGACGCCCTCTGGAACCAGATCAAGGGCAAGCCCGCGCAAACCTACCTGCGTCCGGACCGCAAGTGGATCTTCGGCCAGCACTCCAGCATCTACTACTACGAGTTTTTCGATCCGGACCGCTTCCAGATGGGCGGCGTCTCGGTGTTCCTGTTCGATCCGTCCACCTTCGAGATCACGCGCCGGGTCTACGCCGCACGCGCCGAATGGGATCCGAAGCTCGCCAAGTGGCTGTTCAAGCAGGGATGGACGCGGGCTTTCCGCGGAGCCGCCATCGAGGAGTACCGCACCTTCGACGTGGCTACCTTCGAAGCGCTCGACGAGCCGCCCAGCTACTTCCGCAAGGAGGTGAAGCAGTCCTCGGAGATGGATTTTCGCGAGCTCAGCTCCTATATCCGAGACCTGGAGCAGAGCGGCTTCGACGTAGTGCGCCTGCGCGTGCAGTGGCACAAGAAGTTTGCTTTTCCCGCCATCACCTTCGTCATGGCGGTGCTGGCCGTGCCCTTCGCGCTTTCCGTAGGACGCCGGGGCGCGCTGGGCGGCGTGGCCATGGCCCTGGCTATCGCCGTGGTGTACTGGGTGACTTCCGGACTTCTGGAAGCGGTGGGCAACGTCAACCAGTTGCCTCCCTTCCTGGCCGCGTGGTCGCCCGACCTGCTCTTCGGCCTGCTCGGCGGATACTTGATACTGCGACTGCCTACGTGAGCACGGCCTCCGGAGCTCCCATGGTGTCCTTGTTAGAATCGACCGGGAAGTGCACATGACCGAGAGTCTGCGACCGCTGCTGCCCTATCTGCTGAAGTACCGGCGCGGCTTGGCTTTCGGCGCCCTCTCCGTTCTGCTGCAGAACGGCATCTGGATCATGTTCCCGCAGGTCATCCGTCGCGCCATGGACGACCTGCAACTCGGCATCACCCGCGAAAAGCTGCTGCAATGGTCGCTGCTGATCATCACCGTGGCCCTGGCCAAGGGCATCTTCCAGTTCCTTACCCGCTGGGTGGTCATCGGCATCTCACGCGACATCGAGTTCGATCTGCGCAACGACCTTTTTCGTCATCTAGAGGGCCTGTCGTACTCCTTCTACCAGCGGACCCGCACCGGCGACATCATGGCCCGGGCCACCAACGATCTGAACGCCGTGCGTATGCTGCTGGGCCCGGCCATCATGTACACCGCCAACACCGTGGTGTTCACCGCCGGAGCGCTGGTGTTCATGGCCGCCCTCAGTCCCCGGCTCACCCTGTACGCCGTGCTCCCGCTGCCCATCGTGAGCATCGTGGTGCAGTACTTCGGCCATCGCATTCACGAGCGTTTTGAACGCATCCAGGCGATGTTTTCCGAGATCTCGGCCCGCGCCCAGGAAAACTTTGCCGGCGCCCGCGTGGTCCGCGCCTACGCCCAGGAAGAAGCCGAGATTGCGGCCTTCGAGCGCGCCAACCGCGAGTACATTGCGCGCAGCCTCAAGCTCGTCCGCCTGATGGGCATGCTGTGGCCGACGCTCGAGGCCATGCTCGGTCTTGCCATCGTGCTGGTGCTGTGGCTGGGCGGGCGCGAAGTCCTGCTGGGCCGCATGAGCGTGGGCGACTTCGTCGCCTACAACATCTATATGGTGCAGTTGACCTTTCCCATCATCGCCTTCGGATGGGTCATCAACATCTTTCAGCGCGGCATGGCCTCCCTGGGCCGGCTGAACGAGATCCTGCACGAGAGGCCGACCATCGTCGATTCCACTGCTGCGCTCCGCCCGGACGCTCCCCGCGAAGTCCGCGGCGAACTTGAGTTCCGCAATCTTTCCTTCGCGTACAACGGCGTGCCCGTGCTGGAGGATGTGAACCTTCGCATTCCCGCGGGCTCCAGCCTGGCCATCGTTGGCCCTGTAGGCTCGGGCAAGACCACGCTGGTGAGCCTGATTCCGCGCATCTACGACGCGCCTCCCGGCAGCGTCCTGCTCGACGGCCGTCCCATCATCGATTTTCCGCTCGAGACACTGCGCCGCAACATCGGCTTCGTCCCGCAGGAGACCTTCCTGTTCAGCGAGACCGTGCGCGAGAACATCGCCTTCGGAACCGAGGAGGCGACCGACGATGACGTGCGCCGGGCCGCCGAAGGCGCCAGTATCGCCGCCGAGATCGAGAGTTTCCCGGAGAAGTACAAGACGCTGGTGGGTGAGCGCGGCATCACCCTCTCCGGCGGGCAGAAACAACGCATCGCCATCGCCCGTGCCCTCATCCGTAATCCGCGCATCCTGGTGCTCGACGATGCGCTCTCCAGCGTGGACACCTACACCGAAGAGCGCATCCTGAACCACCTGCGCGAGATCATGCAGGGACGCACCACCATCTTCATCTCCCACCGCGTGTCCACCGTCCGCAATGCCGACCGCATTGCCGTGCTGCACGGCCGGCGCATCGTCGAATACGGCACCCACGACGAGCTTCTGGCTCGCAACGGCTATTACACCGACCTCTACAACAAGCAACTGCTCGAGGAAGAACTGGCGAGCGTCTAGGGATTGCCATGAGGCGGCTGGTCAAGCCGGAGCTCCTCGATTCCGACGCCGGCACGCCCGCCGAGGTCGCAGCCTCCCTCGCCGACCTGCGGCTGGTGAATCGCTGGTTCGGCGGCATCCGCACGACACTGCAATTGGTGGACCGTGTTGTAGATTCGTCACCTGAGCTTTCTTTGCTCGACGTGGCCTCTGCTTCCGGCGACGTGCCCGGCTCGGTCGCCGAGCACCTGGCTCGGCGTGGCATACGCACGTCCATCACGCTCCTCGAGCGAGCCCGCTCGCACATGCGGGCGAACGGACGCTACGTCGCCGGCGATGCGCTCGCCCTGCCCTTCGCCGACGCCAGCTTCGACCTGGTCACCTGCTCGCTGTTCGTCCATCACCTGGAGCCGCACGAAATCATCGCCTTTGTCAACGAAGGACTGCGCGTGACCCGGCGAGCGGTGTTGATTAACGATCTGCGGCGACACCCCATCCATTTGGCGCTCATCTACGCCGGATGGCCGCTGTTTCGCAGCCGCCTGACTCGCCATGACAGCGTGGCCTCCGTCTGGCGCTCGTATACGCCGCAGGAGCTGGCTGAGCTCCTCGCTCGCACCCGCGCGGCCCGCGTCGAAATCAGCCGCTACTACCTGTTCCGTATCGGGGCCATCGCATGGCGCAACTAGGGCAGCGGACAGAGCTGTTCGACCTGGTCGTAATCGGTGGCGGACCCGCCGGGGCCGCAGCCGCCATCACGGCGGCTCGCCTGGACGCGCGCACGCTGCTGCTGGAGCGCGGCCGCTTCCCTCGCCACAAGGTGTGCGGAGAGTTCATCTCCCCGGAAGGCCTGCTCCTGCTGGAAGGCCTTTGTGCCGGCTGCCCTTCCGCCATGGAGTTGCTGCTCGGCGCACCGCGCATCCCACGGGCCCGCTTCTTCCTCGACTGCCACGACTGGGACGCTTCGCTCGCGCCCCGCGCTGCTTCCATCCCGCGCATTGACCTTGACGCCACGCTGTGGGAAGTGGCGCGAACACGCGGTGCCGATGCCCGCGACTCCATTGCGGTCAGTGCCATCGAAGGCCCCGCTCCCTTTGAGGTCGTGACTTCGGCGGGCAGTTTCCTTGCGCGCAGCGTGATTGACGCCTCGGGCCGCTGGTCAGCACTCACGCCGTTTCAGCCCGAAGGGAGCCCGGCTTCGGCCGCCATCTGGATCGGTCTGAAAGCGCACTTCCGGGAAGTGGACGCGCCTTCCTGCGTGGACCTCTACTTCTTCGAAGGCGGCTACTGCGGAGTGCAGCCCGTGGGCGGCGATCGGGTGAACGCGTGCGCCATGGTGCGCAGCGATGTGGCTCGCACACTGGAACAGGTGTTCGCGCGGCATCCTGGGCTGTGGCATCGCCGCCGCCGCTGGGAGCCTGCCACCGACCCTGTGGCTACCGCGCCGCTGGTCTTCCGCCCGCCGATGCCGGAGCGGGGAGGCATCCTCTACGCGGGCGATGCCGCCGGCTTCATCGATCCCTTTGCCGGCGACGGTATTTCCATCGCGCTCTGCAGTGGCATGATGGCCGCAAGAGCCCTGCAGGGCGTTTGGTCCGGCAAGCAGAGCCTGGCGGAAGCCGCGGCGGGATACCAGGTCTCTTACCAACGCGCCTTCCGGCCAGCCTTCCGCAACGCCGCGCACCTGCGGCGCGTCACGCAGATGGCGCAGCCCTGGCGCAGGCTGCTCTCAGGAGCGCTGCGCCTGCCTCCGGTGGCACGCCTGCTGGTGGACCGGACCCGCGCCCGCATCCCGACGATTACTTGACGACTACGACTTCGCGGATGTTGTCGCGCGCCAGGAAGAACTTCACCGAGGAAAAATCGCGGAACAGGTTCTCGATGTGCCGGTTCTGGAAGACGCGCTGCAGGCGGAAAGCCGGGCCGCGCTGCAGCTCCAGGTTCTCCCGGTCACGCAGGTGATAGCGGTAATAAGGGGCGTCCGGTCCCGCGTCCCGGGTGTGGAAGAAGAACAGCAGCACGCCGCGCGGCTTCATGGCGCGCTGCAATCGCGCCACCACCGGACGAACCAGCACCTCCGGCAGGTAGTCGGGAACATCCCAGCAAAGCGCCGCATCCAGCAGTCCGGCCATGTAGTCCAGGTTCTCGGCCAGGAAGCGGTTGGCATCCACCGTGGGCTTCCCTTCTTCATCCTTCACGCGATAGCGGGCATCGGAAGCCGCCAGCAGGACGTCCTCGTTGTACACCTTGTGCCCCAGCCCGATCAGGTAGCTGATGTTGGCGGGTGAGGTCGCGCCCAGGTCGAGCACACGCAAGTGCTCCTGCCCCTCGATGTAGCGGCTGAATTCAGCCAGGCCGGTAGAATGCCGCGGAACCCGCCCTGCCCCCGGAGATGGCGGAGGTGCGGCGCTCGCTTGCGGCTCGGCGCTGCGACTGGCGTTGCGGAAGCTTTCGGTCATCGGCGCGCGGACGGACGGGGCGCGTGTCACCGCGCCCCGTTGCCCGGCTGACTAGCTTACTCCTTGGCGGGGTCTTTCAGCGTCGCCTGCGGCCCCCCGACACCCGGAGCGGAAAGTCCGGGTCCGCTGCCGGGCGCCGCGTTGGCCGTCGGCACGCCGTAGGAAACCGACGTAGTCGGCGCCGCCGTCACGCTCTCCCGCCGGGTGGCGGTCGCTTTGGCGGGCTGTTCCTTCTGGATGTCGATGGCTCCCTTGAAATAGGCGCCATCCTCGATCACAATCCGCTGCGTGACGATGTCGCCCGCCAGCACAGCCGATTTCTTCAGCTCCACGCGCTCGGTGCCGTGCACTTGTCCTTCTACCTTGCCGTGCACGACCACGTCTTTGGCATGGATGTTGGCCTTCACCCGGCCGTGCGGCCCCACCGTCAGGTGGTGGTCGCGCAGCTCGATGCTGCCTTCCACTTCGCCATCCAGGTACAGGTCTTCGCTTCCGGAAAGCTCGCCCTTCACCACGACGGACTTCCCGATATGCGCAACATCAGCTCGAAAATTCTCCGGGGTCTTCGGTGCTTCCATGGGACGCGTCTCCTTGGGTGGAACTGGGACCGCGGCAGCCGGCGTCGTCACCGGCTGTGAGGGCGTTGCTGCGAACGGCGGCTTTTCATCCTCTTTGCGGGTTTTCCACATCGACACTCTCCAACTCGATCAGGGTGCGCTACACTTTTCCGGAACTCCTTCATCCCTCTATGCAAGATGCCAGAATAGAATAGCTTATGGGGAACTATACCCAAGCCTTCGGCCGGGAGCAATCCGGTGGGGAGAAATTCCGGGGATGAAGCCCGGCGTTATTACCCGCGATGCAACCGCGAGCCAACCGGGTTCGTCTAATTCGTAGCCGTTATATGGCCCTTAAACTCGCGTCAATCGCACTTCGGGCAGCCACCCTGTTGTCCTTTTGCTTAACCGTTTGCTCTCCGGCACGGGCGCAGCCCAACGGAACGGTGTCTCCCCAGGAACTCGTACGCAAAGCTGTTGACAACACGCTGAAAGACGGCGACCGCGACGCGCCCTACATCTACCGCCTGCGCCGCGAACGCCCGGGCGTGAACAGCGAAACCCGGGACATCGTGATGACCCGCGACGGACTCGTCGCCCGCCTCGTCGCGTTCAACGATCGCCCGCTCACCGACGAGCAGCGCGCTCGCGACGACGCCCGCATCTCCCGCTTGCTTTCCGATCCGCGCGAGCAGGCCAGGCGCCGCCGCCAGCAGGAGGAAGAGCGCGCGCGGGTGCGCCGCATGCTCAGCGCCTTGCCCGAGGCCTTCCTGTACGAACCAGACGGCCAGGAGCAGGGCCCCAGCGGCACACTCATTCGCCTGAAGTTCCGCCCCAATCCGGAGTTCGACCCGCCCACGCGCGAAACCATCGCCTTCAAGGGCGCGGAGGGAACCATCCTCATCGACGAAGACGAGCATCGAATCGCCCGCTTCGACGCCACCCTGGTGCAGGACGTCAACGTGGGTTGGGGACTGCTGGCCCACCTCAACAAGGGTGGGCGCTTCATCGTCGAGCAGACCCGCCTGCCCGACGGCAATTGGGAAACCACTTCCATGACGCTGGACTTCACCGGCCGCGCGTTCCTCTTCAAGTCGCTGAAGATCCAGTCGCGCCAGACCATCACCGACTTCCGCCCTGCCCCCGCCGGCCTCTCCCTCGCCGAAGGCGTGGCCCTGCTGCGCAAGCAGAATGGGATTGTGGCGGGGAAATAAGTGTGGCCTAGATGGTCATTCCTCGGCGAAGCCGCGGAATCGTGCTTTTCCAGGTTGTGCGGCAGGAGCACTAAGCCGAAAGCACTTCCTTGCGCACCGTCAGCTTCTCCACCAGCGCCTGCTTGACCTCATACCCGCGCCCCGGCTGATCGGGAACCGCAATCGTCCCCTGCGGCGAAACCTCCACGTCGGGCTCGATGATGTCCTCTTTCCAATACCGCTTGGAAGCAGAGACATCTCCCGGAAGCGAGAACCCTTCGAGCGTTGAAAGCGCCACGTTGTGGGCCCGGCCTACGCCCGACTCGAGCATCCCGCCGCACCACACCGGCACGTTGTGCGCCCGCGCCGTGTCATGGACGCAGATGGCTTCGCTCATCCCGCCCACGCGGCCCACCTTGATGTTGATGATGCGGCAGGCGCCCAGCTCCAGTGCCGCCTGCGCATCGCGCGCGCTGCGTATGCCTTCATCCAGGCAGATCGCGGTCTGCAGTTGCTTCTGCAGCCTGGCGTGAAAGTAGAAGTCGTCATTCCACAGCGGCTGCTCGATCATCAGCAGTCGGAACTGGTCGAAGCGCTTCAGGTGCTCCGTGTCGTCAAGCGTGTAGGCTGAGTTCGCGTCGCAGCTCAGCAGGATCTCCGGCCAGCGCTCGCGGATGCGCGCAAACACTGCCACGTCCCATCCCGGCTTGCACTTCACCTTGATGCGCCGGTAGCCCGCCGCCAGCTCCTTCTCGATCTTTTCCAGCAACTGCTCTACCGAATCCTGGATGCCGATGGAGACGCCGCACGCGATCTCGCGCCGCGTCCCGCCCACCAGCTTCCACAGCGGCACGCCCTTGATCTGCGCCTCGGCGTCCCACAGCGCATTCTCCAGAGCCGCCTTGGCCATGCGATGCGCGCGCACCCGCGCGAACAGCGGCACGCAATCCCTGGCCGTCGCCAGCTCCTTTCCGGCCAGCGCCGGACCCAGGTACTTGGTCAGCACGTACCACGCCGTTTCGGCCGACTCCTCGCTGTAGAACGGGTCCTCGCCCGCGACGCACTCGCCCCAGCCCTCGGCGCCATCCGTTTCTACCGTCACCAGCACGATGCGCCGCTCCGTGACGCGGCTGAAGCTGGTCTCGAAGAAATGCACCAGCGGCATGCGGAGCTCGCGTAGCGTGATGGACTTCACCTTCATGAGTGCCGGAGTCCAGCCTCGTTCGATCTTGCCTTGGCTGATTGCTGACTGCCGACGGCTATTTGCTCGCGTACGACCACTGCTCGTCCCACCGTCCCAGCAGGAACCGGCCGTTGCCCTGCGCGTCGCGCTCGTACCCCAGAACGGCCAGGCCGCTCGAAAACGCGCGCAGGAACTCTTCCCGGTTGCGCTGCTGCAGGTCACGAGCCTTCTCCCGGTCGGACGGCGAAGCCTTCCACTCGTAGATCTTGCCCGCAACCTCGATGATCTTTTCGGTGACAAAGTCGGGCCGCCTGCCGGTTGAAAGCAGCGTCTCCACCCGGCGCGAGCGCAGCCACCACTCCGCCACCAGGCGGTCGGTGGGCAGGCCGCCATGCAGCGGCGACGACGTCGTGCCGTACTGGTTGATGGTGTAGCGCCGCGCGATAGCGCCCAGCCGTTCGATGTTCAAGTGCGCGTTCTTGATCTCCAGCGGATCGAAGGTCCACTCGATCAGCTCGAAGCCGCGCGCCAGGGCATCCTCTCTCTGCGCGAACTTCAACCGCCTTCCCAGTCCCGAGTTGCGGTAGCTCTCCTTGACCGCCAGCATGTGGGAATGCAGGTAGGCATGCCCGCCACGGGTTCCCGGCACCGACATGGCGAACCCCACCATGCGCTCGCCATCGAACGCCCCGATGATCTGCCCGCCTACCTTCTCCGCCACCACGAACAGCCGCAGCGGCACCACGTCCAGATCGGAGAAGTTCCACACTTCCTTTTGAAGGTCGATGCAGCCGCGATATTCCTCCAGCCCGCGGCACGGGCGCACGATCACTTCGGGGCTCACGGCGCCGCCTCTCCCCGCTCTCGTTCCTTGGACTGCTGCCACAGAGCTTCCAGTTCCTCCAGCGGCGTCTCCTGCGGGCGGCGTCCTCGGCGGCGCAATTCCTCCTCCAGCCACTGGAAGCGCCGCTTGAACTTGCGATTGGTCTTGCGCAGCGCCGACTCCGGATCGAGCGAGAGATAACGCGCTAGGTTGGCCACCACGAACAGCAGGTCGCCGATCTCGTCCTCCAGCCGCTGTCGCAGCTCTTCGGGGATTTTCGCCCCGCGCGCGCCGGCCACGCCTGCCGCCGATTCCGGCCTTGGACCCGGCGCCGGATACTGTTCCAGGTTGCGCCGCAGCTCTCCGGTCTCCTCCTCCAGCTTCTCGAACAGGCCTTCGATGGTGGGCCAGTCGAAACCGACGTGCGCCGCGCGCGAACTCAACTTCAGCGCCTCCAGCAGCGCCGGGATCGCCGACGACACGCCGGCCAGCACCGACCGCGGCTCCTCTTCCTTCCCTGCCTCCCCCAGACCGGCGCGTTCCTCCAAGCGCTTCTTCTGCTCCGCCGCCTTCAGCGCTTCCCAGTTGCGCAGCACATCGGCCGGCGTTTCCGCCTTCACATCGGAGAACACGTGCGGATGCCGGTCCACCAGCTTCTGGCTCAGCCGTTCCAGCACCTCATCGATGGTGAAGTGTCCGGCCTCGCGGGCCATCTCGGCATAGAAAAGAACTTGCAGCAGCAGGTCGCCGAGCTCGCCGCGCAGCTCCTGCCAGTCGCGCTTGTCGATGGCTTCCAGAACCTCGTAGGTCTCTTCGAGCGTGTAGGGCTTGATGGAATCGAAGGTCTGCTCACGGTCCCACGGACAGCCGCCCGGCGCGCGCAGCCGCTCCATGATTTCGACCGCGCGTTCGAAGCGTTCTCCCCGCGTTGGAGGCATGGGCAACTAATCTAACCGAGTTGCTGAGCGATGCCAAACTCGCCGCGCGTACTTTGTAGCGCCGGCGCCCCGCCGGCCGTCGCGGTGGCATCCCTTCCGCCGCCATGCAGGACATTCGCGACTACCTCGGAAGCTTCATTGTCCTGACCAGCAACTCCGTGTCGTCTGAGATGATGGCGTCCACCCCTGCTTCCGCCAGCCGTACCATGTCTCTCGTTTCGTTCACTGTCCACACGAAGACCTTCTTCCCCGCGACTTGCAGCTTCTCCAGGCGCTTCTGAGTCAGCAGGTCGAGATGCAGCATCACGTACTGTACCGGCAGCTTGGGCCACGCCACCAGGGCGTAGGCGCGGTCGCTGATGTACCCCAGCGGAAGGTCGGCCTGCTGCAGCCGCAGCGCCACCAGCACTTCCGGTTGGAACGACGAGATTACGTACTCCCTCTGCGGTGGATATTGGCGCAGCAGCCTGGCTACGCGCTCCTCGAGTCCGCGGACCTTCACCTCGATATCGAGGACCGCTCGGGCCGCGTAACGCGCCAGCACTTGCTCGAGCGTGGGCGGCCCTTCTTTGCCGCCCACCGCTTGCCGCAACTGCTCATATGCGGTGGCGGCGACTTCCATCCCGGCCACGGTCGCATCATGCACCACGACCGCCTCGCCGTCGGCCGTGCGGCGGACGTCGAACTCAAAGCCGTCACACCCGTGGGCCAGAGCCAGGTCGAACGCCGCCAGCGTGTTCTCGGGAGCGGCCTTCCGGGCCCCGCGATGCCCGAGCAGCAAGGGTCGCTGCGCGCGTTTCACCGCGCTGCCGGCGGGCGGAAAGGCTTGCGGCAAGGGCTAGTCCAGGTCGATGTCGCGGATGAGGGGCTTGTCCGGAGCTTCTTTGGCGCGCTTCATGGCTTCCTGGAACTTCTTCTCCAGCAGGTCCGCGGAATGCTTCTGCGCCTCCACCGATTGCTGAAAGATGGACTCACGCCGGCTGTCCTGTTCCTTCAGCGCGCGGGCGGCCTGGTCCAGGTCCTCAAAGGTCTTGGGAGCCTTCGCCGGCGTGTGCGCAATCACCGCCTTGGTGGCCGCGTCTACTTTCAGCAACGCGCCGCAGCACGGACACGGAACCTCGAAGGGCTGTGGGTTCTTGGCCATCAGGGGAATCATACCCCAGACACTGGGAAGGTGGACTACAGGTTGATCATTTGATGCCCAGCGCATCCCAACTGCGCGGCGTCATACAGTCTGAGCAGCAAACCCGTGCCGTAGCGCGCCACATAGGTGATCCCGCCGATCTCCCGCTCCTGCAGCGCCTTGTGCGGATAGAGCGAATTGTTGAGCTGCCCGGCATGCCGCACGATCTCCTGATTGCGACGCAACTGGGCGCGTGCTGCGCGTCCTCGCAATCGCTCCAGTTGGTGCGTCATCTTGGACCGGGCTTTTGTAGCGGCCGCCACCAGCGTGGGATCCAGTTGTTTCAGGGAAGCGGAGATGGCGTCGAGCGATGCAGTAAGGGCATCGGAGGCGGAGTCAAAGTGCGCAGCCAGGTCGGGCGGGATACATCGTTTGGCTAGGGCCTCGCGCAGGTGCTCCACACCGTGGAACGTATCCGCCAGGCCCACCTGGTAGCGGCCTAACAATCGCTGGATGCGTGGTTCGACCAGGGTCGCGCTGAAGCGTGGCACCACCGGCGTCACCCGCCCCAGCAACTCTTCATAGACCACCGCCGCCTGCGCGAAGTACGCCACCTCTGCCGGACCTCCGACGTAGGCCACGGTGGGTAGCAGGTAATCCTCCACCACCGGCCGCAGCAGCACGTTGGCGCTGAACTCTTCCGGATGCTCGGTGATGCGCTTCGCCAATTCATCCGGGCTCATCTTCTGCCGGCCCGCCTGGAACCCCCCATTCCCCCGGTGCACCGGCAACCGCGCCCCGCCCTGCAGATGAAACAGGAGGGTGGACTCGGGCGTCACCTTCACCTGCGCATGGAAGCCGCGGGCTTCCAGTGCCTTGTTGCGCTCGAGCAGCGCCCGGTCAAGGTCGGCCGCAGCCACCGCCGCCGCTCGCAGCACCGGCTCCGCGATGCGATGCAGTTCCGGATCGGAAGCATCCACCAGCACGATCCCGGAGTCGCGGAACAGCCGCGAGAACAGGCGCGCGAACGCCCCGCCCAGGGTCTCCCCTGGCCGGTAGCTTTCGCGAAGGAACTCGCAGGCCTCCGAATCTCCCAGCACGCGGCTCGCCGCCCGCACGGCTTCTTCGATTTCGGCGCCCAGTCGTATCGAACCGACGGGTGCGTTCTCGCCGCCCCGCGACGAGGTCTCAATCCGTTCCAGGTCTCCCTCGGCATTGAGCAAGGTGACGTGATTCACCTCGGCCAGGTCGTGATCCTCGGTGGCGAGCCAGAAAATTGGGATGCAGTCAGCCCCGGCCTGCGACTCTTCCACCGCCAGTCGGATGGCCGTCAGCGCCTTGTAGATCGAAAACAGTGGCCCGCCGAACAATCCCACCTGTTGCCCGGTGACCACCGCCGCGGCCCCGGCGCGGAAGCGCGCCAGGCTTTCCAGCGTCGCCTTCGACGCGCCCCACTCTCGGTTCTGGCGCTGCAGAACGTCGGCCACCCGCTGGCGCCGCTCCGTGTCGTAACGGATTGTCCTCGCCTCCTCCGCCAGCCAATTCCTGGAAAACGGAGGTCGCGGGTAGAACTCCCGTACCGCCTCGTGATTCGAGGTATACTCTGCGAACAGGCGCGACGTGTGGGGGATCGTGCTGTAGGGCAGACAGTCCGTCGACACTGGGTTCAGCTTCTCCTCGTCCGCCATTCTACAGGGCGCAGGAGAATGGATAACTCATGCCGCCAAAGGATGCACAAATTCGGCTCCCCGTCATGGACGTTGTCCTGTAGACGCCCTCGGCGTCTCGCTCGGGCCACGACCTTCGCGCTCCTGGGGGAATTATGTGCAGGAAGCTTCGAACATTTGGGCTCGCAGTTGGAATGGCTGTTTGTCTTATCTCCATCGCCTTAGTCGTGCACGGCACTCCATTGCTGCAGGGCGACCGTCAAGCTCGTCCGGAGCCGGCTCAGTTTCGCACCGCGGCGGAGCTGGTTCTGGTTCCGGTGGTCGTCCTGGACAAGAACCGGAAACACGTTTCCGGCCTGACCGCCGCCGACTTTGAAATAACGGAAAAGGGCAAGGTTCAGAAGATCGCCACCTTCGAGGAGGTCACTGCCTCCAAGGACGTGTCACGCCTTGTGATCCGGCATCGCCCGGGAGAGTTCACCAACGCGGCGGCCAGCGGAGCACCAACCGCCAAGCAGCTCATCATCATTGTCGTGGATCTTGTGAACACCGGCTTCACGGACCAGGCTCGAGGTCGCCACGCGATGATCGAGTATCTTTCCTCCACCTTGGTTCCCGGCTCGCCGATTGCCCTCCTGGTCATGCACCGTAACGGAGTGCGTCTGGTCCACGACTTCACTCAGGATCCCGCGCTCATCGTCGCCGCCGTACGCCGCATCAAGGGCGAAACTCCTCCCGGGACGGCACCGGGCCGTTCCCTGCCCGTTGCCTTGGTCGGAACTGGACCAAGCCTTCCCGAGGGCGAGGCTCCGGCCGTCACTTCCCCGGACGCCTACCGACCTCCGACCGAACAGCAGGTAGCCGACTCCGCCAACCGCTTCCTCACCATGATGACCAGTCCCGATGCCGGGCTCTCGGAATACGAGCGCTTCACCTCTCTGGAACTCACCATGGATGCCTTCCAGCATATTGCGCGTACTTTCGCCATGGTTCCTGGTCGCAAGTCCCTGATTTGGGCCACGGGCAGCTTCCCCTTCATTCTGCTGGAAGCCCGCGACATCCTCGACAGCCGCCAGGCCGCCATATACGAGCGCACTTTCAAGGCCCTTAACGACGCCAACATTGCCGTCTATCCCGTGGATATCCGCGGGCTGGCTGGCTCTTCTTTCGGCGACATTCGCGGCTGCACAAGCTGTGGTGGGCTGGGTTTCAGCACTGTAGGCGTACGCGACATCCAGACAAACGACTACACCCTCCACTCCAGCCTCAGCACTCTGGATACCGTGGCTGAAATGACCGGCGGCCAGGCCTTCTACAACACCAATGACCTCCCCGGATCCTTCCGCGAAGCAGCGAACGAGTCCGCCTCTTACTACATGCTTGGCTATTACCTTACTCAGAAAGTCAGCAAGGCGGAATGGCGCCCGCTCAAGGTGAGGGTCCTGCGGCCGGATCTCAAGGTTCGTGCCCGCAACGGATTCTTCGCCCTGCCCGAAAAGCCCGGCGATCCCGGACGCGACTTGGAGTTAGTCACCGCCTTGCGCAGTCCCCTTGACTATAACGCCCTTCCCGTCACCGTGCGTTGGACGGGCATTGACAACAAATCCGGTGGAGGCAAGCGCAACGCGCGCTTCGAGATCGTCCTCGACGCCGGAGTCGCATCGGTGGCCGAGTCCGACAGCAATCACCTGAGCCTCGAGTTTGCCGGGGTGGCACGAAGTCAGAAGGGAGAAACCTCTGGCCAGTTCCGCAAGGGTTACGACGCCAATCTTTCCCCTGAGGCGCTCGAGCAAATCCGTGGCAGCGGCATTACCTACAACGGTGCCATTGCACTCCCAGCCGGCGAGTACAGCGTGCGCTTCGTCGTCCGTGACAATATCTCCGGCCGCATGGGGAGCGTCCTTGCCCCCCTGGCCGTTCCCTGAGCGGGCGCGTCCGGGCGTTCACGTCTCGCCTGCCCTCATTGACTTCGACCGTGCCCGCCCCCACAATGGAAAGTGTCGCCGGCATCGTGGGGGCGTCACGGCTTCGACGGAAATGCTTGCGGCCAAGAGGCATGCCGGGGTGCATGCACCCGTGATCGCGTGCAAACACACAAGTGCCAACACTGAGCTGGCATACGCTGCTTAATTGATTAAGTAGCCGTCCTCCGCGGCTTCGCCCGCGGGCTGCGGAAGGACGTCGCACAGCGGGCTGGTTTCCGGCGCTCGGCCCGTGCGCCGGAAGCGAGATCATCGGGCTAGCCTTCCGCGTTTCTTGTCCGTTCTGAGCGCGGGCGGCGAAGGTTTCCTGCCTCAGCGGGAAGCGGGAACGCGACTACGCATGTAGGCTCTTGGCTGATAACATTTTCGGACCCCGGTTCAACTCCGGGCGCCTCCACCATCGGTTCTCCTTGCGGACTTTCCCGCAGGCGTAGCCCAGCAATCCCCCGCGCTATACTCCTGCGCCATGCCCTGTGAGGAACTCGGCCGGCTGCGGCAGCAGATTGCCGAGCTGCAGTCGCAGCTCAAGGAAAAGCAGCGGCTGGCGCGGCAATGGGCTGAGCACAACGTTGCCGCAAGCGGCAGCCGCCGTGACTGGGAGGAGTTCCTGAGCCGCAAGATCGCGCACACGGCCGCCCGGATCGAACAGCACCTGCGCGAACACGGCTGCCAGGAGTAGGGACTTCCGGGGCTTCCGCCCAAGATTTGCAGCCGGAACCACGCTCAACGAGGAGGAAGGAGTTACGAAGCCGCTTTGGCGAAGGAGGCGACCGCCGCGTCTTCGCTGTCGAACGATTCGAACACCGTCACCAGCTTGGTGATGGCCAACTGGTCGCGCACCCGCTGCGTGAGATTGGCCAGCCGGATGTCGCCACTGGCGCCGCGCGCCGAAGTGTACAGCCCGACCAGCGTCCCGAGGCCACCGCTATCGATGTAGCTGACGCCGCCCAGGTTGAGCACGATCTTCGAGGATTCGGCGATCAGGGCCTTCACCTTCTCCCGCAGTTCGGAGGCTTCGTCGCCGAAGACGATGCGACCGTTGCAGTAGACGACCGCGACATCGCCCACTTTCTTGACACTCAGCTTCAAGGCCATGAGAACCTCCCAGCGGATAAGAGCGCCGCGAAACAGTCGAGAAGCCTAAACCCGTGCGCGGTCGCTTGGCAAGCGCCGAACGGCGCGGCGCAAACATGGGGCACCGCCGGCACCTTCGGAATACCCTCACGTATAATCGCCTCTGGTCATGAGCTACCAGGTGCTGGCGCGCAAGTACCGCCCGCAGCGGTTCGCGGACGTCATCGGGCAGGAGCACGTCACGCGCACGCTCGAGAACGCCATCGCGCAGCAGCGCATCGCGCACGGCTACATCTTCAGCGGACACCGCGGCATCGGCAAGACCACGGTGGCGCGCATCCTGGCCATGTGCCTGAACTGCCGGTCGTTCCCGCAGCCCACGCCCGATCCCTGCGGCGCCTGCGAATCGTGCACCGAGATCCGCGCCGGGGGAAGCGTGGACGTAATCGAGATCGATGCCGCCACCAACCGCGGCATCGACGAGATCCGCGAACTGCGCGACGCCGTCCGTTACCGCCCGGCGCGCGACCGCTTCAAGGTCTACATCCTCGACGAGGCCCACCAGATCACCGATGCCGCCTTCAACGCCCTGCTGAAGACGCTGGAAGAGCCGCCCGGGCACGTCATCTTCATGCTGGCCACGACGCAGCCGGAGGACATTCCGCAGACCATCCGCTCGCGCTGCCAGCACTTCAGCTTCCACGCCGTGCGTTTTGCGGACATGGTCAGCCAGTTGCGCGACATTGCAAAGCGGGAGGGCCTGGCGGCCGACGACGACGCCCTGGCCCTGCTGGCCGAAGCGGGCGACGGCTCCATGCGCGACGCGCTCTCGCTGATGGACCAGGCCGTGGCCTCGACCGGCGGCCGCATCACCGCCGAATCCGTGCGCGGACTGGTGGGCTGGGTTTCCTCCGACATCTTCGAGCAGCTACTGAATTCAGTCGCGCGCAACTCCGCTGAAGAAGTGCTGCGGCTGGCCGACCGGGTGTTGACCGAAGGCCACAATCCCGCCCACCTGACGCGGCAACTGGTGCGCTTCCTGCGCAACTGCATCGTGGCCAAAGTGGCGGGCGAAGACCCTGGGTTGCTGCAGGTGGCTCCCGACGAAGCCCGGCGCGTGCTGCGCGTGGCGGCGCTCTTCAGCGAAGAGGACCTCACGCGCTTCCTGCAGATTCTGCTGCGCACGCACGGCGAACTCAGCTACAAGCGCGAGCAGCGCTTCCACCTCGAGCTGGGACTGCTGAAGCTGGTGCACGCGCAACGCCTGCTGCCCCTCGAGGAAATGCTGAGTGGCGCGGAGGCTGCACCCCGAGCCGCCGGCGAAGGGAAACCACGGGCGGCCGTTGCTCCGGCGCGCTCAGCGCCACCGCCTGAGCCGCCCTCACGACCGCGGAGCGTCTCACCCTTCGAGGCCGACCGTGCGCGCAAGCAGAGTGCGCCGAAGGAAGAAATGTCCTCGTCATCTGCTGCCGTGGCGGTGGCGGAGCGGACCGCGCCCGGCCCTGAGGGCGATGTGCGCGCAGCGGTGGTCAGCGCACTCGAACAAGGGAGCCAGCGCATGGTGGCCTCCATGCTCGACGCCGGCGAGTGGACTCTGTCGCAGGAGGAAATCGTTGTCCGCGTGACGGGTTCGGCCAAGATGGCGGAGCTGGCGCTGAACGGCGAAGTCCGCCGCATCGCGACGGCCGCTGCGGCGCGCGCCGCCGGACGCCCGCTGAAGCTGCGCGTCGAAGGCTCGGGCGCGGCCAACGGCTCGGCGTCCACCGCCGCCGCTCCCGCAAACAGCGAGCCTGCCGCCAACGGCCGCGCTCGGGCGACCAAAGACCCGATCGTGCGCCGCATGCAGGAGAAGTTCGGGGCGGAGATCCGCAGCGTCATCGACCACCGGGAGAAGCGCCGTTGAAGTTCGACCCCGGCCAGCTCCAGGAAATGCTCACGCTGGCGCGGGAGAAATACGCCGAACTGCAGAAGAAGATGGAAGAGACCGTGGTCGAAGCCTCCGCCGGCGGCGGCGCCGTCACTGTGCGCATGAACGGCCGCAAGCAGCTCCTGAGCCTGGCCATCGATCCCGAGGCGGTGCGCTCCGGCGACGTCGAGATGCTGCAGGACCTGGTGCTTGCCGCCGTGAATGAGGCCGCCCGCAAGGCGGAAGAAGCCATGAAAAAAGGCATGGGGCTGGGAGGGATGCTGGGAATTGGTGATTGAGAGATTCGGCGACAGAGCGATTTGGTAATTGAGTAATTTGGTAATTTGGAAATTGAACAGAGTGCTGGCCTGCGTCGGCGATTCCCGCGGAATTCAAATTCCCAAATTACCCAATTTCCCAATTACCAAATGGGAGTAGTTCCGTGTCTAGTTTTGCCGAACCGCTGGCCCGCCTGATCGAGGAGCTGAAGAAGTTGCCGGGCATTGGCGCGAAGAGCGCGCAGCGGCTGGCCTTCCACATCCTGCGCGCGGAGGCCGGGGACGCCGAGGCGCTGGCCGGCGCCATCCATGACGTCAAGGAAAAGCTGCGGCTGTGCTCGCGGTGCAACAACATCACCGACGTCGATCCCTGCGTGTATTGCTCGAGCGCCACCCGCAACCCGCGCCTGGTGTGCGTGGTGGAGGAGCCCACCAATATTGCCGCCATCGAGAAGACCCAGCACTACAACGGCGTGTATCACGTGCTGCACGGGTCGCTCTCGCCTCTGCACGGCGTAGGTCCGGAGCAGTTGCGTACCGCCAACCTGCTGAAGCGCATCGAGGCAGGTGAGGTGGACGAAGTGATCCTGGCGACAAACCCCACGGTCGAAGGCGAGGCCACGGCGGTCTATCTGGCGCGCCAGCTCAAGCGTCCGGGGCTCAAGGTGACGCGCATCGCTACCGGCATTCCCGCCGGCAGCGACCTGGAGTACGTGGACGAAGTCTCGGTGCTGAAGGCGATGGAGGGGCGGCGGGAGATGTAGAAGCAGTGGTCAGTGGTCAGTGGTCAGTGGCCAGTGCGGCGGGTTTGAAGGCCGCCCGCTTTTTTCCTTGCGCTCTGTGAACAAGTCCTAAGTCTCCCGAGAGCGTCGAAGCGGTGGGTGCGCGCCTGTCACGGACGCGAGTCTTTTTGGGTTCGGGAGCCCTTCGCGATCTCTTATCCCCCGTCTGCGCCGAACAGCATGGCGCAGACATGGGGCACCGTCGAGGTTAGTCCAGAACCAAGCAGACCAGGAGCAGTCGCGCGCCTATGCTATTCCTTCAGCAAATCCCACGCCTCGCGGAAGCGTTCGAAACGGTGGCTGCGACTGCTGGTGCGGTGCGGGAAGAGCCAGATGGACGTGACAGGCGCGAAGGTCTCGACGGGGATGAGGTACCACGCGTGGTGGGGCTCGACGTAGGCGGCGAGCAGGTCGATGTCCGCAGGGGTGTAGGGGATCTTGGAGCGGTTGCCGCAGCCGGTGGAGACGCGGAAGGCGTCGTCCTGCGGCAGGGAGACGGAGCGGACCTGGACGCGGATGAGGCGCCGACCGTTATCGACGATGAAGTCGTACTTCGAGTTGTCGCCCCAAGGCTTGGAGACGGTGAGGCCGAGAGAGATAGCGCGGTGCAAGAACAGGCTCTCGGCGGCGTCGCCCTGGGCTTTGGGCAGGCTGCGACGGGACATGGGATTCGTCTAGCGTTTCTCGGACAGCTCTGGCAGTAAGAGCGGCAGGTTCGAGGTGAAAGCGTCCGGGGGCAGGCGAGACACCGGCGCTACGTGATATCCAACAGCAAAGCGCGGGCGAGGCGCCCGCGCTCCCTTTCCTTACTATCTAAGTTCAGCATAGCATTTTCGAGGCAACCAATGTACAAAACTTAAAGTAACTTTATTGCATTTGTTTTCAATGTGTTGCCGACAATAGTTAAAGGTCGAGAGCTTGACAAGGATTTCCCGAATCGGGAAGCGGTTAAGCCCCTCGAAGGAAAGGACTTAACAGAGAAAACGAGGAGGAGGCAAAAAGAAAATATTTCATAGCTCTTTGATAAGGGGACAGGGGGGCGCAGCCAAGCCGATGACGCGGCCTCTTTCGAGCCTACGACGGGGCTGGACGAATTCTTGAACCTAAACCCACGGCTTGCGCCGTGGGCTGCAAATCCAACGCCCCTCACGGGGCTATGCCTTTCTCAGTGCGGCAGGAACTTCGACACGTAGGGCGAGTTGCGCTCTGAGCCGGTTCCCGAGCGGCGGAAGTGGCCCGAAGGGCCTTCGCCCAGGAATTCCGAGAACCAGGCTTCGTGCTCGACCTCCTCGTGCAGGATGGCCAGCGCCAGATCGTAGGTGCGATGGTCCTTGCCCGCGGTGTAGTTGCAGATCTGCGTGTAGCCGTGCACGGCGCAGCGCTCGGCGTTGACCAGCACTTTGAGCATGGCCTTGATGTCCTTGGGGTTCTTGGGCAGCGAGGCGGGCGGGCAGGCGGAGATGTCGTGGAAATCGTTCATCTTCGCGGGCAGCTTGCCGCCCAGCTCGTAGATGCGCGGCACCAGCGCCTCGAAGTGGTTACGGTCTTCGATGCGCGCATCTTCGGTGATCTCTTTCAGGCCTTCGCCGTCGAGCCCGATCAGGTTCACGCGCAGGATAGTGTAGTAATAGAAAGTGGTGAGTTCGGCGGCGGCGTTGCGCACCAGCATGTCCAGCAGCTTGTTCAGGTCGATACCGGCCCTCTGCACCAGATCGCGAGCGACTTTAGCCATGGTCTTCTCCTTCAGGTAAGGATTCGCATGCGTACGTTCTTGGATGCCCCCACCGAACAGGGGGACGCAATTGTAAACGAGGAAATCCCCTCGGGGGGCGACCGTCGATGGTAGAGACGTTGCTTGCAACGTCTCGAGACGCAGCCAGCTGCGTTTCTACCGCTCGGGCCTAGCCGGCTCGCTGGGCGGGTTTCGTAGCCGCAATGGGGATGACGTCCACGACGGCGTTGTAGTCCGGCTCGGAGGAGACGGGGTCGTAGCGGCGCTCGATGAGCACGTTGCATTCGGGCCAGTAGGCCTGGAGGTTGCCTTCGCGGATATCGGCGAAGCGGGCGTTGCCGGCGAACTCGCCGGTGTTGGAACGCAGCAGGATGATGTCGCCCTCGTTGATGCCGAGGCGGGCGGCGTCGCGCGGGTTGATGAAGATGTCGTCGCGCTGGCCGCCGGTGAGCGGGTCGGAAGGGCCGAAGGTCATGGAGTTGAACTGCCTGCCGCGGCGGGTGGTGACGTAGAACTTGCCGGGCGGGACGCCGACCTCGGGGATGGAAACAGGAACGAAGCGGGCGCGGCCACCGGGCATCTTCTGGAAGCCCTCGGTGAAGAGCTGCGGACCGCCCCACTGCACCCAGTCACCTTCGTTCGAGAGTTTCTCGATGCCGGCGTAGATGGGCATGGCGGCGGCCATCTCGCGACGGACGTCGGCATCGGTGGCGTAGGCGAACTGCGCGGCACGCTGGGGCATGAGGCGGCGGGCGATGAGGCACGGAATCTCCCACTCCGGTCGCGCCTCGCCCATGCGGGGCCCGCGAATGGGAGGCGAGTAGCGGATGCGGCGCTCGGTGGAGGTCGAAGTTCCACCGGACTCGTAACGGGTCTGGGCCGGCAGGACGACCAGCACTTCCCCGCCCTCGAAGGTGGAGTAGGTGTTGAGCACAATGTCCTGGTGGATGCGGACGCGCACGCGGCGCAGCGCCTCCATGACGAAGTAACGGTCCTGCATGGTCTCCAGCAGATTGCCGCCGATGGTGTACAGGGCGTCGAGCTGGCCGGCGTGGGCGGCTTCAATCATCTGGCCGGTCTTGAGCCCGGTGGAGGCGGGCACGGGCGCCTGCCAGAGTTCGCTGAAGCGGCGGGCGTTCTCGGCGTTGACCTCGAAGCCGCCGGGGAACTTATCGGGATCGACGCCGCACTCGCCGCCGCCCTGCACGCCGCTGTGGCCGCGGATGGGCATGATGCCGCACTTCTCGCGGCCGAGGTTGCCGCGGATGAGAGCGAGGTCGGCGATGGCCTTGACGTTCTCCACGCCGAAGCGATGCTGCGTGAGCCCCATGGAGTAGCAGAGGACGGCGGTCTTCGCCTGGCCGTACATGCGCGCGAAGCGCTCGATCTCGGGGCGCGCGATGCCAGAGCCTTCCTCGATAGCAGGCCAGGAGAGCGCGCGCAGATGCGCGGCCAGCTCCTCGAAACCGCAGGTCTGCCGGGCGATGAACTCGCGGTTCTCCATGCCTTGTTCGACGATGACCTTCATGACGCCGTTGAGGAAGGCGATGTCGCCGCCGACGCGGACCTGGAAGAAATCGTCCATCAGGCGCGAGCCGAACAGGGCGCTGGAGGCGACGGAGGGGATCCAGTAACGCTCCAGGCCGGGCTCGCGGTACGGGTTGACGACCATGATGCGCGTTCCCTGTTTGCGCGCGTAATGCATGTACTTGGTGGTGACCGGCTGGTTGTTGGCGAGGTCGGTGCCGAACAGGATGAGGAGTTCGGCGCCAATAAAGTCGGAGAGTGAGCACGTAGGCGCGCCGACGCCGAGCGTCTGCTTCAATCCGTAGACGCTGGCGGCGTGGCAGAGACGCGCGCACAGGTCCACGTTGTTGGTACCCAAAAGCCGCGGCAGCTTCTGGAAGGTGTAGTACGCCTCGTTGGTGAGGCCGCGCGAGGTGGCGAAGAAGCCCATGCGCTCGGGCGGGATACCGTGGAGTTCCCCGGCGATGACGTCCATGGCCTGGTCCCAGGTGACGCGGCGGAAGCCGCGGTCGCCGCGACGGAGCACCATGGGATAGGCGAGGCGGCCGAGCTTGTGCAGCTCTTCGTTGGACATGGAGCGCAGGACGTCGATATCGGCCAGGGCGGCATCCGGCGCCGCCGGCATGGTGTTCAGGCGCAGCAGGTTCAGGCGGGTCATGCACAGGTGGACGCCGGAGATGACGTTGTCCTTCAGGCCGTAGGGGCCGAGCGAGCAGCCGTCGCAGACGCCGTGGTTGAGGATGCGCCAGGCGTAGCCGAGATGGTCGCGGTTCTCCCAGGCGGCGCGAGCCATCTCGCGGAAGTGACGCGGCTTGTTGGGATAGGCCAGGCCGAAGGGGACCAGGTCACGCACGTTCACGCGAGCAGTCTAAATCAAGGGGCTGAACCGGGCGCAACGACCGGCTACCTGCGCGCGCGCGAGCGCTCCAGCACCTGGCGGAAATCTTCTCGCGTCATGGCGTCGCGCTCATGGAAAAAGAGCAGCAACTCCTGCAGGAGCCGGCTGGCTTCAGGGGAAGGCGCCGCGGCTGCGTGGGCAGCATCGCCGGCAGCGGTAGCGCCAATGCGGCTCCAGCCTTGCTGGGCGGGCTGGGCGGCAGCGGCGGCGCGCTCAAGAATGCGTTGCAGCGTGCGCCGGTCTTCCTCTTCCATGGCCAGGAACTCGAGGCCCATGCCGCAACCGGGATGGCTGACGCGGACCGCGGCGCGGGCACGCAAGCGGTCGGAGTCCGACTCCAGCTCCAGAGCGACTTCGGTGGCCGCCGGCAGCGGCGACATGCTCTCGACGTAACAGCCGCCCAGGCTGATATCGGTCAGCGTGCCCCAGACGCGCACGTCCGATCCGGCGGGGTACATCTGCACGCCGCCGCTGGCGCGATAGCGGGGATTGCGACGCCGCTCCTCTCTGCGACGGTCGCCGGTCGTCCGCCGCTCGATGCCGTGCGGCGGACCTTCCGCTGCGGGCGCAGCAGGCGGTGGCGCCGGCGGCTCCTCCTCCAGCGCTTTGCCCCAGACTTTCTTTTCCGGCTCCAGGCACTTGAGACCGATTTGCCCTTCGCGCTCGCTGCCGGGCTCGCCCACCCAGGCCACCGAGAAGCGGGCTTTGCGGTCCTCGTATTGGAGCCCGACCACATCCCCGGCGGCCAGTTGGCCACGCACTCCGTGCACGCAAGCGCCGGCGGGACTGATGTCGAGGGTGGTGGCCGTGGATCCGAAGGGACGACCGGCGCTGTCCAGGCCCCAAAGCCGCACCGTCAGGGGGCGGGTGACGCGCGGCTCGCGGCGACGCACGCTGTAGAGCACGCGTTTGCCGGCGTCCACGGCGCCCGAGGCTGAATCCATGCGCCTCCTGGAAACATCGAAAGCACAGGATAGGCGGAATGGCGGCATCCGCCTGCCTGCAAACAACGCTCTGGGGTGGCGCCTCTCCCTTTTCAGGAAGATTCCCAGAGTGGAACCATCATATTTCATTCTGAGAAAGGGGCGACACATGCGCTGGGTGGAGCGCGCTTCCCGTTTTGATCTTCCGGTGGAGCTGTTTCCGGCAGTGGTGGAGCGGCTGCGGGGCACACCGGGCCGGATCGAGGAGAAGGTCGCGGGCATCGCGGCGGACGTGCTGACGCGGCGCAACGGCGACAAGTGGTCCATCCAGGAGCACGTGGGACATCTGCTGGACCTGGACGAACTGCACGCCGGGCGGCTGGACGACTACCTGGCGGGCGCTGAAGTGCTGCGGCCTGCCGACATTACCAATCGCAAGACGACGGAGGCGAACCACAACCGGCGTACCATGGCGGAACTCACTCAGGCCTTCCGTAAGGAGCGGTTGCGCTTCGTCGAGCGGCTGGAGACGTGGGATCCCGAGCGCCGGGGACTGACGGCGATCCACCCCCGGCTGAAGCAGCCCATGCGGGTCATCGACATGGCCTGGTTCGTGGCCGAGCACGACGACCACCACCTGGCACGCATGACGGAGCTGGCCAGGAAGTTTTCCGTTCGCTCGGCCTGAGCTACTTCCCTGCCGGCTCGACCACCACCGCAGTGCCGTAGCAGAGCACTTCGGTCACGCCCTGCATGACCTCGGTGGCATCGTAGCGGACGCCCACGATGGCATTGGCGCCGATCTCGGCGGCGTGCTGCAGCATGAGCACGAAGGCTTCGGCGCGGGTCTTCTCGCACAGCTCGGTGAACAAGGTGATGTTGCCGCCGACCAGGGTCTGCAGGCTGGCACCCAGAGTGCCGATCACTGAACGTGAGCGCACCACGATGCCCCGCACTACGCCCAGGTTGCGCACGATCCGGTAGCCCTCGAGGTCGAAGGCCGTTGTTGTCATGTTGTGTTGGACCAAGGATGCCCCCTCGGGTACGAGAATCGCCACGTATCATATCTTGTCACGCGCCCAGGCCCATGCCGCGTTTGCCACCGAACCTCCGGATTGACTAGCATTCTTCCGGCAGTTCCTATGCACCGAATCAAGTTGGTTTTCATCCTCGCGACTTTTCTCTTATTCCCTCTTTTTGCCGTTTCGCAGTCAGCGCGGCCCAGTTGGGAAGCCATCGAGGAAGCGCTGGGACGCAAGGGACAGTTGCAGGCCGACAGCGTGATGAAGTTCGGCATGCCGCGTGCGGACCTTAACGTGACCGCCGCCGGCGTTCTGCTCAGGCCAGCGTTTGCGCTGGGCTCGTGGGTGGCGTTCGACGCTCCCGGAGCCAACGGGCGCATGATGGGAGACCTTGTCCTGACCGAGGATGAAGTCGCGCCCGTCATGGCTAGCCTGCAAGACGGCGGCCTGCAGATCACGGCGTTGCACAACCATCTGCTGCACGAGTCGCCGCGAGTTCTTTACATGCACGTCTATGGTCACGGCGATGCCGCGCAACTTGCTTCCGCCGTGAAGACTGCCCTCGCTCTGACCGGAACGCCCGCCGCTGCGGCCAGCGCAGCGACGGTCGACCTCGGGCTGGACGTGGCCGCAATCGAGCAGGCGCTCGGATACAAAGGGAAGGTCAACAGCGGCGTGCTGCAGTTCTCCGTGCCGCGCTCGGAGACCATCCGCGAGCACGGCACTGCCGTCCCGAACCCCATGGGTATCGCCACGGCCCTGAACTTCCAGAGTGCGGCCAACGGGAAAGCCGCCATCACGGGCGATTTTGTGCTCCTAGCGGCGGAGGTGAACCCGGTGATCCGCGCGCTGGGCAAGGCGCACATCGCGGTGACGGCGTTGCACAGCCACATGCTCCACGAGACTCCGCGCCTATACTTTTTGCACTTCTGGGCGGTGGACGATGCCGTCTCCCTGGCCCGCGGTCTGCGGGCTGCGTTGAACCAAACCGCTTCCGTCAAGGCCTCGCCCTGACCGGGCCGGTGGGTGCCGGTCCAATCTCGCAGGGTTAGAATGGCGATGTGGGAGCCGTGGATGGCTCATTCTCCTGAAGAGCAAAAGGACTTCCTCAAGACGCTGGATGACACCCGGCGCGGCCTGCTGACCGTTTATCGCTCCATCATCATCGCCGTCATCGCGGTGGTCACGGTGTTCGCCATCTTTCTTTACTTCAAGATCCAGAACGACGCCTTCCGCGGCTTTCTGACCTTCTACTTCGGAATCCTGTTCCTGATTTTCATGTTTTGGGCCTTCGGGCAACTGGCGGTCACGCGGAGGACTGTGAGCGAAGACGACCTGCTGGACATCGAACTGAAGAAGTTCGAGCAGGGCCCGGTGAAGACGTACACCCTGCGCATCGGCAACGCCCCCACGGAGACCGCAAGTCCTGCGACATCGTCTTCCGGCGAGATCAGCGGCTCGCACACCTTCAAGCTGCAGTTGGGCAACCTGCCGTTCGAGCCCGAGCCCATCGACGACGGCCTGTTCGCCCTGGCCGATGAATACGTGCGCCAGGGCAAGAGCCTGGAATGGGTTTGCGGAGTGCTCAGTTCCAAGTACCGAGAGCTGGGCACGGTGGGCCAGGAAGCGTATCGTGCGTTCTTCCAGGCCAGCCTGGAGGCCTGGCGCGCCAAGGCCTACGGGAGCGCGCCGGCGGGCGTCGTGTCCGCTCCTGAGGATCGTTCGCCGCAGGCGCCGGAAGCTTTCGGTACGGCGTCGTTTGAGCGTCCGCAATTCGACCGCGCCTTCGAGCGCGCCTCCCCGCCCTCGACGCCGAAAGAGAACCGGCCAAAGCGCGGGCTGTTCACCAAGGCCGAGATGCTGGTCTTCCTGGTGGTGTTTCTTTCGGTCTGCGCGGCGTTGATCACGGCCTTCATCGTGTTCCAACGCATGCCAGCCGAGTAGCGCCCGGCCTCCGCTGTGGCACAATAGCGCACTTCTCGAAATCCCGGGTACGATCCGCGAACTCCATGACTCGATACGGTCGCTGCTTCTCTCCACTGCTAGTTCTCATCGCGTTGTCATGCGGCGCCTGTGCACAGCAGGCCCCGCCCAATCTCGACGCCGACGTTGCGCGCGCCATGAAGACGTTCGAAGTGCCTGGCCTGTCGCTGGCCATCGTGAAGGACGGGCAGGTGGTGGTAGCCAAGGGATACGGCGTGCGCAAGCTGGGAGAAGCGGCGCCGGTCGATGCCGGGACGCTGTTCGGCATCGCCTCGAACACCAAGGTGTTCACGGCAGTGGCGCTCGGGATGCTGGTGGAAGAAGGCAAACTGGAGTGGGACGCGCCCGTGGTCCGGTACCTGCCCTGGTTCCAGATGTGGGACCCGTATGTCACGCGTGAGATGACGATTCGCGACTTGCTGGTGCATCGCAGCGGGCTGGGGCTGGGCGCCGGCGACCTGCTGTGGTGGCCGCCTTCGACCTACAACCGCCGCGAGATCGCACGCCGCCTGCGGTACCTCCGCCCGGCCACCAGCTTCCGCAGCGCCTACGCCTATGACAACGTGCTCTACCTGGTCGCCGGGGAGGTGGTCGAAGAGCTGAGCGGGCAGAGCTGGGAGGACTTTGTCAGCGAGCGCATCCTGAAGCGGGTAGGGATGAATGACAGCAACGTGCGCCATTCGTCGGCGGCCAACGGCGGCAACGTGGCCGCCACGCACGCTCGCATCGAGGGCGTGGTGCGCGTGATCGCTCCATTCGCCAGCGACAACACCAATCCCGCCGGAGGCATCAATTCCAGTGCTCGCGACATGGCCAAGTGGATGCTGGTGCTGCTGAACCAAGGCCGGTTGGCGGACGGTTCGCGTCTGTATTCGGAAAAGACGGCGCGCGAACTCACCTCGCTGGTGACGCCTATCCCCATCGCCGATCCCGAGCCGGAACTGGCGGCATTGAATCCCAACTTTCTGGGCTACGCCTTGGGGCTTGGGGTGCGCGATTACCGGGGCAAGAAAGTGATCACCCACACCGGCGGGCTGCCCGGCTACGTCTCCCGCGTAACCTGGATTCCCGAGATGAAGCTAGGCGTGGCGGTGCTGACCAATCAGGAGGCCGGCGAGTCGTTCAACGCGCTGACCTGGAGGGTGGTTGATTTCTACCTGGGCGCGCCGGCAACCGATTGGATCGAGGCGTTCGACAAGGTGCGCATACGCACGGAGCAGAAGCACGCCGCCACCGTTCAGAAGGCGGCGGCGGAGCGCGATGCTACGTCGAAGCCTTCCCTGCCGCTCGAGAAATACGCCGGCACGTATCGTGACGACTGGTACGGCGACATCGAAATCACCCACGCGAACGGCAAGTTGACGCTGCGCTTCACGCGCACGCCATCGCTGGTGGGCCATCTCGAACCCTGGCAGCACGACACCTTCATCGTGCGCTGGCGCGACCGCGAACTGCGCGCCGACGCTTATGTCACGTTCGCCCTCCATCCCGACGGCTCCATCGACCAAGCCAAGATGAAGGCCGTTTCGCCGGAAACCGACTTCAGCTTCGACTTCCAGGACCTGCTGCTGAAGCCGGCCCGCCGCTGATTGCTGAATCCGGCCTCCTCCCGTATACTCGGAATCGGAGACGAGCGCCGTCGGCAACGGCTCTGAATCTTCCGACCCGCCCGGGTGCCGTGCGGTGCCGAGGGCGGTTAGCTCAGTTGGTTAGAGCGCCTGCCTTACAAGCAGGAGGTCGAAGGTTCGAGCCCTTCACTGCCCACCATCTCCATGGCCTACCGCTCTCACCGCGCCGCAGGGCGCGGTCCCAGGATGCGGGGACGTAGTTCAGCTGGTTAGAACGCTGCCCTGTCACGGCAGAGGTCGCGAGTTCGAATCTCGTCGTCCCCGCCATGTCTTCTTACGCGCTGTCCGCCTTCCGCTTTGCGTGAGGACGGCCTGACGACTCCCACGTCTGCGCCGAACAGCGTGGCGCAGACATGGGGCACCTTCAGGTACTCACTGCGACGGCGGAATCGCCACGCACTCCCGTATCATCGAATCTTCAACCGGCGGCTTGCGGCCGGCGGCCTTGGGCGGAGAGCGCATAGCGGAGGGCGGAGTTGCGGATCGGCATCACTTGTTATCCCACGTACGGCGGGTCGGGCGTGGTGGCCACGGAGCTGGGGCTGGAGCTGGCCCGGCGCGGCCACCAGGTGCACTTCATCACCTACGCGCCGCCCATCCGGCTGACCGAGCCGCAGCCGAACATCCACTATCACGAGGTGGACGTCTCGCAGTATCCGCTGTTCGAGTATCCGCCCTACGACCTGGCGCTGGCCACCTGCATGGCCGAAGTGGCGGTGAATTACGACCTGGACCTGCTGCACGTGCACTACGCCATCCCGCACTCGGTGAGCGCCATGCTGGCGCGCCAGATGCTGGCTGCCGGAAATCCGCCGCGCAAGCTGCCGTTCGTCACCACGCTGCATGGCACGGACATCACGCTGGTGGGCGCGGACCGCTCATACCTGCCCATCACGCGCTACAGCATCGAGCAGAGCGACGGCGTCACCGCCATCTCCCATTACCTGCGCGAGCGGACGCTCAAGGAGTTCGAGCTGAAGAACTCCATCCGCGTCATCCACAACTTCGTGAACTGCAATACGTATTGCCGCGACGCGCACGCCGCTGAGCGCCGCGCCGAGTACGCGCAGAAGGACGAGCGCATTCTGGTCCATCTTTCGAATTTCCGCCCGGTCAAGCGCGTGCCCGATGTGATCGAGATCTTCGACCGCGTGCAGAAGAGATTGCCGGCCCGCCTGCTGCTAATTGGCGACGGGCCGGAGCGCTCGCCGGCGGAGTGGCTGGTGCGTCGCAAAGGGATTCAGGACAAGGTGAATTTCCTCGGTAAGCAGGAGCGTGTGAACGAAATCCTGGCCGTGGCCGACCTGATGCTCTTGCCCAGCCAACTGGAGTCCTTCGGGCTGGCAGCGCTCGAGGCCATGGCCTGCGAGGTCCCCAGCGTCGCCAGCCGCGTGGGCGGGATTCCTGAAGTCATCGACCACGGAGAGACCGGCATGCTGGCCGAGGTAGGCGACGTCGACACCATGGCCCGCTACGCCATTGACCTGCTGGGTGACGAAGCCGCCTTGAAGGCCATGGGCCGCCGCGCCCGCGCCGCCGCCACCGGCCGCTTCTGCGCGTCCGACATTCTTAAGCAGTATGAGGAGTTCTACCGCTGGGTGCTGGAACGGGCACAGTAACATTTATAGCGTCCCCTTTCCGCTGGACCCTACCCCCAGGTCCCTCGCTCGGGTCTCGCGCGCTGATGAATTCGCGCGGGTCCCTCCTTCGCTCGGGATGACGGCATCTGGGGGATCGTACGCGGCCAGCAACGTGGCATGCTCAGGGATTTCACTTCTGTTCCGCTATCGGAACGCAAACCATGTAACGAGTGAATATCGTATTCATCCGCGTATAGTCCGCGTGCATCCGCGGCGAAAGGGTTGGTTTACCGATGGGTGCTGGAACGCGCCTCGTAGGCCGCCGAGGCCACGGAGTTGGTTTCCGGGCCGAGGTCGGCGACCTGCAGGATGGGCACTTCGAGGGTGACTTCGGTGCCGCCGGCGTCGCGGTTCTCGACGCGCATCACGGCGGCATCGCCGTAGAGCACCTGCAGGCGCTCGGCCACGTTGGACATGCCGATGCCTGTGCCCGTACCGCTGGGTGCGGCCGGGTCCGCCATGCCCACGCCGTCATCCACTACCTGGATGATGACCTTCCCTTCGGCCATGCGGCTGCGCAGAATGATCGAGCCGCCCTCCACCTTGGGTGAAAGGCCGTGCTTGATCGAGTTCTCCACCAGCGGCTGAAGAAGCATGCTGGGCACCAGGACGTCGAGCGAGGCCGGCTCGAGTTCCTTCACCACGCGCAGCTTGTCGCGCCCGAAGCGGACGACTTCGATGTCCAAATAGTCGTCGATGAACTCGACTTCTTCGCGCAACTGCACGAAGCTGTCGCTCTTGCGCAACAAGCGCCGCAGGATGCTGGCCAGCTTGACGATGAGCTCGCGCGCCTGTTCAGGATCGAAGCGCACCAGCGACGACACCGAGTTCAGCGTGTTGAACAGGAAATGCGGATTGATCTGCGTCTGCAGCGCCTCCATGCGCGCCTGCAGCAGCAGCTTCTCCTGCTCTTCCAGCTTCAGCTCGATGCGGGTGTTGTTCCAGATCTTGAGCGGGATGGCGACTACGGCCACGGTGGTGGCGAGCGTGGCCAGCAGCGTGAGCCACTGCGACGGATCGAGCGCGAACAAGCGCCCCGGAAACAAGCGCGCCAGCCACACGCGCACCAACTCCATCCCCAGCACCCAGAGGAAGAAGCCGGTCTGCCAGTCAACGAAGCGGCGGCGCAGCGCGCGGCGAATCCAGCGGTACACGCCCAGGTCCACGAAAGGCGAGAACGACCAGATCTCCTCGTGGTTGGAGGCGAGATGGCGCAGCACGCCGGCCACGCCTCCCGCCGCCATGGTGAAGGGAATGGCCAGGAACTCGCCGTAGATGAGCGCCGGGAGGGAAACCAGGGCTCCGCCGACCGCGCCGGCGAAGCGTCCGCCCATCACGCCCATGACGATGGCGGCTTCCAGGCTCAGGTCGGCAGCCAGGAAGTTGCGCACTTGCCCGCGGATGATCACGCCCAGCGCGAAGGGGATGGCGATGAACAGGACCAGATGGACCTTTTGTTCGGTGGTGCGGTCCTCACGGAACAGCAGCGACTGGAAATAGCGGGAGCGTGCCAGGGCGCTGGCCACGGCGGCGGCAACGCCCAGCTTGAGCAAAAGCGAGACGAGGATGAGGCGCTGGTCCATGGAAGCTCTGGCGTAAATCTAGCACGGATGCAGCAGGCCAGCGCGCCATGCGGCTGGGGCATATAATCGCTGATGAGCATGTCCGCGAATCTGCACAAGACCGCCGAGGCCGACTTCCCTACCCGCTGGGGACACTTCCGCATCCTGGGCTTCGAAGGCGACGTGGCGAGTGAGAACGGGCCGCGGCGTGAGGCTGCGGTCGCGCTGGTGATGGGCGACTTGAAAGCCGGACCGCCGCTGGTGCGCGTGCACTCGCAGTGCCTGACCGGCGACGTCTTTGGCTCCCTGCGCTGCGACTGCCGCCAGCAACTGGAGCTGGCGCTTTCGCTCATCGCTCAGGCCGGAGCGGGCGTGCTGGTGTATGAGCAGCAGGAAGGCCGGGGCATCGGCCTGATGGCCAAACTGCGCGCCTACGAGCTGCAGGACCAGGGCATGGACACGGTAGAGGCCAACGAGAGCCTGGGCTTCAAGGCCGATCACCGCGGGTTCGTCTTGCCGGGAGAAATCCTGAAGGCGCTGGGCGTGAAAGAAGTGCGGCTGCTCTCCAACAACCCGGAGAAGGTGGCGGCGCTGGAGGCCGCCGGCATCCGCGTAGTCGAGCGGGTGCCGTGCGAGGTCGATCCGCATGCTCATGCCGAAAACTACTTGCGCGTGAAGAAAGAAAAAATGGGACACCTGATCACAAAGGTGGAGTAGCGGGCGCAGGTTTTTGGGTCTCGGGTGGCAGGTCTCAGGTCTCAGTGCAAAAAACTGAAAGTGTTGGCTAAGAGCCCCTTAGCAATCGCTTGATTCCAGGCTTGTTGGCGGACGGCAGAACCTCCAGCGCACCGCCGATCAAGGCGACGTATACCGCCCGCGCGCCCCGGATCTTCTTGAGCGCCTTCAAATGTCGGCGGACGGTGCCCACATCACCGCGCTTCACGGGTCCGGAGAACGCGGCGGCGGCCCCGCGACGCAAGTAGTTCTCCACCGTCTGGCGGACGATGGGGGCGATGGCCTGGCGCACGGATTTTGCCGGGACTCCGGCGGCGCGAGCAATGCGCTCCGCTGTTGCCAGCGTCACGACGATCAGCGGCGAAGAGAACGAGCCGTAGACGTGATACAGGGGCTTGTTGCGCTTAGGGATGGGAAAGACGAACCCGCCGAGATCGCGGGCGATGCGGCGGGCAACAGCCACCGCCCGGGGATCTCCCTCGACGGCAAAGGGCACGCCTCGAAGCGAGGGTTGGGCGCCGGACACGAAAGTCATCATGGGGTGCAGCGTCGCGACCGACGCGCCTCGCAGGCGCAGCGGTCGCAGTTGGTCGCTGGAGAGCGCGCCGCTGGAATGGAGGGCAACCATGCCTTTCCAGTTCGTCCGCGGCGCGAGGGTGCGCACCACGGCCGGAATGGCATCGTCAGTGACCGCGATCCAGAGCAGGGGGGCGCGGAGACGGGCGCTCTCCAACGTGGTCGCGCGCGCTCCGACCCGGCGCGCCAGGCTGCGGGCCCGGCGGCGCGAGGCCGGCTGATCACGGGAAATGACTTCGTCGATACGGTAGCCCGCCCGGCGCAGCGCAACCGCCAGGGCCGACCCCAGGTTTCCCGGTCCGACCAGCGCGATGGAAGGTTTGGCAGGCATGGAGGGCGAGAATAGCAGTTGCCAGAAGTCAGTGGCCAGTGGCCAGGGACCAGCGCCCAGCCAGATGCATTTGTCAGTGGCTAGTGGTTAGTGGGACAGGCTACAGTTGCTCTCATGTCGAACTCGAAAAAGGTGCTAGCGCAGGTGATCTCGTCCAAGGTGGTTTACCGCGGGCCGGTGTTCCACGTCACCACCGACTATGTCCGCGAGCCGGGCGGCATCACGGCAAGGCGCGACGTGGTGCGGCACACGGGCTCGGTGGTGATCATGCCGGTGCGGCGCCGGCGGGGTCGGCTTGAGGTGCTGCTGGTGCGGCAGTATCGTCATGCGGCGCGACGGGCGCTGTGGGAGCTGGCGGCGGGACGAATCGACGCCGGGGAATCCGAACCAGCGGCGGCGCGTCGTGAGCTGGCGGAGGAGACTGGCCTTGCCGCCCGGCGCTGGAAGCGCGTGCTGTTCTTCTACCCGAGCCCCGGCTTTCTCGACGAGACCATGGCCATCTACCTGGCCCAGGGGCTGCGCCACGGGGACGCGCAGCCGGAGGAGGATGAAGTCATCGAGCAGCGGTTCTGGCCGCTGGCGGAGGCGGTGGAGATGGTGATGCGAGGCCGCATCCGCGACGGCAAGACCATCGCCGGCCTGCTCTGGCTGGTTCAAAAAAAGACCGGCTCAAGGTCCGATTTGCGTTGACCTTGACCGGGAAAAATCTCAGAATGGCGCCAACTCACGCGCTCGCCGGGGCGAAAGCGATCGAGGCACAGCAGGAGCGGTTGATCCAAGGGGAGGTACAGAGGCGTGGCACGCATCAGGGGCAAGGTGAAGTGGTTCAATAACGCCAAGGGGTATGGCTTCATCGGGCGCAGCGACGGCCCGGACGTCTTCGTGCATTTCAGCGCCATCATCACCGAGGGCTACAAGAGCCTGCAGGAAGGCGACGACGTGGAATTCGAGATCGTCCAGGGCGAAAAAGGCCCGCAGGCCGACAAGGTGTCGAAAGTCACCTCCGGATAGCGAGCCCGCGCTCGCCGCTTTGGCCCAGCCCTGTGGCTGGGCCTTGTTCTGTTCGCGGAGCCGCTGCGCAGATTAGAATTCCCTCCAGCGCCCATCCGCCATGCCGCTGGACAACCAGAGCATCGCCGCCATCCTGGACGAGACCGCCGACCTGATGGAGATCCACGGCGAGGATTCCTTCCGGGTGCGCTCCTACCGGCGGGCCGCCGAATCCATCGCCAGCCATCCGCAAGCTATCGCCGACCTCATCCGCGACCCCAAGCAAGTGCTGGAGATCCCCGGCATCGGCAAGAGCATGCTCGAGCACCTGAAGGAGATCCTGAAGACCGGACGCTTGAAGTCGCGCGAAGACCTGCTGAAGAAGTACCGGCCCACCATCCTGGAATTGCTGAAGATCCAGGGCCTGGGACCGAAGACCATCGCGCTGATCTGGGACGCGTACCACGTGTGCGACGTGGACGGCGTGGAGAAACTGGCGCGCGAGGGCAAGCTGCGCGTGCTGCCGCGGATGGGCGAGAAACACGAGGCCAAGATCCTCAAGGCCATCGAGGATTACCGCCGCATCTCGGGACGCTTCCTCATCGAGGAAGCCGACCACACGGCCCAGAAGCTGGTGGCGCACCTGGCCGGAACGCCGGGTGTCGAGGCCGTGACTCCGGCCGGTTCGCTGCGGCGGGGAAGGGAGACCGTGGGCGACCTCGACCTGCTCATCACCTACAAAGCCAAGGCCAGCCAGAGACAACTGGACGCCATCGCGGACCGGGTGACGGCCTTTCCTGGTATCGCGCAGGTCCTGCTGCGCGGCGAGAACAAGATCTCGTTCAAGCTGCACAACGGCATGCAGGTTGATGTGCGCCTGCTCCCGCCGGAATCGCACGGCGCCGCCCTGCTCTACTTCACCGGATCAAAAGCGCACAACATCCTGCTGCGGCAGCGGGCGCTCAAGATGGGATACACGCTCAACGAGTATTCGCTGGCGAAACTGAAGGGCGAGAAGCCGGTCGCCGGGCGCACGGAGGAGGAGATCTACGCCAAGCTGCAACTGGACTACATCCCGCCGGAAATGAGGGAGGCCACTGGCGAGATCGAACTGGCGGAGCAGCACAAGCTGCCGCGCCTGGTGGAACTCTCCGACATCCGTGGCGACGTGCACATGCACACCGTCGAGACCGACGGCAAGAACACCATCGAGGAGATGATCGAAGCGGCGCGGGCGCGCGGCTACCAGTACATGGCCATCACCGACCACTCCAAGAACCTGGCCATGGCCAACGGCCTGGACGACAAGCGCGCCGAAGCCCACATCCGCCGCATCCGCGCCGCGGGCAAGAAGTACGACGACATCCGCGTTCTGGCCGGAATCGAAGTGGATATCCTGGCCGACGGCGCGCTCGACTTGTCCGATGCCGTGCTGGAACAGATGGACGTGGTCATCGCCAGTGTCCATTCGCATTTCAATCAGGAGCCGGCGCGCATGACCGATCGACTGCTGCGCGCAATCGCCAACCCCAACACTTGCATCCTCGGGCATCCCACGGGACGGCTATTGCTGCGCCGCGACAGCTACCAGTTCGACATGGAGAGCGTGTTCCGCGAGGCTGCGAAACGAGGCGTGGCCATGGAGCTGAACGCGTATCCGGAGCGGCTGGACTTGTGCGACGTCCACCTGCGGCTCGCCCTGAAGCACGGTTTGAAGGTTGTGATCAACACCGATTCCCATCACACGTCGCACCTGGAAAAAATGAAATACGGCGTGTTGCAGGCCCGGCGCGCCTGGCTGACGCCGCAGGACGTCCTCAACACGCTGCAGGCGGAAAACTTCGCCGCTGCCATGAAGGAGGCGGCATGAGCAGCGAGCCGCAGAAACCCTCCGCTCCCCCGCCGCCGCCGGATGCCGGGCACCTGCCCATGGGCGAAGAGATGGATAGCGCCCGACGCACGCTGCCGCCGGTGTTGCCGGTGCTGGCCGCCGCCATCGTCCTCGCAGTGCTGGTGGGAATCTACTCACGACAGGCAGCCAAGCCAGGGACTACGGGCACCATCACCCGCGTGGCCGCCGTGGCCCTGCCCGAAGACAAGGTTCTGGTGGTCGTGCACGTCAAGGTGGAGAACCTGGTCGACAAGCCTCTGGTGTTGCACAACGCCAAAGCCCGTCTGGAGGTCGCCTCAGGCTCGGAGACGGGCATGCTGGAAGACGAGGCCGCGTCGGTAGTCGATCACGACCGCTACTTCCAGGCTTTTCCCGACCTGGCGACGTACCGCATCGCTCCCCTGCGCATGGAAGAACGCATTGCCCCCGGCGCGACCCAGGAGGGAATGCTGGTGTTCGCCTTTCCCGTTACTCGCGAGAGCTTTGATCAGCGCAAGGCGTTCACGGTGATGCTGGACCTCTACGACCGCAGGCCGCTGACGCTCGTGGAAAAGAAGCCGTAGGGGCGGCTGAAGCACCGCCCCCAGGTATCCTTGCCCGGCTTACTGGGCCTTGGCGATGTGGCCCTTGGGCGTGCTCAGGTAGCCCACCACCTTGTTCTTATCCACGGTGAACACCACCAGTTCGTAAAGCTGGCGGTCCTTGCCGGTGTAGAACTGCAGGGGCTCCAGCATGGTGCGGTCCTTCTTCTCGATGGTGCGGTCGTCGGCGATCACGTTGAGCGTGAACTTGCTCTTCTTGGCGTCGGCCTTCTTGAGCTGCAGGCTGACGGTGGCCACCGGCGTGGGCTTCTGGCCTTTGATCAGGGTGAAGTCGTAGTAGTTGCGTTCGCCGCGGCGGCGCAACTCATCGACTTCCTCGCGCGTCTTGGCGATCAGTCCGCTCTGGATACCGAGGTCGCCGATGGTACGCTCCAGCTTCTCCTTGGTAGCTTCCAGCTCGGTGCGGGTGGTGGCGACTTCCGTCTTCACGCCGCCGACCTCGGTTTTTACGCTCTCGACCTGGCCGCTGACCGCCTCCATCTGCGCCTTCTGCTCCTGTCGCAGGCTGGCCGCCTGCGCCTTCTGGGCGCGCTGCAGTTCGGCGGTGCGGGCCTCCAGTTCCTTCTCGGTGATGCCAAGCTTCTCTTCCAGGGCCTCGAGGGTGGCCTTCATGCGGGCGTCGGCGGATTCCATGCGCTCGGTAAGCTGCTTCTGGGCCGCGCTGGACGTGGCCTGGAAGGCTTCCAGCGTGCCGATGCGGCCGCGCATGTCGAACAACAGATACAGCGAAGCAAGAATGTAAAGACCGGCTACGGCCAGCAGGACGATTTTCAGCCCGCCACCGGAGCCGCCGGGGGAGTCGCTGCCATTCATAGTCCTTGTTCCTTTGGAGGGTGGATGCGGTGCATCTCGATTGTCAGGCCCGGAAGCGGAGCGTGTCAATCAGCAACCTGATCAGCGAAGCTACGCCTCCAGCGAGCGCCTCCGGTTTGCAGCACGTCCCCGCGAGCGCGAAGAGTTGCCGGGGAGCTGACGCGCGCGCAGCCTGGTCCACGGAACTTCCAGTCCGTTGATGAACGCGTGCTTGCGCGGAAGTCCGGCGGCCGCTGTGACCAGGCGGTTGTACTCATCCAGTTCGGAAAACTTGTAGGTGACCCGCAGGTAGCGACGGCCGCTTTCCTCCTGGTATTCGCGGCAGGAGGGTTGGCGCTGCGCCAGTGTGCGCGCACGCTCCAGGGCGCCGGATTCGTCGCACTCGATCAGAACCGTAAGCCCGTTGTAACCCAGCATCAAACCGCAGTGGTCGCAACGGGAGAAGGCTGGAACCGATAACCGGCAGCGCGGACACATCGCCATGACCAGGGCAACCTCGGCTTCCGTTGTTCAAGCGTCGGCAGAATTTAAGCATCGTTCGCGAGCGCGTCGCAACAGGAAACAGGGGCGAAGCCGCCGCGTCATCTGCCATCGGCGCCGCCGTACAATCAGGCCATGCGGCATGCCGACGTGGTCGTGCTGGGCGCGGGCGTGATCGGCCTCTCCCTTGCTCGCGAGCTGCACAAGCAAGGCGCAGCCGTGCGTGTCGTCGAGCGCGGCAGGCCGGGCCACGAATCCTCCTACGCGGCCGCCGGCATGCTGGCCGTCAGCGAACCGGCCGCGACTTCTGCACTCCAGGCGCTCAAAAGGGCCAGCGATGTGCTGTACGCCGAGTTCGTCCACGAAATCGAGGACGAGTCGGGCATGCGCGTCGACCTGCGCCGCGACGGTACGCTGTTCTTCGGCGGCGCCGATGAGCTCGCAGCCCTGGATGTTGCGGCACCCCTCGTGCCGCTGGCCGTGCGCGAGATTCACGAGCTGGAACCGCGCCTCGAGCCGCCGGAGTTGCAGGCGGTGCAACTGCCAGACCGCAGCGTCGATCCGCGCGCCCTCGTTGCCGCGCTCACCGCGGCCGTGAGGCATCGCGGCGTGGCGCTCTCCACCGGCGCGCCCGCGACCGGGATATGGACGGAACAGGGCCGGATCGCCGGGGTCACCTTTGCGCAGACCCGCTTCCCCGCCGCCGCGGTGGTGAATTGCTGCGGCGCGTGGGCCGGCCAGCTCGGACCCCATCGCTTTCCCACGCGTCCGGTGAAGGGACAGATGCTCGCTGTGGCCATGCGCGACCGGCGCTGGCTTGGCCATATCGTGCGCACGCCGGAGGTCTATCTGGTGCCGCGCAGCGACGGTCGCCTTCTGATCGGCGCCACGGTGGAAGAAGCCGGTTTCGACAAGCGCGTGGAACCGGCGACTATCCAGCGCCTGCGTGACACGGCCGTTCGACTGCTTCCCGCGCTGCGCGACGTGCGCATCCTGGAAGCGTGGGCCGGCCTGCGACCAGGGACTCCGGATCGGCTTCCCATCCTGGGCGAGACCGCCACGCCCGGCTACTTCGTCGCCACGGGACATTTCCGCGACGGCATCCTGCTGGCGCCGGCCACGGCCCAGGTCATGGCGGAAATGCTGACGGGCAAGACTCCTTCCTTCGACCTGGGGTCGTTCTCCCCTCGGCGTTTTGAGGGTTAGGAGGCTGCCCTTCCCGGTGGGGGCCGGTGAGCGGAACCGCGGTATATACTGAAATGGTGGTCGTCGTGAACTTCTGCCAGGAGCAATCATCCGAATGGCTTCTCCCGCCATTGCCTACGCCCGCGAAAACCAGCAACGTTTCCTCAGTGAACTGAAGGACCTGATCCGCATCCCCAGCGTCAGCACGCTGCCCGAGCACAAGGATGACGTGCAGCGCGCAGCGCGCTTCATCGCCGACGAGATGAAGCGCATCGGCCTGGAGCACGTCGAGATCATCCCGACTCCGCAGCATCCGCTGGTATACGCCGACTGGCTGCATGCTCCAGGCAAGCCCACCGTGGTGTGCTACGGGCACTATGACGTCCAGCCGCCCGACCCGCTGGAGGAATGGCAGTCACCGCCGTTCGAGCCCACCGAGCGCAACGGGAATCTGTATGCGCGCGGCGCGGTGGACGACAAGGGCCAGATGTACATGCATTTGAAAGCGCTGGAGGCGCTGATGAAGACCGGCGGCGGCAAACTGCCGGTCAACCTCCGCATGATCATCGAGGGTGAGGAGGAAGTAGGGGGCGAGTCCATCGCCGATTTCGTGCGCAAACATCCGGAGCGCCTGAAGGCGGATGTCGCCCTGGTCTCGGACACCGAGATGTTCGCACCCGACCTGCCCACGCTGTGCGTCGGATTGCGCGGCCTGGTCTACACGGAGATCGAAGCACAGGGCGCCATGGTCGATTTGCACTCGGGAATGTATGGCGGCGCGGCGCCCAATCCGCTGGAGGCGCTGGCGCGCATCATCTGCAAACTGAAGGATGACGGCGGGCGCATCCTCATCCCCGGATTCTACGCCGCGGTCAAGGCGCCCACGCCCGAAGAGCTGCAAGCCTGGGAAAAGCTCCCCTTTGACGAAGAGCACTATCGCAAGACGGAAGTGGGATCCACAGTGCTGACGGGGGAAGCCGGATACTCCGTGCTCTACCGCACCTGGGCGCGGCCCACGCTCGAGGTGCATGGCATGCCCGGAGGCTTTACCTCGGCCGGAGCCAAGACGGTGATCCCGGCGCGTGCCTCGGCCAAGATCTCCATGCGCCTGGTGCCCGACCAGGATCCCGCCGACATCTGGAACAAGTACGAAACGTACGTCCGCTCCATCGTCCCCAAGGGCATCCAGGTCAGGATCAAGAAACACTCGGCGGGGCCGGCGAGCGTGGTGCGCACCGACAACCACTACATCCGCGTGGCGACGGAAGCCATGAAGGAAGTGTTCGGCAAGGAAACGGTGTTTATCCGCAGCGGCGGCTCCATCCCCATCGTCGCCGACTTCGAAGAGTTCCTGAAGATTCCCACCGTTATGATGGGCTTCGGACTCCCTGACGACAACATCCACGCCCCCAACGAGAAGTTCCATATCCAGAACTTCTACCGGGGCATCGAGAGCATCATTCGCTTCTTCCAGAAGCTGGGATAGGCGCCGCTGCCCAGCGCCGCTACCGTGGTGTCCGCCGTTACTTTTCATGTAATAAGCGGAACGGTCCGGCAGAACTGCTCTCGGGCCGCTTGCCGCTTGCTTCCACAGTGGGGACGCGCTATGCTCTAGAGCGTTCTGGCGGTTTCCTGCACCTTCATTCCCACCGCAAGCCAGCAGCAGGTCTGAGTGCACCGTTTTCTGTGCAATGTATTGTGGTATCCGGTCGATGACCCCAATATCTTGGGCGCTTATTGCTTGACCACCCGAGACTTAGCCGCTACAGTTAGGTGCATTTGGGGCCTTCTGGATTCCCCCCGGCAGAGCCGTCGTGCGGGTCAAGCGCCCGTCCGAGCGGCACTTACGCGGGCGTGCCGCCTGGCGCTGGCTGCCCAGGGTTCCGGCCCGGAGTTAGGGCCAAGGAGTGAAACTTGCTGAAACTGAAGAAGCTGCAGATTCTCGGCTTCAAGTCCTTTTGCGACCGCACGGAGATGAAGTTCGACGGCGAGGGCGTCACCGCCATCGTCGGGCCGAACGGCTGCGGCAAGTCCAACATCGCGGACGCCATCTCCTGGGTGCTGGGCGAGCAGTCCGCCAAGACGCTGCGTGGCTCGCGCATGGAGGATGTGATCTTCGCCGGCACGCGCGACCGCAAACCCAACGGCAT